>JABFSN010000126.1 GCA_013140575.1 Phycisphaerales bacterium | reverse complement strand
CCCTCCGTCCCTCCGTCCCTTCTTCCCCCCGTCCCTTCCCCAACAAACAAGCCGGTCGGTATCGTCCGTTCTTCCCATTGCCACCCCTGGGCGAACCGAACGACCCGACCGGCAATCCACCGATCGCGATCGGATTAGTTGTCTTAAGGACCCGTTCCGTAACGGGCCGCCCGACCGCCACCCCACGTTGCGGTCAGAACGGCGCCGTTATCGGAACGGATTCCATTTTGATCCACTCCGCCGCTTACGCTCCGCTTGCCCGTTCGACAGATCCTCCTGCGCCTTGCGCACCAGCTCGTCAAACGATCCCTCAAACCCCAGACGCCGCAGCACCCGCACCGAATCGCCCAGCTCCGGATTCATCATCCGCAACACCTCGCACGATCGTTCATCCGTCACCGCGTACGGATCGATCGCCCGTTGCAGCGCTTCGTACTGCTGCGAAATCGCCGACGCCCGTGCCTCCAGCTCCTCCCGGCGCAGATCCATTTCCGCCCGTCGCGCCTGCAATTCCGCCTGCTGCTCCGTTAGGCGCGCATGGCGCGACTCGATTTCCGCCGACCGCGTTTCCAGCGACTTCGACAACTCCGTCAGCACCGGCTCCCGCGAATGCAGCTTGCGTTCCCGTGCGGCCAATTCCCGCGACCGGGCGTCCAGCGACTTGGACAACTCCGCCAGCACGGATTCCCGGGCCGTCAACTCCTCAATCTGCGTCGCCACGACCCGCGTCGCACCCGGCTTGCGCCGATCTCGCTCGAACACCGTCCGATCCTCGGCCAACTTCCGGGCCGATTCCTCGATCGCCGTCCGCTGCTCGGCCAGTTCCGCCCGCAGACCGGCCAATTCCGCCCATTGCGATTCCGCTTCCGACGCTCGCGCGTCGCACTGCCGCCGGTTCACGTCCAGTTCCGCCCGCGCGCAATCGATCGCGGACTGCACATCGGCCATCTCGGCCCGACGCGACTCCATGCTTCGATCTTGATCGACCCATCGCCGGCGTTCGGCTTCCAGACCCGCTCGCGCCGATTCGACGTCCGTCCGTTCAATCGCCAGCTTCGCCGTTTCCTCACCGATCGCGACCGCACGCGACCGCAGCGTCTCTTCCCGCTGCCGCAGCTCGTCGCGCAACGCTTTGACGCCTGCATCACCGTCGGCGATACGCTGATCGCGGCGCTCCAGTTCCACCGTCCGCGATTCGATCTCCGCTTCCCGCTCGGCCAGCCGTGCCCCGCGCCATTCGATGGCCTGGTCACTCGCCCGGGCCTCGTCGCTTCGGTCACGCAGTCCGTCACCCATCCGCCGCACGGCCTCCAGCCGCGTCCGCAGCGACGACTTCCGCTCCGCGAGCATCCGCCGGCTCGCACGGATGGCTCGAATTCTTCCGGCCAACGCCACCCGGTGTACGCTCATCTTCCGCGAATCACGCCGCAGTTCTTCCGCACGGCTCGACAACGCCGCGTTCATTTCATCCAGTTCACCGCGCAACGCGTCGAACCGCCGTTCTCGCTCCCCACAATCTCGCTCGAACGCCTCGACCCGCGCATCCAGCGTCTTCCGCGACGCCTCAAACTCCCCTTCCCGCGCCGCCATCGCGCCGCGCTCCACGGACAACGCTTCTCGTTCCGCGGCCGCCGACTCCCGTTCCGCACTCAGCACCGCCCGGTCCGACGCCAGCGACACCCGCTCGGCCGCAACCGACGCTGCCTCGCGGATCAAAACCGCCGACCGCTCGCCGATTGCCGCTCGTTGACCTTCAATCTCCGCGCCCCGCAACTCGATTTCGCGGACACGGCGCTCGACGGCCTCCGAACGCGCCGCCAGATCGCGCTCCCGGCCGTTCAATTCCTCCGCCAGGCCCGTCAGCCACGATTGTTCGGCCGACAACGCATGGGCGCGCCCCTCGATACTCGCCGACTGCTCGGCCATCAGGCGAATTCGCGCTTCCGTCTCCGCGCGGATCGAATCCAGAACCGCACGCTCCGCGTCGATCACCCGCCGGCTGTCTCCCAACACCTCCCGTTCGCGGACCAGCGCCGCAACACCGGCGTCCATTTCCGTCGTCCGCGCGGCCAATGCCGATTCCGCGTCCGCCAGCGCCCGCTCCCGGGCTTCGACCACGGCCGCCTGCTCCGCCAACTCGGCCGCACGGGAGTGATACTCAGCTTCCAGCGATTGGATTGCCGACTGCTCGATTGCGGAAGACGGCGCATTCTGCACCTCTTGACGCAGCGTCTCCAACTCCGCGCGGCACCGTTCCAATTCGTCCGCCAGCAGCTCCACATTTCGCCGGCTCTCGTCCAGTGCTTTGCGCGCATCGTCCGTCGCGGCCGCGACCTTCGCGTGGTGGGTGTCCACCAGTTTGCGTGCCGATGATTGCAGCAGGTGTTCGCGGTCGCCCAGCTCCAGTTCGCGCCCATCGAGCTCGCGCTGATGCTCGTCCATCTCCATCTGCCGCTGCCGCAATCGATCCTCGCGCGTCGCCAGTTCCGCTTCCCATCCCTGCCGGTCGCCGTTGATCCGCATCATCCCCCGTTCAGACGGCAGGATCGGTCCCAACCGTTCCGACCGCGGCATTCCCGGCGCCGCGTCGATCGAGCGCACGAACGCGGCCGACGATCCATCCTCCGCCGACAGCGCCAGCCGCACCCGGGCGTCACCCGGACCGTCGAACATGTAGCACGATTCCTGAAGATCGAACCGACCGCCCGGACCGCGGATGTCCGACACCCGCAATTCGCGCGACCCGATGCTGATCTGATCGCCGGGGGCCAGTTGTGTCATCGCCGTCGATCGCCCATTGACCCGCATCCCGTTGGCGCTGTGCAGATCGAAGATTGCCGGCCGACCGTCCAGAACGCACACCAGCGCATGCGCCCGCGACACCCCGCGGCCCTCGATCCGCACCGCGCACGAATCCCGCCGGCCGATCACGAACACTTCCGGCAAATCATGCCACGACGTTTCGCCGCCGGCACACTCCAGCGACATGCTCGTGGCATCGCCGAACTGCGTCGCCGCGATCGAACTGCCGCTGCACGTGTCTCCGCCTTGATTCACCGATACCCGAAACTTCCACGTGTCCACATGGAAGACGTCGCCGGGCTTCAGCTCCACCACTTCCACCGTCTCGCCGTTCACCGTCGTGCCCGCCCGGCTGGCCAGATCCGCCAGCAGCAGCCGCGTGCCCGTGTTGATGATCGCGCAGTGCGCCGGCGCCACGGCCGGGTGTTTCAGCCGCACCTTGGCGCTCTTGTGCGATCCAAAAATCGTGACCGAACGATTCAGCTCGATCGTCTGTCCCTCGCCCGACGACCGCACCACCGTCACGCTGGCTCGAATGGTTCGAGGGGTCGCGATGCTCCGCGACAGACCCGCTTTCTGTGCCTGCAACATGGCGTTCTCCCGTCCTCGACCGGCGCGCGATGAGCGCAGCCGGACCCCGGCACTTCCTACCGAATTGCCCCGATTACTGACCGAATTGTGCGAATGTAACCGCCGTTTTCACGGCCCTGGATGCAACCCTTTACCGCCCGTTCAGTGCTGCTTCCTCATCGTGATACTAGAACCGCTGAATTCGGAAGTCCAATGCCATTTCGATAATCTGTCGCATTCCGTCGATAGAACGCCAACCTTATGGATCACAAATGGTTATGAACAATTTACGACCGGTCTATCCACCACGCCACGGTCCGATACGGCACTTGCGTCGCCCGCCGATTCTCGACGACAATGACCCACGGGCTTTCGAAACCGGAAACACTAAATGACTCGCAGCCACCGTCGTCCGCCACTCACTTTTGCCAGTTCGTTACGCCCGTTTTTTCGCGTAGCCCCGAAGGGGCCACAGTCACAAGCCTGTTCTTGCCCAGCCCCGAAGGGGCGACAGTCAATAGCCGGGGGCGTCAGCCCCCGGACCGTTCACCCTCCTCGAATTAGCCCCGTAGGGGCGGAAGATTCGCGACGTACGCCACGCTCGCGTTATCCGAATCGTGAAATCAAACAAGCAACCAGCGTGTTATGTGTTGTCGGCGCCCTCGCCTGCTTCGGCCTAACCAACGGGTGCGGCCCCGACCTGCTCTATCTGCCGTCGCTCATCGCCGGTCAGCTTCAGGCCATCGCCGGCAGCGTCCCCGTCGAAAAGGCGTTGGAAGGCGGAAACCTCGACGCCGATCAACAGGCCAAATTGCGCCTGATTCAGGACGCGCGAATCTACGCTATTGAAACAATGGGACTGCGCAACAGCCGCAGCTTCACCCTGTTCCTCGACCTCGGCGATTCGACGCGCGTCTACAACGTATCCGCTTCCGAACCCGATTCGTTGAGCGAACAAACCTGGTCGTTTCCATTCGTCGGCACCGTCCCCTATCTTGGTTTCTTCGATCGCGAACTGGCCGAACGCTTTCGCGACCGCCTGACCGGTGAAGGTCTCGACGTGTTGATGTACGAAGTGGACGCCTACAGCCTTCGCGATCTGCTTCCCAATCCCATTCGATCCGGCATGTTGCGCCGCGACGATCTGACCGTCATCGAAACCGTCATCCACGAACTGCTGCACGACACCGTCTTCCGATCCGGCGACACCGATTTCAACGAAAGCCTGGCCACGTTCGTGGCCCGCGCCGGCACGGTCGAATACCTGCGCGACCGCGCGTTCGACGAAAACATAATCGCCGACGCCGCCGAGCGCTTCGACGACACCGACGCTTACAACGCATTCATGTTCCGGTTGTTTGCCGATCTGCAGGACTACTACGCCACGGATATCGGCCGCGAGGCGAAAATCGCCGGCCGCGAGGCCGTGTTCCAGGCCGGTCGCGATCGCTTCCTGCACGATGTGCATCCGACCCTGCACCATCCCGAATCGTACGAATGGGTGCAGCGCATGCCCACCAACAACGCCTGGATGCTGGCCAACTACCGCTACAATCTCGACTTGGGACTATTCGGCGAGGTCTACGCCGCCACCGGCTTCAACTGGGCGAATACGCTCGACGTCTTCCGCTCCGCCGCCGCCGCGCCAGAACCGAAAGCGTTCCTGTCCGACTGGCTCGCTGCTCGTGTCGACTAAGGGCCTATCCCAAAAACAGTTTCGACGCCTGAAAGGTAATGCAGGCCAGGGTCATATGCAGCAAGCCCAGATAATTCTCCGGTTTCTTCTCCCAGCGAATCAGAATGCGTCGAAATCGGT
>JABFSN010000065.1 GCA_013140575.1 Phycisphaerales bacterium | reverse complement strand
GCCGCCTCAGCAAGGACTATGAAGAACTGACCGAAACCAGTGAATCCATGATCCATCTGGCAATGATAAACTTAATGACCAGACGTCTCAGTTGTCAGTGAAATGGACCTTCTTATACACGCTCTTATACATGATCGATGCCTCCGGCGGAACCATCCGCTACTCGTGCTTGGGCGGCTCCGTTGCGTTACGAGGCGCCAGGGTCGTTCCACCGTCGAATTTTGCTTCGAGCTTTTCCCACGGCTGTTGAACCGGGACCGGGAGCCCGGTGGGATCCCAGCCGGTGAAAATGCGATAGAGGGCGGGCACCACAAGCAGCGTCAAAAATGTGCTGGTGATGAGACCGCCGATCACGACGGTCGCAAGGGGGCGCTGGACTTCGGCGCCCGTCCCAGAGGCGATGGCCATCGGTACAAATCCGAATGAGGCGACGAGCGCCGTCATGAGTACGGGCCGAAGTCGCGTGAGTGCGCCGTTGTGGATTGCCTCATCGCGAGGTATGCCCTCGCGGCGAAGTTGATTGATAAACGTAACCATGACCAGGCTGTTCAGTACGGCGACGCCCGAAAGGGCGATAAACCCTACGGCTGCTGAGATCGAGAAGGGCAAGTCGCGGAGCCACAGCGAGACGATACCGCCAGTGAGCCCAAGCGGCACGGCACTGAACACCAAGAGCGAATACTTGACGCTCTTGAAGGTGGCGAAGAGCAGGAGGAAAATAAGAAAGAAGCACACCGGCACCACGACCGTCAGGCGCTGCTTGGCCGCAACGAGGTTCTCGTAGGTGCCTCCCCAGACCAGCCAGCCGCCGGGCGGGAGTTGGACACTTGCGACCTTGGCTTGAGCCTCCTGCACAAAAGAGCCGAGGTCGCGGCCGCGAACGTTGCTTTGAACAACGATGCGCCGCTTCCCGTTTTCGCGGCTGATCTGGTTTGTACCTTCGTCAATGGAAACACTCGCGATGTGGCTCAGAGGAATGAACCCGGTCTCAGCGGCTTCCAATCCGCCGCCGAATCGCTGCGAAGCCAAATGAACGGTTTGCTCGGGTTCTTCGCTCCGTGGCAGGGGGATGGGTAGGGTCTCCAGAGTTTCGAGCTTGCCTCGAAGTGCCTCCGGCAGGCGAACAACCAAGTCGAAGCGACGATCGCCTTCAAAGACCAGCCCAGCTTCCCGGCCCCCCATCGCGGCGGCGACCACGTCCTGAACGTCGGCCATGCTCAAGCCGTATCGGGCGGTCGCAGCCCGGTCGATGTCCACGGTGAGGACGGGCAACCCCGTGGTCTGTTCGACCTTCGCATCGGCGGCCCCGCGAATGCCCTGCAACACGCCAAGGATCTCTTCCGCCGTGCGGCGCATGGCATCGAAGTCGTCGCCGTAAACTTTGATGGCTACGTCGCCGCGCACACCGGCAATCAATTCGTTGAACCGCATCTGGATCGGCTGCGTGAATTCGTAGTTGTTTCCGGGCAGCGCCTTGACTGCAAGCTCGATCAGTTTGACGAGCTTGCCTTTGTGTCCCTCCACTTTGAGTTCGCCGTGCTCGTGCCCGCCTTCGGCCTCTTCGTTTTCGTAGTGGGCACCGAGGCGCTCGATTTCTTCGGTCGTCTCCGCAATCAGCTTGGCAAGTTCAACTTCACTCCGCCACTGCTCGTGCGGTTTGAAAATGACAAAAGTGTCAGAGATGTTGGGTGGCATCGGATCGGAAGCAAGCTCCGCCGTTCCCGTTTTCGAAAAGACGAAAGCGACTTCGGGGAATTGGCTGACCGTGCGTTCGAGATCAAACTGCATTTCCTGCGACTGGGTAAGTGACGTACTGGGCATGCGCAGCGCCTGCAACGCGAGGTCTTTTTCGTCAAGGGTAGGCACAAACTCCTGCCCCAGCGTGCTGAAAAGAAGAAGTGAGCCGACGAACGCGATGACCGCTGCGCCGGCGACAACGAATCGCAGACGCACGGCCCAACGGACAATGGGCGCATAGATGGCCTTCGCCCATCGTATGAGAAACATCTCTGATTCCTTCACCCGACCCCTGACGAGGATGGCGACCATGGCTGGTACGAAAGTAAGAGACAGGATGAAGGCGCCGATGAGGGCGAAAATGACGGTCATGGCCATGGGATGAAACATCTTTCCTTCGATGCCGGTCAGCGCCAGGATTGGGATATAGACGGTGATGATGATGGCCTGTCCGAACACGGACGGCTGGATCATCTCCTTCGCCGCGATCATCACCTCGTGCAGACGTTCCTGGAGCGTCAGGACACGGCCTTCGTGGTGCTGCCGCTCTGCCAGTCGCCGCAAGCAATTCTCGACAATGATCACGGCGCCATCCACGATCAGACCGAAGTCGATTGCGCCCAGCGACATGAGGTTGCCACTGACTTTGCTCTGCACCATGCCCGTGGCCGTCATGAGCATGGAGAGCGGAATGGCGGCCGCGCAAATCAACGCGGCCCGGACGTTTCCCAGCATCAGAAGGAGTATAACAACGACGAGAACGGCGCCCTCTACCAGGTTTTTCTGCACAGTCTTGATCGTTGCATCGACTAACTTGGTACGGTTAAGCACCGTCTTGGCATGGATATCAGGGGGTAGGCTACGTTGAATGTCGGGCATCTTCCTATCGACAGCGGCAGCGACGGTCCGGCTGTTCGCTCCCAGCAGCATGATCGCCGTACCGACGACGACCTCCTCTCCGTTCTCGCTGGCCGAGCCGGTGCGAAGCTCGCGGCCAATGCCGACGCCGTCCTCCGGCACGATATCGCGCACATAGATGGGCACGCCGTTTCGGCTGCCAACCACGATGTTCTCAATCTGCTCGACGGACTCGATCCGCCCAGTGGCGCGAACCAAGTAGGATTCACCCTTGTGCTCAATGTACCCGGCGCCGGTGCTGACGTTGTTTCGTTCCAGAGCCTCAATGACTTCGTGAAAGGTAAGTCCGTAGGAGACGAGCTTCATCGGATCAGGCTGAACGTGGTACTGCTTGACGTAGCCGCCGATGGCGTCGATGCCCGCCACTTCCTTCACGCCCTTAAGCTGCGGACGGATGATCCAATCCTGCACCTCCCGGAGGTAGGCGGCGCGCTCCAGATCGTTGGTAAGCCGTCGCCCTTCCGGAGTGAAATACGCCCCGTCGCTCTGCCAGCCCGCGTCGCCGTCCCGGATCGGCGCACCCCGGCCATGCGGGTGCGCATACTCGACGGTGTACATGTAGATCTCGCCCAGACCGGTGGCAATTGGCCCCATGATTGGCTCTACACCGGGTGGAAGTGTTTCCTTGGCCTCGCCGAGGCGCTCCGCGACCTGTTGACGTGCGAAATAGACATTGACTTCGTCCTCAAACACCGCGGTCACCTGCGCGAAGCCGTTGCGGGACAACGAGCGAGTGGACTGCAAGCCGGGAATTCCCGCCAAGGCGTTCTCAATCGTGAACGTGACCAGTTTTTCGACCTCGATGGGCGAGAGGGACGGAGCCACGGCGTTGATCTGCACCTGGTTGTTGGTGATGTCCGGGACTGCGTCAATGGGCAGGCGTTGCAGTGAATAGACGCCGATCGCCGCTGCGACTGCCGTAAGGATCACGATCAACCATCGGTTGCGTATCGAGAAATGAAGAACTTGCTCGAGCATAAGAGTGCGCTCCGTCGTGGATTAGTGTTCGTGGGCCGCCGAACCCTTGCCGAGTTCCGCTTTGAGGATGAAGCTGCCCGCCGCGACGTATGGTTCTCCCTCAACAAGTCCGCTGTGGATCGGGACCAGTCCGGATACGGATTTGTCAACGCTCACCGCGCGTTGGACGAACGTATTCTCCTCATTGGGAACCGGAACGAAGATGACTGAGCGGCGGTCCATCGTCTGAACCGCCTCTTCGGGTACTGCGATGACGGGCGCTGGGTCCGGGTTGTTGCGATCGGTTGCGGTAATTTCGGCCTGGACGAACATGCCGGGCCATAGCGAACCGTGTTCGCATTTGGCGTCGATGCGGACTTGCGCGGTGCGCGTGCGGGCATCGACCATGGGCGCGATGTACGAGACCGACCCTTCGTGTTTGTGCGTCTCCAGTCCGCTCGTCTTGAGCCATGCCGCGGCACCGACCACGACGTTGGGAAGCCGCGCCTCGGGCACATCGGCCAACACCCACACCGTCTCAGTGTCTGCGAGGACGAGAAGAGCTTCCTTCTCGGGGCTGACCAGCTCGCCAAGAGTGACCTCCCGCTCGACGACCGTGCCGGGAACGGGCGCGCGGATCGGGAACCGGGACTGCACCTCGCCGCTTTCAACCAGCCGTTCGACGGCGGCCTGGTCCATGCCCAACAGATGAAGCTTGTTCTCTGCGGCTATCACTGCGGACTCGGCTGATTTTTGGGCGGCGAACGCCACGCGAAATTCGGCTTCTCGCTTCTGGACCTCGTCCAGCGCGATGCCGCGGTTCTGATCGTAGAGTCTGGTCGCACGGTCCAAGGCGTTCCTCGCAAGTTCCACCGCAGGAATAGCCGACTGGGCCAAGATACGCTTCTGAAGGAATTCGCTCTGCGCTTCGCCCAGTTGAGGGCTTTCTACCTGGAGAAGCACGTCTCCGATTTGGACCTTGTCACCCAAGCGAACGGGAAGCTCCACGACCCGGCCGGGCAGCGGAGAACCGACGTGCGCCATGGTCTCGGCGTTGAACGCCACGCGGGCTGGTGCCATGAAAGCCGGTTGGAGCTTCCAAAGGGAAGCCGATTCAATCCTGATTCCATAGCGCGCGATGGCATCGCTGGTCAGTTTTACCTCACCGGAATGTTGCTCTTCGCCGCGAGCATGCCCCTCGTGCGAATCACCGTGAGCGTGAGCGTCGGTCGCCTTGTCTGGGACGGCGTTCGACGTGTCTTTGTGACGACAACCGGGCATGAGAACAAGTGCGATGACAGCAACTATTGAAACCGCGTTCTTGCTGCTCGCCACGTCGCCGCGGAAATGCGCGGGGTACGATTCAGGTACGAAGAGTAGCATTCGATCTCTCCAAGACTCCACTGTTTGCCGAAGGCGCCGCCCTGCGCCAGGTGGATTTACAATAGCCATGCGGCAAGCGCCTCCCTGGCGAAATCGACCGCGAACTGCCCAAAATCGGATGCCGGACCGGGCCCACCGGTGTCCGAGCAACCACCCACGAGCACCAGCGCGGCTACGACTACGGTGACGAGCGATTGAACTCGTTTACGTCGACGCATGACGGAACTCATGGTTGACCTCCTTCAGCACTGTCCTTGTCCGATCGGTTGGGCGCCGCGTCGTTTGGCGACTCGGATGGCGAGAGGATGACGTCGATCGGTCTGGCCACCGCGCGTTCCAATTCAACGAAAGCATTTGCCGCGGCCTGAAGCGCCGCGATGTACCCCCGCCTCGATTCCAAAAGGGATCGTTGCGCGTCGATGACGTTGAGAATCGGGGTGTTGCCGGCTTGATAGGCCGACTCCGAAATGCTCAGCGTCTTTTTTGCCTGGGGCAAAAGCTCGCGATCATACAGCGTCGCCACGTTCCATGCGGTCAGGGCCCGGTCCGCCGCTTCCCGCGTCTCCTGCACAATGGAACGGTCCAGGGCATCCAGCAGCGCGAGCGCCTGTTCGTGCGCAAAACGAGCTTTGGCGATCTGGGCCTGGTTCTGGTCAAAGATCGGAAGGGTGATTCCGAGTGTCGGACCGATGATCAGGTCGATTTCTTCCCGCTTTGCCGCCGCCCGCTGGCCGCGGGACTCAATATCCGGAGCGGTCAGGGCCCCGTTGGCGATGGATGCGCGGGCGGTATCAGCAAGAATATCCCGCCCGGGTCGGGCACGGCGATCGGATCGTTCGAGTTCAATGCCGATGTCCAGCGTGGGGAACACCCTGGCGTATTCCGCCCTAACGCGAGCCTCGGCCGCGACGACGATCTCCTGCGCGGCGCGAAGATCGAGTCGAGATTCACGCGCCAGGCTCACCAGCCGTTCAGCGTCGATGGCTAGTTCCGGGACCGCAGGCAGCGGGTCGGTGAGCGTCATGTCCTCGGCGAGCGTGGTGAGTGCCAGAGCCTTGGCCAGCGATCGTCGGGCGGAAGCGGCTTCGAGCCTTGTCGTACGATAATCAACGTCGGCGCGCAGAGCTTGTCCCTTGGCGAGATTGACGTCGAGAGCGCCGACCGCGCCCGCCTCGAGCCGCGCTTCGGTGACTTCCAGGAGCTTTTTCGTCAGGGCGACGTTGTCCTGGGCGATGCTGAGCGCCTGGTCTGTGGCGACGGCGTTGAAGTAGGCGGTCCTCGTGTCGATGGTGAGGGCGACGACTTCGCGCGCCACTTCGAGGATGGTGTGATCGAGATCGCGCTCCGCGGCCCGTTGGCGCGGTGGAATGAGCCAGAGTTCCGCGATGTTTTGCGCCACGCCGGCTTCCAGGTTCGATCGCCCGCCGCCCTCCGGAAACCGAAACGAGAGCCCCAGCGTCGGGTTCGCGAACAACCCGGCCTGCACCGCGTCGGCGCGCGCCATTCCGACTCGCGCCAGGGCGGCACGCACGCCGGTGTTATTCAAAAGCGCAATCTTGACGGCCTCATCCACCGTCAAGCCGGCCGCAAAAAGCTCCGCGACGAGTGCTTCCCGTGTGGCCGCGTCGTCTTCGAATTGCGGAAGCGACTGTCCCGCGGCCTTCTCCACGTGCCCCGAGGTGCGATCAAAGTCCAAACGCGGATCGACCGTCGCGCAGCCGCCGGCCGTGACAACGGCTACGATTAACGTCAAGCCGATTCGATTCATGGATTCCGCCTCATCCTGGAGCCCGGGTGACGTCCTGACCGCAATGGAAAACAATGGTCGGCGCACGTTCCCATCCGCACCGACCGCTAAGTCGGGCTGGACGCGGGATCGCCGTCAATGGAGTGGGTTAATCAAATGCGGAGCGGAAGAACGGAAGGTGGATACGGCAGACGGAACTGAAACAACACCGTCACGCCGAAAATGAAGACGGAATCCGATCTGATTTCCGCCGACAGGTGCGGCATGGAGAAGGCCGGATAATCCATCGGGACGGGTTCGTCCCGCCCTCGGGACTCGTTATTCGCGGTTAGACCGTGGCACGGATCACTCGGACATTCGTTTTCGTGCTCGCACAGGGCGCCGGGGGTGCAATCGCAGGCGTGCGCGATTTCGCCCGCTTCGCACAAGACCGGCAATCCGGCGAACGACCAGCCGACCAGCAAAATGGCGCACCATGTGTTTCGCATAGTCACCACGCACATTAGGCTTCGGCCGTCATCAAGTCAAACAAAATGGTGTATCGTCCACGTAACATTGACGCCCGCCCGCCCCGTCTGCGTTTACCGGCCCCGGGGCGCCCCGTGCGACGGGCACCCCGCCAGGGTGTCCATCGGCCAAAACCCGGTCCCACTTCCGCGTGAAAGCCCCTGCTACGGCGATCGCTCCATCGCCCGGGTCGCCTCCTGCCGCAGGCGATCGTATTCGTCGTATGTGTCGATCCATAGCACGCCGCGATCGGCCGACAGCGCGAAATCGCCCATCGACTTCAAGGCAGCCGGCCACTGGCGAACCGACTCGTCCCAATGGCGTCGCGCTTCCTCGACGTTTCCGGTTTCGGCCGACGCACGCGCCATCATCAATTGGTTGATTGCCGGTTCGTCGCCTCTCTTGATCGCCTGTTCGGCCTTTTCCATCGCAACCTTGTATGCGCCGCCGCGCAGGCTGGTCAACGCCCGAACCCGCGACGCCTTCTCGTCGCCGTTGCCGCCAAAATCGGCCTGCACCGCCGCGTCGTCCGCTTTTTCCGGTTCCGTCTCCATCCGGATGCGGGCCTCGATGGCGTACGACGCCAGATCATTCTTGTTGCAATCGTGCGCCGTCCTGATTGCCTCGAGCGCGTCATCGTGCCGACCGCGGAACAGATGGATCATCGCCAGACCGCGCCAGGCATCGACGTTGCTGGCGTCTTCGGTGCCGCCGATTTCGGTGGCGCGCTTCAACCGCCGCTCGGCCAGCTCCAGATCGCCGCTCAGCGCGTGCACGATGGCCAGATTCGTCCACGGCGCGAAACTCTTCGGATTAATGTCGATCGCCCGTTCGTACGCCGCGATCGCCTTGTCGTATTCGCCGCGCTTCTTGTGGACCACGCCCAGCAAGTTCAACGACGCCTCGTGGCGCGGATCGACCTCCAACGCCAGGTCGCAATACTGCCGTGCGTTTTCCAGCCACGCGGCGTCTGCCGTCGCGCCGGCCTGGTTGTATTGAAAGAACCACTTCCACGCCGTACCGTGCAACGCACGGACGTTTTTCGGATCCATGTGCAGCGCCTCCCCCAGCGCTGCGGAGGCCTCGTCCCAGCGCATCGCCCGCGCTTCGGTCAGACCCGTGACCACGTACCGCTCCACCGTCTCCCGACGGCGGATGGTGTAGAACACCAACGATGTGCTCACCAGCACGACGGCCAGCGCCGCGGCCACGCTCGCCGCCTTGTGACGCCGGATCAGCTTGATTCCGCGTTGCGCGAGCGTGGGCGATTTGGCCTCGATGGGCAGGTCGTTGATGAACCGCCGCAGGTCCTCGGCCATCGCCCGGGCGGTGGCGTAGCGGGCGTCCGGCGATTTTTCGATGGACTTCAGACAGATGGTCTCGAGTTCCCGCGGCACGGCGGGCATGATCTTGTGCGGGCGGGGCGGGTCGCGGGTCATCACCGCCCCCAAAATCTCCTTTTCGTCGTCGCCCGTGAACGCCGCCTGAAACGTCATCAGTTCGTACAGCGTCACGCCCAGCGAGTAGATGTCCGTGCGATGGTCCACGCGCATCCGCCTGGCCATCGCCTGCTCGGGGCTCATGTAACGCAGCGTGCCCATCAGCGACCCCGTTTGGGTCATGGACACATCGTCGCCGCTCTTCGACAGACCGAAATCGGCGATCATGATCCGACCGTCGACCGACAAAATCAGATTGGCCGGTTTGATGTCCCGGTGCACGATGGATTGCCCGTGGGCGTAGTGCAGCGCGTCGGCCGCATCCGCGAACCACTTCGCCACCTGCTGAAAATAGGCCCGCGATCGCCCGGTGGACGATCGCGCGGACGAGGCGCCGTGATGGGCGTGAGCGCCGCCGTCGTCGGACTCGCAGTCACCATCCTGCACCAAACCGGCCAGCAATTCCGCGAGGCGCACCGCCGGCAATCCGGTCACGTCCAATGCCGACAGCCGCTCGGCCAGCACGTTCAGCGGCCGGCCGACGACCAGTTCCATCGCGTAGTAGTAGGCGTCGGCACATTCGCCGAAATCGTAAATAGGCACGATGTTGGTGTGGTGCAGTCGGGCGGCGGCCATCGCCTCGCGCTGGAAGCGCGACACGGCGGCCGGACTGGCGCTGCCCACCATCGCGGGCAACACTTTCAACGCCACCGTCCGGCCCAGTTTGGTCTGGACGGCTCGATACACCACCCCCATGCCGCCCTGGCCCAGTACGCCGACGATGCGATACCCGTCGATTTCGGGCTGGCGCTTGCCCGCGGCGCGCAGCTTGAGCGAGTCCGCGGTGGCGTGCGAATCACGCGTCTGCGTCAGATCGAATGAACCGTGGCCCGTGTTTTCGTCCGACATCGCCGTGCTGCCCGCGTCCATGATTCCGAAAGCGTCCGCCCATTCTAACACCTGCGCGGCAACTGCGGGTACTACCGTCAGATGGGATCGGGCGGGCGAGTTCAGGCGCGGGGTGCTAAATAGAACCACGGAATAGGGAAACCGATTTCGTCAACTCTCGCGAATCTTCGCCCGGAGGGCGCACGATCTTAGCCAGGGGCTTCAGCCCCTGGATCGGATTCCCCGTTTCTTTCCGCCCGGAGGGCGCACGAAACTCGGTTTCCCTTTTGTGTGTTCTTATTTAGAATGAAATGGGAGTTGTGCCCCCCATGAAACAGGGTCTCGCTCGAAACCTGTCGTGGCTGGATCGCTACCTGACGGTCTGGATTTTTGCGGCCATGGCCGTCGGCGTCGGCATCGGTTACTCGTACCCCGGCGTCCATCAATTCATCAGCCGGTTCGACGTCGGCACGACCAACATGCCCATCGCCATCGGGCTGATCCTGATGATGTACCCACCGCTCGCCAAGGTGAAATACGAGCGGATGGGCCGGGTCTTTCGCGACTGGAAGGTTCTGGGGTTGTCGCTGACCCAGAACTGGATCGTCGGACCCATCCTGATGTTTGCGCTGGCCGCGGTCTTTCTGCACAACCATCCGGAATTGATGGTCGGGCTGATCCTGGTCGGCGTGGCCCGGTGCATTGCCATGGTGCTGGTCTGGAACGACCTAGCCCGGGGCAACAGCGAATACGCCGCCGGGCTGGTCGCGCTCAACAGCGTGTTTCAAGTCTTGACCTACGGTCTGCTGGCGTGGGTGTTGATCACCGTGGCGCCCGGGTGGTTCGGCATCGATCTTTCGGTCGTGCAGGGCGCGGGCGGCGGAACGCTCGCGGACATCACCGTCGGCGAGATTTTCGCGAGCGTCATGGTCTATCTGGGCATTCCCTTCGGCGCCGGCGTCATCAGCCGCGCGACGCTCCTTCCGACCATGGGCCGCGACTGGTACGAAAACCGGTTCATCCCCCGCATCGCGCCGGTAACGCTTGTTGCGTTGCTGTTCACCATCGTGGTCATGTTCAGCTTCAAGGGCGACAAGATCGTTCAATTCCCGATGAAGGTGCTGCTGGTGGCCGTTCCGCTGACCTGCTACTTCGTGCTGATGTTTCTGGTCAGCTTTTTCATGGCCTGGAAGGTGGGGGCCGACTACAGCCGCAGCGCGACCCTGGCGTTTACAGCCTCGGGGAACAATTTCGAATTGGCCATCGCCGTGGCGATCGCGGTTTTCGGGATTACGTCCGACGTGGCGTTCGCGACGGTAATCGGTCCGCTGGTGGAGGTGCCGGTGCTGCTCGGACTGGTTCACGTCAGTTTGTATTTTCAACGAAAGGTCTTCGGCGGCGAAGTTCGCGACGATGGTTCCGACCCATCAGGCGTCGTCGCCGCAGCGGCTTGCGATGCGCCAGCACGAGACGCGTATTGTCCATGACGAAGCCACCGGCGTAGACGATCGGGAAATGTCACGCACCTGACCGCAGTTCCGCGGGTACGATCCCCGGTCGTCACCTGCCCTCGAACCCACAATTCATACCTGGCGGCTCGCGGGTGCAGCGCACGGGACCGCTTTGCCGGTCACCCTAGCATACAAGTTGTCGGGATCCAGGTCGATGTCGCCCGGCCAGCACACCGTTCGCGTCGTTGGATCCACGCCTACACGGGCGAATTCCGCGGGATCGTTCCAACGGGCGAAAACGCCACGACCGACGAGGTTGGATAGGTCCACCTCGCCTTCGACACCGTCGGTGAAACGCAACCATAGTCGGTATCCGGGCCTGGCTTCCGCAGCAGTGACGCGTTCCATCAGGTCGTTCCCTTCAAGGCAACGGTGCGATCGGATCGACGGATTCAGGCTTGGACGCCTGCCGCCATGCCCGGCGCAGTTCCGCGCGACGGGGCAACGCCCATTCGGCCACAAGGGCATGGGCACGGTTGGGCAGTGATCCCGCCATAATCTCCAACGACTCAATCGCCACCTGCGCTTCGTGATCACCGTAGAACGCATGAAAATGCGGCGGCGCGTGATCGTCAAAATAAAAGTATATTCGAACCCCGTAAAACTCGCACACTTTCGGCATCGTTTTGCGTCATCCTGCCTTCAAGCTCGTCATGCAGTTTGCCTCGAAACCGACGCAAGCTCGCGGTTCATGCCCGATAACGCCTAAACCGGAACCTGATCGGTTGCCTCCTGGTGCGACCGATCGGGCACGAAATACCGCTCCCGCGCAGCGACCGACACCCATTCCTTTTCGGGATAGCGCAACGCCGTCAGCTTGCCTCCGAACACGCACCCGGTATCGACGTTCAGCGTCCGGTTCTGCCACACCGGCTCGACCACCGGCGTGTGACCGTACACGACCATGGCTGCCCCGGCATATTCCGCGGCCCAATTGTATCGCACCGGCGCCCCGAACTCGTCCGTTTCGCCCGTGGTTTCCCCGTACAACGCGAAATGGTGCACCTTGGCCGACGACCGCCCCTGCAACTCCTGGCGCATGCCCGCGTGGGCCACCACCAGCCGACCGTCGTCGAGCACGCAATGGCTGGGCAGACCCGCCAGGAATGCCGCCAACGGCTCGCCGAATGCTCCGCGCACGTCGGGGGGAAGCGCCTCCAGTTCGGTCACCGTGCGATCGAACCCGTAGGATTGCTTCACGCGGTGCCCCTTCAGTCGCCGCAGGAGCTTGATGTCGTGATTGCCCATCACGCAGATCGCCCGCCGGCGCGATACCATATTGTACACCAACCGAATCGTGTCCAGAATCCGCGGCCCCCGGTCTCCCAAATCCCCCAGAAACACCGCCAGACGCCGCTCCCGATGCCGATAGACCGGCCCGGCCGACAACGATTCTCCCTCGCTCCGTGACTCCACGGCGTATCCCAAATCGTCGAGCAGCGTTTCCAATTCCGTGCAGCACCCGTGTACGTCGCCGATGATGTCGAACGGCCCGTACTCGTGCCGCAGATTGCTGGGCAGCGGTTCGCGCTCCAGCGCCGGGGCATCGACGCTCGATTCCTCGCCGACTCGAATCACCCGCTCGAATCCCTCGCGCATCAGCAGGGGAATCGATTCCTTCATCCGACCGTGTTGCCGCTCAATGACATCGCGCGGCACCGGTCGCACGCCGCGCTCCCGGATTCGGCGCTGGCATTCCGCCGGCGGCAGGTCGAACACGATCGCGACCGGCACGCAATGATGCTTGCGGGCCAGCGCCACCAGCGGCTTGCGGTCCTCGGGCTGGACGTTGGTGGCGTCGATCACCGTCAATCGTCCGCCGGTCAGCCGTTTCGCGACGATCTGCGTCAGCACATTGAACGCGTCGACCGTCGCCTCCTGAACGGACTCGTCGTCGCACAGCAGTCCGCGGAAGAAATCGGACGACAGAACTTCCGTCGGGCGGAAGTGTCTCTGCGCGAACGTGGATTTCCCCGCGCCGGCCGGTCCGACCAGCACCACCAACGACAATTCCGGGATCGAAATCTTCATGGCCGGAATCTATCGCAAAACGACAATTCCGTCGCCGGGTAAAACGGCTTGCGTGCGTTCCCCGGCGGTGCTGAATTCCGCGTCATTCGGTCAGTCCCGAAACGCCGCGTGGCAGGTCGCGCAGGTGAGCGTCATCGACTCGTAGTGCCGCTCCTTTTGTGGCGTGTTGGCACAGTTCATCGCGGCGCGCAATCCCTGGGCCTGCTGGACGGCCGATTGCATCGTCCGGCGGAACGAAGCCGGCTGACCGGCGACGGCCGGATCGTCGGCGAGCTCCGACAGCAGCGAACGAATGCGATCCGTTTCGACGATGGCATTCAGGTCGGGGTGACCCGGCGGCGGACCCCAACTCGCCGATCGGATCAAACCGACGTTTTTGAATGCGCGATCCAGTTCCTTCATGGTCGCACGGATGGCCTCGTTGTGAACGCGCGGCGCCGATTGTGCTGATACGATTGGTGCAACCGGTTGCCGATCGCGCGCCGGCGCCGGCTGATCCATCGTGTCGGCACAACCCCCGTGCAACGAAAGCACGCCGACCAGAACAGACAACGTCCACTTGATGTTCATGTCCCCATGATAGCACACCGGCTCGCACGCCGCGCACGACGGCGCCACCGCCGGGCGGTATGATCTCGCCGTTCCGCATTCGGGGTATCGACATTGGTTGCCGCGGTTTTTATCGCCCTGTGCCTCATCTGGAGTTCGACGTGGGTGGTCATCGTCTACGCCACCGACGGCGTTCCCCCATGCACGTCGGCCGCCGTCCGCTTCTGGATCGCCAGCGCCTTGCTGATGGTCGTTCACCTGTTTCGCCCCATCGCTTTCCCGCGTGATTGGCGAACGCGGTTGGGCATCCTCGGCCTGGGCGTGCCGCACATCGGCATCTCGTACGCGCTCGTTTATTGGGCGGAGCAGCACATCTCGTCCGGCTTGACGGCCGTCGTCTACCTCACCTACCCCTGTTTCGTGGCGGCCTACAGCGCCTGGCTGTTCACCCAGGAACGGTGGACCGCCGGCAAGGTCGCCGGGCTGGTTTTCGGAATCGTCGGCGTGTGCGTCGTCTCGTTCGATGAGAACATGGTCCGCGGATCGGTCGCGATTATGGGGGTGCTGGCCGCGTTGCTGTCGTCGGCCATCTCCTCGTTCGTCGTCGTGGCCATCAAACGCTGGTACGCCCACCACGACAGCGTCGCGATCACGGTTTTGCAATTATTAGCCGGTGCGATCACGCTCACCGTTTTCGCGTTGTTGCTGGAATTCGACGAGAAAACGGACTGGAAGCCGCGCGTCGTTGCGGCCACGCTGTACCTCGCCATTTTCGGATCGGCCATCGCGTTTTTTGGGTTCTATTGGTTATTGAAACGGGTGGAAAGCACCGTGGCGTCGATGATCACGTTCGTGTTCCCACCACTGGCCGTGGGGTGGGGCTGGCTTCTCAAAAACGAGCCGGTCACGAAAAACCTGTTCGTCGGCGGCGCGCTGGTGTTGATCGGCGTTTGGCTGGTCGTCCGGGCGAGCGCCCGGGCCTCGGCAGCCAAACGCGTCGCCGGTTTTGACTCGCCGTCGCCGGAACCCATTTGTCAGGATGGCGGATGACTGCACTTCACGGGCGGCGGGGCGTGCTCGTTCCGGCGATCTGGCCCCGAATGACCGAATCTCGACGCAGCGGACGGCACGCCGTAAACTTCCGCGCGGTGCAAGGTCGCAGGCGGACCGCGTGACTATGAAAAATGGGTTCGTTCCCGGCATCGTTCGTGAAGTTCGTGCGGTTGTCACCGACGCCATGTGTCCCGCGTTCGACGGCGTGGTGGTGCATCGGGTTTATTCGACATGGTCGATGGTACACCACATGGAAATCGCCGCTCGGCGGGTGCTGGTCGAGTATCTCGATGACGACGAGGAGGGCGTCGGCGCCCGCGTGTGCGTCGATCATCACAGCCCCGCGCTGGTGGGCACCTGCGTGACGGTGCGGGCCGAACTGACCGACGTGCGGCATAATCGCGCCGTCTGCCGGGTGACGGCCTGGGACGGCGACCGACTCCTTGGCGAGGGCGAACAGGTGCAGGTGATTCTTAAGAAAAGCAAGCTCAAGCAGGTTTTCGAAGGGAGCGATAAACGTGGTTAAGCTGGTGGCCATCTACAAACATTCGCCCGACAAGCACAAGTTCGACGACTACTACGACAATGTGCATACGCCGCTCGCCCGGAAGCTGCCCGGGTTGCGGCGATTGGAAGTCGCGCGGTGTTTTGCCTCGCCCGGCGGCGAGGCGCGTTACCACTTGGTGGCGGAAATGTATTTCGACGACCGTGACGCGATGTTCGCGGCCCTGAAAAGCGCCGAGGGCAAGGCGGCCGGCAAGGACGTGATGACCTTCGCGGGTGACCTGGTACACATGATGTTCGCCGACGTCGCGGACGGGCAGGCGATCGCGCGGTAGTTTTCGGGCGATCGGAACGCGGCGCGGCCTGTGGGTCTGCCGCCCCTCCGGGGCTATTTCGTCGAGGATGACGGATCCGGGGGCTAGCGCCCCCGGCTACTGACTACCGCCCCTACGGGGCTACGCGAAAAACGAAACGTGACGAATTACTAGCGAGCGGCGGCGTGGGATTCAGTGGCGACCCGTCAAGCGAGCCGCGCCAACATGCCGGATGCGATGATGATGGATTTTCCAAAACCCCGTCCCGCCGGCGAATTTACATTCACGACGATCGGTTATGAAAAAGGCGAGCGCCGCGCGACGATTACGCTCAACCGCCCGGAAGTGCTCAACGCCGTCAATTTCACCATGCTCCGCGAGCTGCGCGACGCGATCGAGGACGTGTCGTGGGACGACGACGTCCGCGTGCTGGTGGTCACCGGCGCGGGCGACCGGGCGTTTTGCACGGGGGCCGACCTCAAGGAACAGAACGATCACTGCCTGAACGACCCCGACGCCTATTGGAAGTGGATGGGTGCGTTCATCGAGATGCACGAAAAGCTGCGCACGATCGGCAAGCCGACCGTCGCGAGGCTTAACGGCATCGTGGTGGGCGGCGGAAACGAAATCCACATGTCCTGCGATCTGGCCGTCGCGGCCGACGACATCCACATTCGGCAGGTCGGCGCCGCCCGCGGCAGCGTCGCGGCCGCCGGGGCCACGCAATGGCTCCCGTTGATCGTGGGCGACCGCCGGGCCCGCGAAATCCTGATGTTGTGCGAACCGATCCCGGCGGCGAAGGCGCTGGAATGGGGGCTGGTTAATCAGGTGGTTCCGCGGACGCAGCTCGATTCAGCGGTGGACGTGCTATGCGCCAAGCTTATCGACAAGCTGCCCGAGTGCATGCGATACACGAAACAGCAGTTGAACTACTGGCGCGAAACGTCGTGGCACCAGACGATCGGACATGCCCGCGAGTGGCTGAGCATTCATAACCTGGCGCCGGAAGTTCACGAGGGCATTCAGGCGTTCGTCGAGAAGCGTCCCATCGATCATTCACGATATCGGCGCGGCGGCGGGTCCGACGGATAGGAAACCACGAGTTATTCTTCGGAGACGGCGGACTGCGATCCATGCGATCGGCATGGAGAGCGCCGGTGCTGACCGGGTGCCAACTCGCAGCGCGTGTTCGCTTGGATCTCGGGTAATCAAGGGTGTCGCCTGACTGCGGGTCTGCCGCCCCTCCGGGGCTTGGGACGGGAATGCGGTCCTTCATTCCCACGGTCTCCGCGGTGGGCTGGCGACCGGCGCCCCTGCCGGGGCTGGCGCGCGAATAGCCGGAATCACGCATGGGCCGACGGCACTGGCAAGCGGGTACGCTTGCCAGTGCCACCCGCAGATTTACGTGAATCCGTCCACTGAATAGGAACACACAAAAGAGAAACCGGGTTTCGTCCGCCCTCCGGGCGGGGAGAAATGGGGAACCGGATCCAGGGACTGAAGTCCCTGGCTAAGATCGTGCGCCCTCCGGGCGAAGATTCGCGGGTCTTGATGAAATCGGTTTCCCTACTCCGCGGTTCAGTTTAGTCGTCCTACGGCGGTGGCGGGGGATTACCCGGCGCGTAGTATGTCCGAAAACATGGGCGTCGGCGAAGCGGGACGGGTGTGCAGGCAGTGGATGCGGGGACCGATGAAATGGGGGAACCGGGCGGGGCGATGGGACAGGCGGGTCCATTCGAAGTTGACGGAGCGGCGACCGGGTCCGGCGTGATCGACGCGTCCCGTCCGGGTGGGCCGTCGCGCTCGTCGCGCGGCAGCGGCGATGGGGCGCGGGGACGTTGTTCCGTTGCCGGAGGGGCGCGGGAACCGATCGGGGTGATGCTGCTGATCAGCAGTCTGGAGGCGGGGGGCGCCGAACGGCAGGTGATCGAGCTGGCGCGGGCGATGGATCGGCGGTGGTTCCGGCCGGTTATCTGTTCGTTGTCGGATCACGTGCCGTTGGCCGCGGGGTTATCGGATGCCGTGGAGTTGATCGTCGTTCCGAAGCGATGGAAGTTCGACGTGACGGTGGTGACGCGGGTGGCGCGAATTCTGGTCGAGCGGCGGATTCGGATCGTGCATGCATTCCTGTTCGATGCGGAGATGGTGGGTCGGCTTGCGGGCCGGATCGGACGGCATCCGGTGGTGATCAGTTCGGAGCGGAACACGGATTACCGCCGGCCGGTGATTCATACGGCGTGTTTCAACTTGACGCGGGGTTTGTCGGACGGGTGGATCGCGAATTCGCATTCGGGGAAACGGTTTTTGACCCGAACGATGGGGATCGCCCGGAATCAGATTCACGTGGTTCACAACGGGGTGGATGTGGAGAAGTTTCGTCCGGCGAAGACACGGGCTGGAAGCCCGTGCCACGAGGGGGCGCCAGACGAATCACGGGCTGGAAGCCCGTGCCACGCGGCGACTGTAAGCCCGTGCCACGAAACGAACGGGAACACGGTGCGGGAGGAGTTGGGCATTCCGGTCGAAGATCGCGTGGTGGGGATGGTGGCAAGCTTCAAACGGCAGAAGAACCATCACCATTTTTTTCGGATGGCGCGGCAGGTGCTGGAACGGGTTCCGAACACGTGGTTCTTCTGCGTGGGAGAACCGTTGCGGGACAATCAGCAGGGAGCGGAGGACTATCACCGGGAGATGCGGACGCTGCTGGAGAAGAGCGGGCTGGGATCGCGGTGCCGGTTGCTGGGCGTGCGGCGCGATATGCCGGAAGTCTACAACGCGTGCGACGTGACGGTGCTGTCGTCGAGCCGGGAGGGGACGCCGAACGTGTTGCTGGAGTCGATGGCGTGCGGAGTGCCCGTGGTGGCGACGGATGTTTCGGATAACGCCTACGTGGTGCCGGAGGGGCGAGCCGGGTTCGTCGTGCCGCTGGGGGATGTCCCGGCGATGAGCGAACGGGTGTGCCGATTGCTGGGGAATGACGATTTGCGGGAACAGATGGGGCGGTCGGCGCGAGCGTGGGTGGAGGAGGCGTTCGCCCCGGTGACGCTGGCTGAACGGACGCAGGCGATCTATAATGAACTGTTGCATCGGCGCCGCGTCGCACAAGGGGGATGCGTCCGCACGGGACGGAGCCGGGCACGCGACAGGGTCGAGGCCGCATCGTCAACATGACCGTCGCCCGATGGGGGCATTCGCGCGAGCGGCGGGGTGGTCATCCATGATACGCGGGTCGTTGGACGACAATCGGGGCCGGCGCGTGGGCGTCGGTCGGGGTATGGGTGCGTACGACGCGGAGCCGCCGTATGCGCCGGGCGAGGATTATCCGGAATTGTCGAGAATCGGCGTCGGGACGGGGCCACGGCCGAATCATGGGTATGGGCTGGTGCGGCGGGCGTTGGAACGCGCGGGGCTGGATGCGTCCCGGTTTGGGACGGCGGAATGGAATCCGCTGGCGGGGATCGTCCGGCCGGGGGACACGGTGGTATTGAAGCCGAACCTGGTGCGGGAGTTTCGGGAGACGCAGGAGGGGCACGCGGACTGCGTGATCACGCATGGGTCGGTGATCCGGGCGGTGGTGGATTACGTATATCTGGCGCTGGGTGGCAACGGGAGAATCATCGTCGCGGATGCGCCGCACAATGACGCGAGTTTTGAAGCGGTGGCAAGGATCGCGGGGTTGGAATCGATCCGATCGTATTATCGCGATCGAATGGGGTTCGACGTTTCGTATTACGACCTGCGGCCGGAATGCGCGGAGAAGGTGGATGGTGTCATCGTGGGGCACCGGAAGCTGACGGGGGATCCGTGCGGGTACGTGAAGGTGAACCTGGGCGTGCATTCGGCGTTCGCGGAAGTGAATCACCTGTGCCATTTGCTGTACGGTTCGGAATACGACACGCGGGAATTGCACAGCCATCAGCACGGCGACGTGCACGAGTATCTGATATCGGGAACGGTGTTGGGAGCGGACTGCGTTATCAGTCTGCCGAAGCTGAAGACGCACAAGAAGACGGGCATCACCGTCAACATGAAGAACCTGGTGGGGATCAACGGGAACAAGAACTGGCTGCCGCATCATCGGGAGGGGACGCCGTCGCAGGGCGGCGATCAGTTCGCGAACGACGGGATCGGACGGCGGATCGAACGGGCGGCGGTGGCACAATTCAAACGGGTGTTTCCGCACCTGGGGCGATTGCGGCGGGTGGTCGCGGGACCGGTGAAGGCGGCGGGCAAGCGCGTTTTCGGCGACACCAACGTGGGGACGATCCGATCGGGCAACTGGCACGGGAATGACACGACATGGCGAATGGTGATCGATCTGAACAGAATTCTGATGTACGCGGACGCACGGGGGCGGATGAACAGTGAACCGGTACGGCGGTTTTTCAGCGTGGTGGACGGGGTGGTGGCCGGGGAAGGGAATGGGCCGATGGACCCGCGGCCGAAGGCGGCGGGTCTGGTGATCGCCGGCGGGAATTCGGTGGCGGTGGACCTGGCGTGCGCGACGTTGATGGGGTTCGACTATCGGCGGCTGCCGGTGTTGGATCGGGCGTTGGCGGATCATCCGTGGCCGCTGGCGACGTTTGCGTCGGAAGACGTGCGGGTGTTCACGGAAGGAGCGGTGAATGGGCTGACGTTGGATGCGTTGGGCGAGGAGGCCGACGCGTTTGAACCGCATTTCGGCTGGAAGGGTCATGTGGAGCTGCGGGCGGCGGAGGCGGTGACGCGATCATGAAACGGTACGCGTACGCGATATGGACGCGGGTGGCGTTGTTCGTGATCTACACGACCAGCCTGTTCCTGTACGCGGTGCTGGGCGTCGTGCAGCGGCTGACACGGCGGCGCGGTCCGGCGGCGGCCATTGGCGGGAACGGGGCACAGCGGAAATACGAGCTGTTGATCATCGGGACGTTTTACACGCGGAACTGGTGCATTTCGCATGTCACGCCGTTGGCGCGGGCGGCCAACGTCAGCCGGGTGATCGCGGTGGTGGACGGGCCGACGCAGGCGATGCCGAATGTCACGTACGCGTATCCGCCGCGATGGGCGGCACGGATCATGGGGCGGGCGTTTTCGAAGTTTTTCTATGCGTTGTGGATTGCGATGCGGCGCCGGCCGGCGTTGATCATGGGCTATCACCTGTTGCCCGGGGCGCTGACGGCGTTGCTGGTGGCGCGGGCGTCGGGGGCGCGGTCGGGGTATCAGGTGACGGCGGGCCCGATCGAGCTGATCGGCGGCGGAGCGGCGACGGAGAATTTCTTCCTGAAGAACCTGCGGACGAATTCGCGGGTGATCGAGATGCTGGCGTGCTCGTTGGCGCGGCGCTTCGATTTGATCGTGGTGCGGGGCAGGAGCGCACTGGAGTTCATGCGCGAACGGGGGCTGGGGCGGCACGTGTGCATCGTGCCGGGGAGCATCGACGACAAGCGGTTCGTGCGGGACGGGCGGGCGCGGGACATCGACGTGGTGAGCGTATGCCGGCTGGTGCCGATCAAGCAGCCGGATCACATCGTGCGGGTGATCGCGCGATTGGCGCGGTCGCGGCCCGACTGCCGGGCGGTGGTGCTGGGCGAGGGCCCGATGCGGGAATCGTTGTGGGCGCTGATCCGCGAGCTGGGGATCGAACGGAACATTGAGTTGCGCGGCCACGTGGATAACGTGGAGGCCGTGTTGGCGCGAGCGAAGACGTTTCTGTTGACGTCGCGGTCGGAGGGCCTGTCGATCGCCATGGCGGAGGCGATGGTGGCAGGGGCCGTGCCGGTGGTGGCGGACGTCGGCGACTTGGGAGATTTGGTCAGCAATGGACGGACGGGCTGGCTGGTGCGTGGCGGCGATTTTGACGCGTACGCGGCGCGAATCGCAGAGGTGATCAGGGACGGGGACAGATTAGCCACCTATTCGGATGCGGCGCACGAGGCGGCAGTCGAACACAACGGCGTGCGGAACATCGCGGAGCGCTGGACGCGGACGGTTGAGCAGGTTTGCGGGGCAGGCGCGGAGAGCGCCGCGTTACGAACGAAGCAGGGCGTGGAGCGAATGCTGTGGGGGCTATCGCGTCACAAGCTGTGGAGATGGTTGCCCGCGGGGGTGAAACGGACGGTGGATCCGGTGCTGCGGCACGTGCCGACGCGGTGGGCGCTGGGGCGGCGGTTCCGCCGCGAGAGCCAGTGGTTGGAGGATGTGCAGTGGTGGTCGGCGGATCAGACACGGGCGTATCAGGTTGAGCGTTTGCGGGCGCTGCTGGGGGATGCGTACGAACGAACGACGTTTTACCGGCAATCGTTCGACGCGGTGGGGTTTCATCCGCGGGATTTCCGTTCGGTGGACGATCTGGCCCGTCTGCCGCTGATCGATCAGGAAACGGTGCGGCAGTCGCTGGACGAGATGTGCACGATCCGGCGGTTCGGGGTGGGGGTGGATCAGGTTTCGACGGGTGGGACGTGCGGCCGACCGCTGAAGTTCTACATCGGGGCGGACCGTTCGGCGATCGAATACGCGTATCTGGTGTCGAGCTGGTCGCGGGCGGGAGTCAAGCTGGGCACGGCGA
>JABFSN010000047.1 GCA_013140575.1 Phycisphaerales bacterium | reverse complement strand
ACTTGGCCGACGAACTCATCGCGTCCCTGGTCGAAATGCGGTCCAGCGAACCTCTACTCCGATCGTTCATTCATACAACCAAACTCAAACTGTAGACCGTTCTATTATGAAGGCGAAGATCAATAGTGCTCCGTCGCACCTAATTCTTCGGGGTGGCACGGGCAAGCGTACTCGCTTGCCCGTGGTCTTCGACTTTCGGCGTGGACTGCGATTTCGACGTCCCGACCGGTCGCACACGGACAACGGAGTACCGTTGTCCGTGCCACCCGACCCGAAACTTAATCTGCGTCACAACACTAGTCACCCTCGCACTGCAAGTAGCTGAACGGTTACGGCAACCCAAAGGGGCGCTTCTGGTCCGCTACCCGACCGAAGGCGTGATCGTTTGTAGCCGAAAAGCGGAGCATGACGGTCTACCGAGGGTTACGGATAGGCCGGCCGGCGGTAGAATGTTCGAGGCGTCGACGCGTCGAGCGGGTTCGTCGGTATCGTCCGGGTTCGTCGGTAACGTCCGGATCGTTTTCGTGACATCCAACCAGGATCCGTCAACAGCGCCCGGAGCGGTCATCAAGACCTTGCTGCTCACCGATCTGGTGGGGAGCACGAAGATCGTTGAGACCCTTGGAGATGCCGCGGCGGCCGGAGTGTGGTCGCGTCATGATCGACTGGCCAGGGATCTGCTCGCGCGACATGACGGGCTGGAGATAGACAAGTCCGACGGATTCCTGGCGCTTTTCGATCGCCCCATCGACGCGGTGCGATTCGCGCTCGCCTACCATGACGAATTGTCGGAATTCTCTCGCGACGGTCGGGTTCGTCTCTCGACGCGGGTGGGAATCCATCTTGGCGAGGTGCTCCTTCGAAAGAACACGCCCGCCGACATCGCCCGCGGCGCCAAGCCCGTCGAAGTGGAAGGGTTGGCCAAGCCCACGGTGGCCCGCCTCATGTCCCTGGCACAATCCCACCAGACGCTGATGACCCGGTCCGCGTTCGATCTGGCGCGTCGGGCGGCGGTGGGCAGTGATTCCACGCTGGAACAGGCGTCCTGGCTGGATCACGGGCCGTTTCTTTTCAAGGGCGTCAAGGACGCGGTCGAGGTGTGCGAAGTGGGCCGCGCCGGATTCGCCCCGCTGACCCGCCCGCCTAATTCGGACAAGGTGACCCGGGCGATCGCGCCGCAGGAGGAAGACACGCTCGGCTGGCGTCCGGCGACGTCGTTGATGGTGCCGGGCCGTCGCGGTTGGTGGCTGGAACGCAAGATCGGAGAAGGCGGATTCGGCGAGGTATGGCTGGCGCGGCACGAGAAGACGCGGGACGTACGGGCCTTTAAGTTTTGCTTCCAATCGGAGCGGCTGCGCACGCTGAAACGGGAGTTGACCCTGTTTCGGTTGTTGAAGGAGAAACTCGGGGACCGCCCCGACATCGCTCGATTGTGGGAAGTACGACTCGACGAGGCGCCGTATTACCTGGAGATGGAATACACCGCCGGCGGAAGCCTGCTGGAATGGGCGGAACGACAGGGCGGCATTGCCCGCGTGCCCGTTCTGGTCCGCCTGCGGATCGCCGCGCAGGTTGCACGGGCGCTGGCCGCGGCGCACTCCGCGGGCGTGCTGCACAAGGACGTCAAGCCGGGCAACATTCTGATTCACGAGTCTCCCGACGGCGAAGCCCAGGCGCGGCTGACCGATTTCGGAATCGGGCAACTGCTTGACGCCGAGGCGCTCCGCGGCGCCCAGATCACGGCCACGGGTATGGACGCGGTGTCGGCGATGACGGATTTGGGGTCGCGCACGGGGACCCGCCTCTACACCGCACCGGAACTACTGGCCGGCGCGGCGCCCAACGTGCAGACGGACATCTATGCCCTTGGCGTCGTGCTCTATCAGATGGCCGTTGGGGACTTGAATCGCCCGTTGGCCCAGGGGTGGGAAGACGGCATCGAGGATGAACTGGTTCGGGAGGACATTGCGGTCTGCGTGGCCGGTTCGTCCGACACACGACTGAAGAACGCCGACGAGTTGGTTCAGCGGCTGGAATCGCTCGATCAACGCCGGCGGGAACGTGGGGAACGGCGCCGGCAGGCTGATCGGGAATTGCGTGGCCGGGCACGGCGGGCGCGACTGCGGCTGGTAACGACGGTCTCGACGTTGATCGCCGCGGTGGCCGGCGTGGGGTATTGGCGATGGCACTCCGCTCACCGCAGCGAACAGCTCGCGACCGTGCAGGGTTTCATCGGTGACGGGGTCCGGCACACGGAAGCCGGGCGCTGGGATGCCGCCGAAGGGGCATTCGCACGGGCGCGGGGAGTTCCGGTGGCGAACGCCAATGCGTTCTTTCAGCACGCGCGCATGAAGTTCCTCAAGTTCAACAGCGAGGCGGGCAGGGGCGACGAGCGCTTGCTCACCGAGGCGGATGAACTCAGCCGAAAAGGACTGGCGCTCGATCCATCGAACGCCAACGGCCTCAACTATCACGCGATCATTCTGAAGAAGCTGGGGCGAAATGACGAGGCGTTAAACGCTTTTCAACAAGTGGTTCGGTTGCAGCCGGATTACTTTCCGGCATGGGTGAACCTTGGAACCATGCATGCGCTTACCGGCGAACTCGAGCAGGCCGCAAGCTGCCTTCAGAAGAGCACCGATCTGGCGGCGGCGGATTCGAATCCCGATCGGCGGACTTACGGCGCCGAGGCGTGGCGGAATCTGGCGTCGCTGCAATGCCATAGGGGGCTGCTGGATGACGCCCGTCGTAACATCGACGAAGCGCTGCGGCGGAATCCGGACGACGCGGGCGCCGCTTTCCTTCGCGCCGTGGTGAGGCTGCAATCTTCGGCGCCGGATCAGACCGAGGATGCGCTCGACGACGCCAAGTTCGCGGACCGTCAGGCGGGCGGGGCGGACGCATTGGCCAAGCGCGTCCTGGCATTGACGTGCCTTCAATTGGAACGATGGGATGAAGCCGTCACGCACGCGAACGCCGCATTGCGGTTGGGCGATTTGGCGGTAATCAATCATTTGATCCTGGCCAACGCCCGTGCTCGACTGGGATTGGGGGACGAAGCGCGCGACAATCTCGCCGTCGCCGAATCGACCTGGCCCGAGGAGCTTCGCGCGCCCGGTGGGTTTGTGGCCAGCGCCCCGAAGGGAGTTCTGTGGTTCGATAACGCCGATTCACTGATCGCACTTCGCGACGAAGCCCGCCGCGGCCTTGGGATCAAATGATCGAACACTACCACGCCAGGTTCGACCGCCATCCGCGGTTCCGGCTGCCGGCCGAACGACACGAATGCCGTCTTTGCCCCGAAGAGCTAGTGCTCCGTCACACCGAATTCGTCGGGGTGGCACGGGCAAGCGTACTCGCTTGCCCGTGGTCTCCGACTTTCGGCGTGGACTGCGATTTCGACGTCCCGACCGGTCGCACACGGACAACGGAGTACCGCTGTCCGTGCCACCCGACCCGAATCATTAGCTGCGACGGAACACTAGGGGATTTATAGGCGAATGGGATCCGTCATCCTCGTTTTTCGTTCACCCTTGAGGGCGATTTCGCCAAGACCTCCAATAATTTCCAAGCTCGAAGGGGCTACGGTTAATAGCCGAGAGTGGAGTCCGCGAGAGCGGACGACACCCCCGGAATGCGTCGGCGCCTTCCATTCAAGCCCCAGCGGGGCGAAAGAAGCCACTACCGGCGACTCGCTCAGGGCAGGGATTCCGGCGGGGAATCGTTCGAGACAAGGAATCTCGAACCAGCGGGTTATTGGACTGACAATTCAGCCCGCGTTTGGGGTACACTATCCGCAGGCAAGGTCGTGGACCGACTCCCGTGGCCCGGCCGTACATGCCCGTCCATGTCGTTTCGACTCGCGGCATCGTGGCCTGGCCGTTCCGGCCATGAATCGTGGGCAAGATGCCCATGCCACGGTGGTGTGTCCGCCGCAGAAGGGAAATCGCCATGAAGCGAACAACAATCAGCCTTGGCATTTGTGCCATTGTCCTCAACGCCGCGCCGACGATCGCCCAGTTACCGCGTGTGTTCATCGTTCGAGCGAACGCCCTGCCCTCGACCAACGTTTCCGGTCGGCTCCAAGTAAACGACGCCACGCAGGGCGGCACGGTGTGTCTGGATTTGTGCGGCAGTTCGCCGGCGCCGGGTCTTCATAAAGCCATCCAGTTGCGCATCGGCGATGCGACCGGTGGCGTCGCGGGTACCGTCACCATTAACTGCGCTTCGGTGGCGATCGATACCTCCGCCCCGACGCACCCCGGCAACACCCTCAACGTCACCGGCCTTGGGAACTGCGTGGGCGCTCCGCCCAACGACGCCTTGTATGCCTATTCGAACTTCAACGGTTCGAACATGACCATCGGGGAGACGGGTCGTTACCTGGGCGAGGCGTGTTGGACAGTGTCGGCCAATGCCTGCGGCGCGTTTGCCATCGACTACATCGGCAACACGTGCCAGAACGGCGGCGGTGGGGGTTGTGGTCACACGCTGTTCACCGGGCCCGGCACGTCCTCGACGGTCGCCATCACCGACGACGGGGCGGACCTCAACATGGTCCCGGCGAAGGATGATTGCGCCGACTGCAACATGAACGGCATACCCGATGAATGCGACATCAACGACTGCCCGTCGATGACCCCGGCGTGCGATGACTGCAACGTCAATGGCGTGCCTGACGCGTGTGACGTGATGAATGGCACGTCCGCGGACCAGATGCCGCCGCTCGGTGTGCCGGACGAGTGCAGTTTCTGGATCAGTGTCGTCGGTCCGTGGAGCAGCGCCCCATTCTGGTCGCCGCCCGTCGTACCGACCATCCAACTCGACCGGGATTTCGCGGTTACCATTGCGGGCATGGACAAGATGGTTTTTTTGGATATTGAGGCGAAGATCAGGGCGCTTCGTCTGCGCGGAGGCGCGATGCTCACGCTCGCGACGGGGAGCCTTCGATTGGCCGGACCTTCGCGGGTTCTGAACAATGGAACCTTGACCATCCAGAACGGGCGGATGCTCGTGGCCGAATCCGAGGTCGAATTGATCGGCACGGGCGCCGTGCGACTTGGCGGTCCGACTGCGTCGCTCGCGTCGCAGGGCGCCCCCTTGGGCGGTGTCTGGATCAATCAATCGCTGGTGGTGGGCGAAGGCGTCATCACGGCGAGACTGGTGAACGAGAACGCCGTGTCCGCGAACCAGCCCGGCGGCACGCTGCGCATCGTCGGAAATTCACCCAAGACCAACAACGGCACGATGACCGCCGTCAACGGCGGAACGCTGGTCATCAACAACACGATGATCACCGGATCGGGCGACTACGTCGTCAATGGCGGCGCCATGCGCGTCGAGGGAACGCTCCCGGGTTTGACGACATCTGTCGCCGGAAACGCACTCTTCATCGCGAACGGAACGGTCATGAGCGCACCGGACACCACCATCGTTCTGGAGGGCGCGCTCAGCATCGGCGCGGGCGGCCTGTACACGGGCACCTCGGAAACCGCGCCGTCCGAGGGCAGCGCCGCAGTTCAGGTCGCCGGGGGTGCGGTGTCGGCCGGCTGTGTTGACGTGGGTTGCGACGGCGGCATGGTCGTCTCGGGGGGTATGACGGTGACGAGCAAGGGCGCCTACACGATGACGGGGTCCGTGGCACGGCGTCCCGCGGGCGGGTGCGCGCCGCCTTCTCTGGTGACGGCAGGGGTGGCGGCGAGTGCCGCTGGTGCGGTCGGCGGGGCCGTCGTGATTGACGGCGACTTCGTCGTGGTTGAATCCGCGCAAATCTCCTACGCATCGCCGGAGCCGATGCGGCTCTCGGGCGATTTTGACAACGGAAGCGTCGAACCCGACGTGTTCGATTGGACGGACGGCGGGTTGTTGCTGGTTGGACCCATGCCGCACACATACGAAGCGGCCGGCGTCGATCTCGGTCCCGATCTGAACGGTTTTTCACTAAACTTCGCGATGGGGTCGCTGGCGATCACGGACGGTGGCGACGTTTTGTTTGAAGATTCGCTCGACAACGACGGTGCGGGCCAGTCGCCGTGTTCGGAAGCGGTGTATGTCTACAACCTGGTGATCGCCCCCGGGGCGTCGGCGACCATCGACGGCTGCCGGGTGTACTACGCGCACCGCGTCGGCGGCGGCGTCTCGACGATCGGCTGCGGTGAAGCCATCCTCGTGCCGACCGGCGATCGCGACGGCGATCGCGATGTCGACCGGTTCGATTATCAGGGCTTTGTACAGTGCGCGGCGCAAGCAGCCACGGCGACGGGGTGTGAAACGTACGATCGTGACCGGGACGACGACGTGGACGTCATCGACTTCGCCCGCTTTCAATCCGCGTTCGGCGCCGTGTCCCTCGAGGGCTGACCTCCTGCATTCAATCGGAGCGTCGCCCCACGGGGACGGGTTTTCGCCGCGATCGCCGCGGTAAGTGGACCAAACGGAAGAAGGGCTACGATGCAATCGGCTCCGAATGGGGTCGCGCCCAGGTGGTCGGTGTGTCGTCGCCCGATCGGCGGCGAGGGATCGACGGCATGCGGCCCTCACGGGCGAACGCCCAGTAAATAATCTCCCGTAGGTTGGCCCCCTGACCCTGCATCAGAATGCCGATTCGGAAAATTCGGGCGGCGATGCCTACGCAGACCAGCGACGTGGCCACCACCAGTATCAGGCCCACGATGGGCTGCCACAGCGGAACGGGCGCGGGCAACCCCTGCCGCAGTAACATCAATACCGGCGTCGCCGGCGGGAACAGCGACACCAGCGTCGAGAACGTGCTGTTGGGTTCCAGCATCACCGGGCGGATGACGAACAACGGAATGCACGCAATGACCGACGCCGGGGTCATCAGGTTCTGCGCATCCTTGATGTCGTTGCACGCCGCACCGATGGCGATGTAGATCGACCCAAACATCAGGATCGCGCACGCCTGATACAGCACAAACCACGTCACCAGGTCGCGCGGCAGCATGTGCCCGTATCCGAAATACGAGGCCGACATGAACCCCACGAACAGATAAATGGTCACGATGGTCAACGACACACCCACCATGCCCAGCAGCTTGCCCATCATGAACTGAAACGTCGTGACCGAGCCGAGGAGGACCTCGGCCGTCCGTTGCATCTTCTCCTCCAGCACACTGTAGGTCAGCGGCATGGCCCCGATCAGAATGACCGTGAACAGTAGGAAACACAGCGTCACCCGGGCGGCGACCTGCACGTAGTGGTCGTATTTCTGGGCCGGCAACAAGGCCCCGTCGGCCGTCCGTTGATACAGCGGGGCATGTTCAACGGGGACGTGGCGGCTGACCCAGCCCACCACGGCCGGGTCCAAACCCGTCGAGCGAATCCGCCGTTCACGCGCCACGGAGTTCACGACGCCTTCCAGCCAGACGCGGAACTCGAAATACATGGGATTGTTCGAATGATAGACGATTGGACCGTCGCCGCTTGCCGCGGCGTCGTCCGGGCGGCCCACCGCTTCAGCGGTGGGGAAGTCGATTCCGTGGCGCAGAATGGCGAATGCGTCGCTTTCTGACATGCCGCCGCTGGTGCGAGAATCACCGCCGGTGCGAGAATCACCGCTGGTGCGAGAATCCTGTCTCGCACGCTCGCCGACCAGCGGGGCGTCCGCCGCGTCCAGCGCGCCTGGCTGAATCTCCACGAAACCCGCCAACTCGCCGTGCCGCACGCGGTCCGACAATTCGGCCCGTAACCCATCACCCTCCGCACGCGGATCGACGGCCTCCACCATGAATCGCGGCTTGATTTGCCTTCGGCGCGCGCCCCCATTTTCGCCCGCCGATTCGAATACGACCGTCTCGTTGTAATCGTCCGCGGCCGCCGCGATCGAATGAAACAAAACCCCCGTCCGATCCACGATGGCGAACCGTTTGTCTCCCACGTGGACCTGGTCCTTGAACATCCACGCCGCAATCAGACCGGCCGACCCCATCAACGGCATGATCACCAGGCTGACGACGAACGTCTTGGTTCGCACCGCGGCCTGATACTCGCGCACGGCGATGACCAGCGTCTTACGCATGGGCGCCCTCCGTTTTCGCCGGTCGCGCGATACGCACGAAAATATCGTGCAGCCGCGGACGGGTGATCTCGAAATGTTGAACGTCGCCGCGGGCCATCAACGCCCGCAGGACGCGCTGCGGATCGCCGTTGGCAGCGAAGCGCAGTTCTTTCAAGCCGCCCAGATCGGTCACCCTGGTCACATCGGGGAGATCGTCGAGCCGGATCAGCGGGTCGTGCATCCGCACGCGGAGGGTGTCGGCCCCGTATTCCCGTTGAATCGCCTCCATCGTGCCGTCCAGCACCTTCTTTCCGCGGAAGATCATCACGATGAAATCGCACAGCACCTCGGCGACGGACATGTCGTGCGTCGAAAAAATGATGGTCGCGCCGTCCCGCCGCAAATCGAGGATGGTTTCGCGGATGATCTCCGCGTTGACCGGGTCCAGGCCCGAAAACGGTTCGTCCAGAATAATCAGCGCCGGCCGGCCGATCACCGTGGCGATAAACTGCACCTTCTGCGACATGCCCTTCGAAAGGGCCTCGACGCGTTTCGACGCCGCGTCGGTCAGCCCCATGCGCTCCAGCCATTCGCGGACGTCGCGATCGACGTGCGTGCAGCCCTTCAGTTCCGCGTAGAAGCGCAGCAGATCGACGACCTTCATCCGTTTGTACAGACCGCGCTCCTCCGGAAGATACCCGACCTGATCGCAGGCCGGACCCATCCCCTCGGCGCCGAGCACCCGAATCGATCCGCAATCCCCGTCGGGATGATAGATACGCATAATTAACCGCAGCGTCGTGGTTTTGCCCGACCCGTTCGGACCGATGAACCCGCAGATGCTCCGTTCCGGCACGCGCAGCGACAGCCGGTCGACCGCGACCTGCCGGCCAAACGTCTTGGTCACGTCGCGCAGTTCCACCGCCACCCGCCGCCTCTGCATCGCAGGCGCGGCGCCGTCGGTCGATGGCTCCGCCCGCGGAATCGGAACCGGCGTCGGTGGTGTCAAAATCGTAGTAGGCACGTTTCAATCCCGCGCTGTTTCGGACCATTACAGCGCACGCGCGCGCCGGGGTGCGCCATCGCGTCCACACCCGGTTCCAATCGTCGGTCCGGTGATTCCCCCGCATTCGATCGGTCATGCGACGCGGATGATTGACGTGTGGATGGGCTCCGTGCGGACGCTCGATCCGCTTGCACCCGGCGGACCTGTGCAATGACGGCATTACCGGGCCGTCCGCGAACGACGGACCCCACGTTTCGATCGCCGACGCGCGCCACAGGGTTTCAGCGTCGGGTGGCACGGGCAAGCGTACTCGCTTGCCCGTGGATTCCGGTCGAGCACTCCACGTCGCGTTTCGATCGGAAACGGGCGTTACATCGCTTCCGCGAACAACCCGGTCGGCTCACCAAACGGCTGAACGAGTTCGGACGTCGCCCGACGCGTCAGCAGCGCCCGGGCCACGAACCGGTCCAAATCCTGGAAATCCCATTCTCCGCGCGGCACCGGTCGCCCTTTCGGGCAACGCACCGCCGCCCCGAAATGGTCCACCAGCGCCCGTGTCGCGAACCGATCGCACATGGCCTCCTTGCGCCGCGTGTTGCGCTCCGCGCGCCGGACCAGCCAATGGTAGTATTCGTGCAACAGAACGAACGTGACCACCTGATAACCGTCGGCCAGTTCAATGGTGTACAGCGGCTTCCACCACGTGGAGCGCGACGTCGACGCCCGCGCGACATACGTCCGCATGCGATAGGGGTACCGCAAATGCCCGCCGAGATTGACGTGCAGGCGGCTGCGTTCGTAGAAACACGTGCCGGAAAAATCCGCCCCCCGGCTGTAACGGATGCGGATGTCCAGACCGTCGACCGGCCAGCCGCCGATGGCCGTCAGAAACATGTCCTGCAATCGTTCTGTGTTCAGCGTCGTGCGGTTTTGGAAGATCATCCCTGATCGTCTCCCGTGGTGAACGTCGTGGCATGGGCATCCTGCCCATGATTATTCGCGGACACAACACCCGTGTCGCGCGGCGGCGACGCACCCTCCCAAACGCCGGTCATCCGGCGTCACGGCCGCGGATGAAATCGGCGATGCACTTCGCTTAATCGGTGCTCGTCGACGTGCAGATAAATCTGCGTCGTGGCCAGATCGGCATGGCCCAGCAATTCCTGAACCACGCGCAGGTCGGCGCCCCCCGCCAGCAGATGGGTCGCGAAACAATGCCGCAACGTGTGCGGGTGCAACGGCTGCCCGATGCCCGCACGAATCGCGTACTTGCGCACCAGGCGCCAGATGCTGGTGCGGTCCATCGGACGGCCCGTCCGCGACAGAAACATCCGCCGGCCCGATCGCGCCGTCTCCAGCGCCGGCCGCAGCACGTCAACGAAGGCGCGAACGGCCTTGATCGCCGTCCGCCCGATCGGCACGATCCGCTCCCGCCGCCCCTTGCCCATGCAGCGCAGATAGCCGACGTCCAGATTGACGCTTTCCAGCGTGATGCCCGTCAATTCGCTGACCCGCATGCCGGTCGCGTACAACAATTCGAGCACGGCCCGGTCGCGGAGATGGAATTCGTCCGACGCGTCCGGCGACTGCAACAGCGCCTCCACCTGGTCGTAATGCACCGCGTGCGGCAGACGGTGCCATTTTTTGGGCAGTTCGATCAGCGACGCCACGTCCCGCCGCACCAGACCGTGCTGATGCAGAAAACGCAGCAACATCTTGATCGACGCCAGATGTCGCGCGATCGACGACGTGGACAATCCGCGCTGGTGTAATCCGATCAGATGCGTCTGAACGTCTTCAATATCCAGATCGGCGCGGAGCTCGCCGTCCGCGGCCACGTCGTCCCAGAATTCGCACAGGTCCGCCTGGTACGCGACAATGGTATTGCCCGCCAGACCGCATTCCACGAACAGATAGTCGAGAAACCGCTTGACCGGCGGCGGGGGAATGCGCCGCTGCGATTGTCGTACCACGTTTGTTTCGACGAGCGGCGTCATCGGCGCAATAGTCCCTCGTGATCGTGCGTCCCGCCCGGCCAGCGGAAACTCCCACGGTGGCCACTACTTAACTGTAATCAATTCGCCGCAACGGTCAACAGGAATTACGCATTCGTTGCGTCCGATTCACCCGCCGCGCTGGCTCGCGCAAATTTTTGCCGCACGATCGCGGCCAGATTATCGGGCGTCGGCAATTCATCCACGTGAAGAAACAGTCCGGGCGCCGATTCGCCCTTCGCCAGAAAGTGGGTCACCAGCCAGATGTGCCCGCTCTGTTCGATCCGATCGGCGGCTGTTTCGTCGACCGTCCGTCGCGCCGCCTCCATCCATTGAATGCCAATATGCGGCACTTCATCAATCGTCGCCGCCGCGCCCTGGTCGATCGCGCCGGCGCGCACGAAATAGGGAATCACCGTCGAGCGCCCCCGTCCGCGCTGCACCACCAGATAACGGAACGTGTCCGGCGTCGGAACCACCGGTCCGTCCCGCCGCAGCGACTTCCGGGCCCGCGCCAGCGTCTCCTTGATCCGCTGGGCCCGCGCAAAATCGCGCTGCCCGGCCGCCTCCTGCATCCGCCCTTCCCATTCCGAAAGCCGCTCCTCGCCCCGTCCGATGGCGAATGCGTACGACGCCCGCATCATCGACCGGTACGCATCCAGCGACACGCTCCCATCGCACGGCGCCGGGCACCGCCCCATGTCAAAATACGAGCAAGGTCGCCCATCCGGAACGCGCTCCAGAATCGCGTAATCCCGGCACAGGTCGAACAGGTCCACCAACGTCTCGATGAACGCCGCACAATGGCCGCGCCGCGCGAACGGCCCCACCTCCCGCCGCCCCGGATTCCACGCGTACTCCTCGACCCGCCAGCGCGGCAAGCGCCCGTCCAGATCCACCGTCGCGAAATAGGCCGGCCCGAACCCCAGCCGCCGCCGATAGGACGTCGGCCACAACCGCCGCGCGATCGACAGGTAGACCCACGACGTCTCGAACCGCGACCACGTCGGACGCCACGCGATTCGCCGAGTCACCGCCCGTAGATCGGCCCGCTTGCTCGACCCATCCGCAACCGGCTGGTTCAGTCGGGCCAGCGCCGTCCGCCGCACGGACTCGGCCGCCATCACCTGAACGATGCGCTCGTCATCCCCGATGAACGCGTAGACCCCACCCCGCGCCGGCAACTTCCGTCCGTCCACCGCTTCACCGGCAGGCGCCAGATCAACATGTTCTGGAAAAAGAGCGGACCACGAGATGTGCGGCCCGTCCGGTCGACCGTCCGCGGCGCTCGCAAGGTCCTCGTCATGGTCCGGCACGCTGTCAATCGCGTGGGACAGGCCTTCGCGAGCGCCCGTGGCGGCGTCGGTTCCGTGCGTGTCGTTCTCGTCCTGTCGATTCATGCCGTGTGACGAATGTACGAACGCGACGGCCGCCCCGCAAACCACTGCGCGCTGCACAATGAAACAAGTCGCCCGCGGGGGCGTTACGGGCGTGGCGGGAGGTTCTGGGACAACCACGATTGCGTGGCCGGGGAGGTGCCGGACAGCAGTTGGCGGAAGCGGATCAGGTCGAACGGTTGAATGGCGCCGTTGCGGTCGATGTCGGCGTAATCCTCGGGCTCGCCGACGGGAACAACCACCGTGTTGGCGTAGATCTGGCGGAAGCGGATCAAGTCGACGGGCTCGGTCCCGCCGTTGTTGTCCACGTCGCCGGGCAGGAACCCGATGTCCACGCGGTCGGGTTCGTCCATGTCGGCCATGTTGCCCGTGGAGACGATGGGGTCGCCGGACAAGTCTTCAACGCCGGCGATGATGGTGGTCCATGCGCCGACCGCGATAGGCCCGGACAGATGGACCACCACGGTGGGATTGCCGCTCGCGTCAATTGAATTGATCGTGGGATTGGCGACGCCGTTGTCCGCGATGCTGAACGAGGCGGTCGTCAGCGGTCCGCCGACGCCGCTGCCGACGTCGCGAACGGGTTCGTTGAATTTGATGGTGATCTGATTGATGCCCGAATTGAGCGCGACGCCGTCGGTGCTGTCGGTGCGGGGGTCGATGTAGCCGCTCCACGGGAAGGTGCCGATGCCTGCGTCGTGGACGATGTACGGCGGAACGAGGTCGTTGGCGACGGCATCCAGTGTGGCCTTGGCATCGATCCGGCCGCAGCCGTAAAGCTCGTCGAATCCCACGGCACCGAGGTCCATGGAATTATGGCATATCAAGTCGCGGATTTCCTCGATGCCCAGCGCGGGGTTGATGCTGAACATCAGCGCGATCAACCCCGCGACGTGCGGGGCGGCGAACGAGGTGCCGGTGTCGGCGACGTAGCTGGCCGTGCTGGACGTGTGGGTGGTGTAGACGCCGATGCCGGGTGCGGCGAAGTCAATCCACGGACCGAAACGGGAACGGTCGTAGTACACGTCGCCGTCGCCGGTGCCGGCCACCGCGAACGACTCGGCGTATGCCGCCGGGTAGAAGTTGCTCGCCACGCGCGGAGCGCCGGAGGTGAAATTGCCGGCCGCGGCCACGAGGGGAACGCCGTTCTTGTAGGCGTATTGGACGGCATCCTGCAACGCTGTGGCGGTCATGGCCGGGGTGACCGATGTGGCGCCGCCGCTGTAGTTGATGACCCTGGCGCCGTTGTCGACCGCGTAGTAGATGGAATTGATGATCGCCTCCCAGGTGCCGGAGGTGTTGGTGAAGGCCTGCAAGGGCATGACCGTGCAATTGGACATTCCAGCAATTCCCAATCCGTTGTTGATACGCGCCCCGACGATGCCGGTGGTGTGCGTGCCGTGCGCGCCGCTGAACGAGGGATCGTTGTCGTTGTTCATGAAATCCCAGCCGCGGAAATCGTCCACAAATCCATTGCCGTCGTCGTCCACGCCGTTGACCGGGTCATCGTTGGACCAGAAGGCGCCGGCCATATCCTGGTGGGTGAACAACACGCCGCTGTCGGCGATGGCGACCACGACGTTGGGGTCGCCGGTGGTGATGTTCCAGGCTTGGTCGGCGCGGATGATCTGCGGTGCGTATTGATTCAGGTTGTATCGGGGGTCGTTGGGTTCGAACGCGGCCTGCGTAACGTAATTCGGATGGGCGTAGGCCACGCCGGGGAGACGGCTGAAGCGCTCGGCGGCGAGCATCACGTCCTGACCCGGCGCCAGCCTGACCACGCGCATCCGCGACAGCGGGTGCGCTTCGCGGGCGGTGTGGACGGCGAGAAGCCGGTGCCGCATGGCCCGCCAATCGCGTACCGACGTATCGCGGAGGCGCAAGTCGGACAAGGCTCGCGGAGCCGGTTCGTCGCGGAAGACGAGGATGACCTCGTCGGGCACCCACGGAAGGTCGGCGGTCGGCGCCACGGCCGGTGGTGGCTGCGGCGGATTGGCCACGACGGGCGCGGCGCAAAGCATGAACAAAAGAATTGACACGGGCGCTACGCGCGTCCTACCAAACATATTCGCCTGCTTCCGTTCGCAAATGACAGGGAACGCCCTGCAATCCGGCCACCCCGCCGATCCGCCCCCTGCAATCGTGGACGGTTGATTATAGCCGCGGGGCGGGCGGAATTGAATGGTCCGGGAACGGCGTCATGGCGTGAAGAACGATTCCAGTACGGCAGGAGTATCGGATACCCGCGGCGGCTGAAGGCCGTCGTTTAGTGGTGTGGGGTCCTGCGACGGTCGCCTGTTATCGGCGGACGGTTGGAGCGGGCGGCGGCGTTCGAAACCCCGGAGTGGAATGCACCGATGGACAGTGGCGAGGTGGAATGGGGCGGGGTGCGTCGGCGCGGGCGGGCTAGCCGGAGGCGGAGCGTTTGAAAAACAAGGGCGAAAAACGGATGGACGGGCACACGGGATCGCCGGAAAACAAAATCGTTGAGACCATTCTGGATTCGGTGCGGATTCCGTCACTGCCGGAAGCGGCGTTGAATCTGCTGATGGTGTGCCGGGACACGCGATCCAGCGCGAACGAGATCGTTCGCATCATCGAGCTGGATTCGGCGCTGTGCGGCCGCCTTCTGCAGATCTCCAACAGCAGTTATTTCGGGCAGCAGGGTCAGGTGACGACGCTGACGCGAGCGGCCGTCGTTTTGGGAAATCAACACCTGCGGGCGGCGGCGTTGGGGTTCTATCTGGCGTCGGGATTGGACCGGCTGGGTCACAAGGGATTCGACCTGCAGGAATTCTGGCGGGATTCGATTCTTCGGGGGTGCATGGGGCGACAATTGGCCCGGACGATGGATCTGCACCCCGCGGAACAGGCGTTTCTGTTGGGGATGTTGAGCGACATTGGATCGTTGATCATGGTAACCCATTTCGGCGGGCCCTACGCCGACGTGTACCGTCAGGAACGGGAAGATTTCGCGCGGCGCATCGAGGTCGAACGGCGGACGTTCGGCACCGATCACGGGCGGATCGCGCACGCGTTGGCGCGGCGGTGGGGGTTCCCGGAGATACTGCTGTCCGCGATGGCCCACCGGTGCGGCGAGCCGCCGTTGGCGCGGACGAACTTCCCGGCCACGGGATTGTGGCAAGTCGCGTATTTCTGCGCGGCCGTTCCGTTCGCGGTCGATCGGCAGACGGCGAAACTGACGTCGTCGCTGCGTCGGCTGGCGGTGACGGCGTTCGGGCTGTCGTTCGAGGGATTGAGCGACGTGTTCACGCTGGCGGTCGAGCAGTTCAACATTCTGCGCAACGTGTTTTCGAATGTTTCGCCCGCGGAATGCGACGCGGCGGCGTTGGCGGCCGAGGCGGGCCGAATGATGGAATCGCTGGGACCGGAAGTGGCCGGCGCGGTCGGGGCGGCGCAGACGACCCGCTAAATAAGAACACACAGAAGGGAACCCGGGGTTCGTCCGCCCTCCGGGCGGAAAGAAATGGGGGATCCGATCCAGGGGCTGAAGCCCCTGGCTAAGACCGTGCGCCCTACGGGCGAGGATTCGTGCGCCATGAAGGAGTCGGTTTCCCTATTCCGCGGTTTTATTTAGTGGCCTGGGGAGTTTTCGTGTTCGGGTGATCGGACGCAACACAGCCTGCAGGTCGGCCGCCCCTCCGGGGCTTTTTCGCGGGGGATGACGGGTCCGGGGGCTGACGCCCCCGGCTATTGACTGTCGCCCCTTCGGAGCTGTCCGATAAGCGAAGTGTGACGGTCTACCAGGATACCATCACGCGGTCATCGCGGCGTGGCGGTGTTGCATTCGCTCGGTCAGCAGCGGCAGATCGCCGACGCCCTCCCATTCCAACATGCGGCGTTTGGTGCGGACGCCGTCGGGCGAGGAAAACCCGCCCAACGTTCCGTCCGTGCGAATTACGCGATGGCAGGGGATAATCAAGGGGATGGGGTTTTGGGCCATCGTTGACCCGACGGCGCGGACCGCGGCGGGCCGGCCGGCGGCGCGGGCCAGATCGGCGTAGCTGGCCGTGCGGCCGTGGGGGATGCGGCGGCACGCATTCAGCACGGCCCGGCGGAATTCGGTCCACCCGTCCAAATCGAGCGGCATGTCAAATCGGACCAATCGGCGTTTGTAATAGTCGACAACGGCGCGGGATAGATTCCCCGGTGCGCGGCGGCTCGGCCGCGCGTCGGGCCAGCGATCGGCGATGATCCGGTCGATCGGGCGCGGGTATTGATCGGGCAGCAGGGTGGCCACCAGGCCGCGATCGGACGCGACCCACGCGAACGGACCCCAGTCGGTTTGGATGACGCCGTAGTCCAGCACGGCGCTATCATTGCGCCGCGCCCCGCCGGCGGCAAGGGGCGACAATTCGTGGATACGTGTCTAGCGATTCCCGCGTCACATCCGCCGCCCCTGCCGGGGCGGGGAATCCCGCGCAACGGAATCCACGGGTTGCGCGACGCTGGGCATCGCTTCACCCGTGGCTACATTCCGCCGCCCCGCCGGGGCGGAAACGCGCGCGGGACACAAGTCGTCGCTAAACACACACACGTTCCCCCGTTGTCCGTGCGTGGCGTGCGCGGCGGGTGTGACCGACAAGAAGCCTGGACGGTGAAACCACGGGCAAGCGAGTACGCTGGTACGTGATTAGCGTCCCCTCCTGCTTTCAGAGCACCGGGCGCGAGCCCGGTGAAGCGATCGGCAAGTTGCCGCGCGATTGAGGCAACCGTGGGCTTGCGCCCACGGCTCTGATTCGCAGTATTCGTCGCTCATCACATACGTACGCTTGCCCGTGCCACCCGAAAAGCAAGTTGCGTCGAGCCACGAGCGCGTACCGGGATCGGCCGGATGCGTCATTGGGGTTCGACGGTCAGGTTCACTGATCCATCGCGCGAAGTGATGCCGACGAGGCGGAAATCGCGCCGACCGTTGGACCAGTGGAAACGGTTGGGTATACGGATGCCGTCCGTCAATGGCGGACGCAAACCCGCGCGATCCCCGTCGCCGGTCGTTGGTCGGTCCATGGGCAGGTTGGCGCGGTCGAGCCAGTCACGCACCTGGCGTTCGAAATCGTTGGGCAGAAGCGATCGAGGCAGTGGCAGAGCGCCGACGGCGATTCCAACGAGGCGGATTTCGACGGTGTCGGCCGACGCGGTGATGGCGAAGCGGGCGCTGACGACGGCGTTGGTCGAGCCGCTGGTCACCCGGGCCGCGAGAATGATTCGATCGCGCTCAAACGCGATGACCGGGCCGTGAAGCCAACCGGGCACGGTTCCGCGGGCGTCCGGCCAGAGCGCGTCGCGGGCGGCGATCCATTCATTCAATTCGGCCGCGCGCAGGGTGAACGTAAATGGGGCGCCATTCACGACGCGATCGGTGAATGATTGGTAGGCGTTGGGAACGGCCGCACGAATACGGGGCAGGTCCGCTTCGGCGACGGTCGGTGGGTCGTACCAGGCGGGGATGCACGACACCGACAGCCATAACGAAAAAAGCAGCGACCCGCCGAGGGCGAGGGCGAGCTTGATGATGGCGGTCCATCGGCGTAATCGAAGCCATCGGTCGTCGGTCATGAATGGCTCCCGCGTGACGGGCAGTATAGCGGGTCGGATTGCGGATGCGGCACACGGGGGGGGTTGAAAGCGGATGGAGTACTACAACGCCATGAAGGGGTCTCCGGTCATGGCTTCTGTCGCCCCGCTGGGGCTGGTAATGGCGTCGGGGACGATTCCGGGGGTGTCGTCCGCTGTCGCGGACGACACCCCCGGCTACTGACTGGCGCCCCTTCGGGGCTGGGAAGGGCCCTGTGTTGCACGGTGCCGATTTCGTCGATCGTGCCTGGAATCGTCATAGCGTTGTTGCAGGAGATGGCGGCGCTGGGATGCCGGGGCGGGCGAACTTCCGCCGCGGTTTCAGGTTGAGAGAGCCGGGTCGGCCGGTATTTGACGATCGGCACCGCGTCGATGGGCGCCGACGAGTCGCTGGTAGGTGGATCGGGTTGTGGCCAAAAAAGCCTCCGCGAAACCGGTCTGGTGCAGGTATTGGCGGCTGTGATGTCCGTCGCGGACCTGACAGTGCCAGATGTAGTCGACGACCTTCATTGGCGTGGGGTAGTGCATCAACAGATCGAGCTTGCGGTGGGCGAACACGTCGATCGGCCGGGCGACGTGCGGCGGGACCAGTGACCAGACCTCGTAGGCAAGGATCAGGGGTTGATAGCCGTCGTCGATCGCCCCGAGCGCGGACGAAAGCACCCTGTTGGCGGCCACGTGGTCCACGTGGCGGTCGTTGATGAAGGGCACGCAGATGATTTCCGGACGCGCCCATTTCAACACGTTGCGAACGTTTCGGACGTTGGGTGGTGAATCGTCGAGGCGACCGTTGGGGGCGTCGAGAAACGCCAGGTGGGTGACGCCCATGCGGTCGGCGACGTCGCGAGCCTCGTCGGAGCGGATGGTGCGCCGGGTCTGTTCGTCGGCGTCGCGAAGGGCCTGACATTCGGCGCCGTCGGTCATCTGAATCACGCTGACGCGGCCGCCCCGCGACCGCACGTCGAGCATCAGCCCACCGCAACCGATCAATTCGTCGTCGGGATGGGGCGAAAGGACGAGCAGGGAACGGCATTGGTCTATCGTGTCGTGGACGGCGGCGGGCGGAAGGGTCGTCCAGTCGCCGCGCTGTTGATTCTGCCAGGAACGCAAGCGTGTGTATTCCGCGGCGTAGAACGATTCGAAACCGTCGATGGCCCGTGTCAGGCACGGCGTCATGTCGATGCGGGCGGCGCCCGTGGAGTGGTCGGGTTTTTGGGTGACGGCCAGGTAACGCCCGCCGCGGTGCTTGAGGAATTCAACGCCGGCGCCGCGATTGACCTGTTCCAACCCCCAATCGACCGCGGCCGTCAACCGGCGGGGCAGACCCCGGCCGTCCAGCTCGTGGAAGCAGCGACGGTGGGTTCGGGAATTTCGGACCTCGAATCCGACTTCGTTCAGTTGACGATTCAGTTCGGAAGGCGAGTAGCAGCGGGGCGCGGACAGGGAATCCGGATCGCGGCGCGTTGGGCGGCAGGTTGCGTGCACCGCGTCGGACCGTCGCGTCATGCGGCCCGTGACGCACAACGGGAACGCGGCGATGCGGTCAATGATTGCGCACCGGTTGGGAACGGACAGGACCAAATGACCGCCGGGGACGAGGGTGTGATACATCCGGCGGAGCAGCCAGCGCGGCCATCGGGCCCGTTCGAGGACGCCGCAGGCCACGATGCACTCGATGGGCCGATCCGCGTCGATTTGCGTTTCGACTTCGCCCGGATCGATATCGAGGACGCGGGCGTCGGGCGGCAGATTCAGGGCGGCTACGGCGTCGGACATCGCACCGTTGAACGGATGGGTCGCGAGGGACATACGTCCGTTGTATCGGTCCGGCGGACCGCAGGAGTGAACTTGAAAACACCCGCCTCGCGAGCTTCGGCGTGTCAGGCGGTGCAGCGCCGGGGCGATGAGGGCCTGTCGTGTGATGGTCGCGCCGAACCGGTATACTCCGCGGTGCGATGGCAGAAGCGAACACGAGATCGCCGCGGTTAGTGGTCCGCGAGTTGACCCATGGTCCGTCGGTCGAGACCGCCATCGGAGCGTTTGCGAACGCAACGGGCTCGTTTGTGCTGGAGAGCAGCGATGACCGGCACGCCGACGGCCGGTTCACCGTATTGGGTGATGATCCGGTCGAGTTGTTTTCATCGGACGATTCGGATTGGCTGACCGCGCTCGCCCGTCGCGTCGGTCCGGCGGACCCCGGTCTGTGCGACGAACGTCTGCCATTTGTCGGGGGATGGGTGGGGTATTTGACGTACGAGGCGGGCGCCGAAATGAATGGCGTGCCGTCGGCGCGGGAACGGGACATTGCGTTGCCGCGGGTGTACATGGCGCTGTACGACACGGCGATCGTCTACGACCATCGGCATTGTCGGTGGTGGGTCGTGGGTGTCGACGGAATCGGGGGTCGAGGTCGCGATTCCGTGGATGATCGCCTGGACGTGTTGGAAGACAGGTTGCGCCGTGCGATGCCACCAGCGCCGATTGATCGATCGATCGCCGCGGCGGGTGAAGCGAAACCGGTGATGACGCCGCGGAACTATGTGGCCGCGGTGGAGCGGGTCAAACATTATATCGCGGCCGGCGATGTCTATCAGGTGAACTTGACGCAGCGCTGGTCGGCGCCGAGCCGATCTTCGGCGGTGGAGATTTATCGCCGCGTCCGAATGGCCAACCCGGCGCCGTTTGCCGCACTGTTGAGAATCGGCGAGACCGCGATCATTAGTGCGTCGCCGGAGTTGTTTCTTGATTTGCATGACCGCAGAATCGTCACCCGACCGATCAAGGGCACCAGGCCGCGGGCGGGTGACGATGTATTGGACGCCATACGGTCCCGCGAACTGCTGGAAAGCGAGAAGGACTGGTCGGAATTGACCATGATCGTAGACTTGATGCGCAACGATCTGGGGCGGGTCTGTGAATTCGGCAGTGTACGCGTTGTATGTCCGGGTGCGATCGAAGAGCATCCATCAGTCTATCATCTGGTGGCGACGGTCGAAGGACGTCTGCGGGAATCACACGGTTGGGTGGACCTGCTGCAATCGGCATTCCCCGGCGGGTCCATTACCGGAGCGCCGAAGATCCGCGCCATGCAGATTATACGCGAACTTGAGTCGACCGAGCGCAGCGTCTATTGCGGCAGCATAGGTTGGATCGGACTGGACGGGTCCATGCAATTGAATATCGCCATCCGCACGATGGTGCTGGATCGAGGCCGTCTGCACTGGTTCAGCGGGGGAGCGGTAGTCGCCGACAGCGACGCCGACGCCGAATATGCGGAAGCGATCGCGAAAGTCGCCGGATTGCGGCGGGCGCTCCGCACGGACGAGTCAATGGCGGTTTCCGGCATTGAGCGGCACTGTTGAATATGGAACCGGTCGTCTATTTTAATGGCGAGCTGATGTCGGCCGACCGCGCCGCGGTCAGCGTCTATAACGGCGGATGGCTGCACGGAGCGGGGTTGTTTGAGACCATGCGCGCGGAAAACCGTCGCGTGTTTCGTCTGGACCGGCATCTGAAACGCCTGCGAGCGTCGGCGAAGTGTCTGTTGACGCCCATTGCCGACGGTGCGCTGCCTGACGAGGATTCCGTAAACCGCCTATTGGCGGGGAATGAAATGTCCAGTGCGCGGATCCGGTTGACCGTGACGGCCGGTGACGTGCGGTTTGAACGGGGGGCACTTAACGACGCGGAAGTCGGAGCCGGGGCATTGACGGTGTGCATGACGGCGGCGCCATTGGCAGAGCGACCATCGGGTGTGTCGCGCGCCGGGCTCGCAGTCTTGATCACGCGATATCGGCAGTCGCCGGACGACCCGCTGGCCGGTCATAAGTCGATCAGCTATTTGCCGCGCCTGGTCGCACTGAACGAGGCTCGGCAGGCGGGCTGTGACGAGGCGTTGTGGTTCACCACTGCGAATTTTCTGGCGGAGGGTTCCATCAGTAATGTGTTCATCGTCAAGCGCGGCACGCTGATAACTCCGCCGCTGGATACGCCAGTGTTGCCCGGGATTGCGCGAGCCGCTATTCTGGGAGTTTGTTCCGTGGGAGGATTGACTTCATGCGAGCGGCCGATTGCGATTGATGAATTGCTGGAGGCGGACGAGGTGTTTCTGACCAATGCGATCCGCGAAGTGACGCCGGTCAGCCGAATCGAGCGCCGGGTCATCGGCGACGGCCGTCCCGGGCCGGTTACGCTGGAACTCCAGGAGCATTATCGTCGTCTGGTGCGGGAGGAATGCGGTATCGATGGCTAGACCGAAGCGAACTGCGAAAGCGCCCGGTATCGCGGTGGGCGATGTCTGCGAGGCGATGGAACGCATTGCGCCCACTCATTTGGCGCAGGAATGGGACAATGTCGGATTGCTGCTGGGCGATCGACGGGCATCGGTTCGTCGCACGTTGTTGGCCATTGACCTGATGAACGACGTTGTGGCCGAAGCCGTTCGGGAACGATGCGAGATGGTCGTGGCGTATCATCCGCCGATTTTCAAAGCGATCCGGCGGTTGACGTCACCTGGTCTTGATAGTGGTGACGCCGTGCTGAGATGCGCCCGGTCGAGTATCGCAATCTACTCGCCACATACGGCGCTCGACGCGGCCGACGGTGGAACAAACGACGTCATTGCCGGGCTGTGTGGACTGACGGGATCGCACTCGATCGAACAGCCGGCGGGCGATATCGAGCGGAATTGCAAATTGGTCGTGTTTGTTCCGGCCGACGCCGCCGACACAGTGGCGGATGCGATGTTCGCGTCCGGGGCGGGTCGGATCGGTGATTATGAGAAGTGCAGTTTTCGCATTGGCGGGACGGGTACATTTCGTGGGAGCGAGTCGACGCAACCGGCGGTCGGTCAGCGCGGCCGATACGAAACCGTTGATGAGATTCGACTGGAAGCGATTACGCCGCGGCGACTGTTATATGAGGTCGTCACGGCATTGCGCGGCGCGCACCCGTATGAAGAACCGGCGTTTGACGTCTATCCCTTGCAGGACGAACCCGGCCCGGGCATTGGTCGTCACGGACCGCTGCCCCGGCCCATCACATTGGCGGCATTGAGCCGCAAGTTGACAAAGGCGACCGGCGCGACGGGCGTGCAGATCGTCGGCGACGCCGGGCGCACCGTGTCCCGCGCGGTCATTTGCGCGGGGGCGGCCGGTTCGCTGCCGTTTGGCGTTCCACTGGACGGCGAGCACGTCGTAATTACGGGCGAAATGCGGCATCACGACGCGCTGGCGATCGTGCGACGCGGCAGTTCGGCCATTGCATTGGGTCATTGGGCGAGCGAAAAGCCGGTGCTGGCGACGTTGGCCGATGCGATCCGGACGGGGCTGCCGGCATTGGAAGTGCTGATCAGCGCGGCGGATCGCGACCCGTTCACATCAGTTTAGCGATTATTCCCATGCCGAGCGCCGTGGTGTTGTTGTCGGGCGGAATCGATTCGATGGTGACGGGCGCGATAGCAAGGGAACGCGGGTTTGAGGTGTCGGCGCTTTCCATTGCCTATGGCCAGCGCCACGGCGTTGAGTTGGACGCGGCCGAGCGCGTCGGACGGGCATTGGGAATCAGCCGGCATGTGTTTCAGACGGTTGATCTGCGTGTGTTCGGGCGATCGGCATTGACGGACGCGATCGCCGTTCCATTGGATCGCCCTGTTAGCGACATGGCCGCGGACATACCCATTACGTACGTGCCGGCCCGCAACACGATTTTTCTGTCGCTGGCGTTGGCGTTGGCTGAATCCATCGGCGCGTTCGATTTATTCATCGGCGCTAATGCGATAGACTACAGCGGCTACCCGGATTGTCGGCCGGCGTTCATTGCCAAGTTTGAGGAACTCGCCAATGTCGCTACGGCGGCTGCCGTCGACGGACGCGGCCGGTTTGCCGCGCACGCGCCGTTAATTCAGATGACCAAAGCGCGGATCATCCGTGAAGGGGTTCGGCTGTGTTTGGATTTCAGCCTGACGCATAGCTGCTATGCGCCGGACGAGCGCGGGCGCGCGTGCGGCCGGTGTGACAGTTGCCGACTGCGGGCCCGGGGATTCGCCGAAGCCGGCGTGGCCGATCCGACGCTATACGTCCGGTCATTCTGATGAGTGTGACCAACGACTCGCGCGAGCAGTTTCAGACGGCGATTGTCCCGCAGTTGCATGATTGGGGGATGTTCCTTCGTGACGAGCAAATCGAGACGCTATGGCGGTTTTACGGGCGGGTCGTCGAGACGAACAATAAATTCAACTTGACGCGCATTATCGAGCCGCGTGATTTTGCCGTTCGGCATATTCTGGATTCGCTTGCCGCGGCGGTCTGGGCTGGGTCCGTCAACGTCGCGATTTCGACGGTACTCGACGTCGGCACCGGCGCGGGTGCGCCGGCTGTGCCGCTGGCCGTTGCGAAGCCCGACTGGCGGATCACGGCGATCGACGGGACCGCCAAGAAGGCGTCGTTTGTTCAGTCGTGTGCCGACGAATTGGGCATAGCGAACCTCCGCTGTCTGCACGCCCGGGCGGAATCGTGGCGATCGCCGGCGCCGTTTGATCTGGTGGTCTTGAAGGCCGTCGGATCCCTGGAACGATGTCTGCGCTACGCCCGGTCGCTCGTTTCGATGGGGGGCCACGTCGTGATATTCAAGAGCGCCGCGATGGCTGCCGACGAACTCGCAAACGCCGAGCGAACGGCGCCGGAACAGGGTTATTCAACTCCCACGCTGTTTCACTATATGCTGAGCGGGTCTGGAGACGAGCCGCTGGAACGGGATCTGTGGGTCTATCGTCTAACGCGGCGATAGGCGGCCAGGTTCGCCGGGTGGTGGAACCAACGGCGGGCCGATCAAGCGAATACGCAAGACGATTCTTGATTCAACATGGTCGCGCGCCTTGACGCCGCCGGCGGTGACGTTGGCGTCGTCGGATTGGAACATGCCCGCAGTGTCCCCGTAGACCGTGGTGTCCGGCTCGAATGCCGATTCAGGACTGATTTCAGCGGACGGAGCATCTGACGGCCGGGATTCGTCCCCGACGACGGTCGACGGAACACGGGCCCCGCGACCACGCACAGAGTCGCCGTCGCGCGACGCCCCGCCGGTCCCGGCGACTTCCGTGGCCGCGGCGGCCGGAGCGGGAGTGCCGGCCGTAGAAATGATTGTTTCGTCACGGTCGGCAGGAGGTATGGCGAGCTGCTGCAAGAAGCGATCGAGGGGACCATTTCGCCGAGTATCGGCAAATGTCTGGCCGTACTGCGTGTATTTGTCACTGTCTGGCGCGTCACCCGCACTGTCCACGCGATCGACGCCGGCGACAATGGATGCAAGCTGCAGGGCGTCTTGCGATCCAGACGCCAGCAAGATGCCGCCCGCGGACAGTGTCACGGAATCGGCGGCCGCGCCATCGGCCACGATTGCCGCGAGCACCGCGGGAAGTTGATCGCGGGGCAATGTCACGATGCGTTCGACGACGCGTTGCGAACCGGTCGAATACCAGTTGGGCGATCCCCATTGCGTCGGGCCGAAGCGCGATGGTTCCACGGTCGCCTGCGCCGCCGCCGTCATGGTGGCCGAATCCGTTTTGTCCGCCGGGTCTGCAGACGCCAACCGTTCGGAGTGGTCGAGGAATGAATCGGAATTACAGAAGATTTCCAGAACAAACGCGGCCGATGCGTCCGTGGGTGAATCAATGGTGCGTTCCGATTGAGCCTGCGTCCCGCTCGCCATAGCATCCAACGACCTATTCGAAGTCTGAACGGTAAGGGTTACAGTCCCGAGGCTTTTGATGTCGGCGGTCGAGGCAGCTAGGCCGGTGGGAAAGGCTGGGTCTGTGGTCGATCCGTTCAAGGCGCCAGCCGGGTTGGTGGTCGGGGTCGTCGGCGCCATGCTCGATGACTTTGCGGCGATCCCCAAGTCACTCGCGGAATCGACAGCGGTCTCGCTTTTCGATTTCATTCCGGGGCGCGATTCTGATTCAATGCCGGCCGTTCGTTGTGTACGTTCGCCCAGGACGAGCGGGGTGGTGTTTTCATCGGCCGCCGGGACGTCTGCGGGTGTGGTGGCGATCACGACGGCACGGTCGGCCGTGCGGTCCGACTGCAGGATGCCCCACAGTCCGACAGTGCCGGCGATTGCGATCATCGCGGCCGCCGCCAGAAGTGGATACAGACGGCGGAATGAAAAAGACCCGCGTTGGCCGCGGGTTCGCGGGTCGTTCAGCAGGTGATCGCGCTCGACGCGCGACAGGATGTCGCCCACCAGCGACGGCGGCGCGGGCAGTCGCGGCAGTCCCTTCAATGCGCCGGTTGTCTGGCGCAGCCGATGGAGCGCGGCACGGGCGTCGGCGTCGGTTTCGAGTGCCTGTTCGACCCGTCGGCGATCGGCGTCGTCGAGTTCGCCGTCGAGATAGGCGGACAGTTGTTCGTCAAATGAATCCGGCTGTTGGCTGTTCATGTTGCCATGTCCCGTTCGTCATTGGTGATCCCTCGCCGTTCCAACGCATCGCGCAGGGCCACGCGAGCCCGGTGAACGCGCGATTTCACGGTTCCCTTCGGAATATCGAGGATGCCGGCGATCTGTTCATAATCGCACCCCTCGATATCGCGCAGCACGAGCACGGCGCGATGATCGGCGTCGATCGACGCCAGCGCGGCCGACACGCATTCACGGGTTTCGACGGACACCGCTCGTGCCTCGCCGCCGATCACCGCCTGCGAGCCCGCGACGGGAATCGACAGCGGGTCGTCATCGGTCAGTTGCGAGACCACGCGCAGACGGTGCTTTTGTCGGTGGGTCAACGCCAGGTTCACGGCGATCCGAAACAGCCAGGTATAGAACGCGCTCTTCTGCCGGTACGAACCGATGGATCGGAACGCCTTGAAAAACGTCTCCTGGGTCAGGTCGCAGGCCTCCTCGTCGTTGCCGCAGACTCGGCGGCAGGTGTTGTAAACCCGATCCTGATACCGACGGACGAGCTGCGCGAACGCCGCCACCCGCCCGGACTGAACCTGTCCGACCAGCGTGGCGTCGTCGGCCACTTCCATAACAGTGGTTCGACGCAACGCAGCTACCATCCATTAATTAGACGACGGCAACCCGGATCGGTTCCACGGGGAACGGCGCGGAAGCGGATCGGGGCATCCCCAGCTTATCGGCACGTCTGATAATACGCACGACCGGCGTCGGCGACGAATTGTACCGTGGGCGGTTGCGTCGCAACCATTGGCGAACTAGAACAGCACGCCGAACCGGTTGGATAAAACGAAATCGCGCCGAATCGGACAAGGGGAGGGCATTCTGTGGGTGTTCCTTACAATCGACGGACCCATCGATGCGGGTCATTGCGGAAATTCCATGTCGGGCAGGAGGTGGTCCTAGCCGGCTGGGTGAACAGCTACCGCGACCACGGGGGCATGGTGTTCATCGACCTGCGCGACCACGAGGGGTTGACGCAGCTTAAATGCAACCCGGAAACGGATCCGAAGGCCCATTCCGTGGCGCGGACGCTGCGTACGGAAGACGTCGTGGCGATCCGGGGAAAGGTTGTGCCGCGCGGGGCGAACATCAACCCCAAGCTGGCGACGGGCGAGATCGAGGTCGAGGTTTGCGAAGCCGAACTGTTGAACAAGTCGGAGCCAACGCCGTTCACGGTGGACGGGGCGGGCGAAGCCAACGAGGAATTGCGGCTGCGATACCGGTTCCTTGATTTGCGTCGGGCGGCGGCACAGAAGACATTTCGCCTGCGGCACTTGCTGGGAAAAACGATCCGCGATTTTTTCCACGACGAGGGATTCGTGGAAATCGAGACGCCGTTTCTGACCAAATCCACGCCGGAAGGGGCGCGGGACTACCTGGTGCCGTCGCGGGTGCAGCAGGGGTCGTTTTACGCCCTGCCGCAGTCGCCGCAGATTTTCAAACAACTGTTCATGGTGGCCGGTTTCGACCGGTACGCGCAGATCGTCCGCTGTTTCCGCGACGAGGACCTGCGCGGAAACCGGCAGCCGGAATTCACGCAGTTGGACATGGAAATGGCGTTCGTCAAGCGCGACGACGTGATGGAGATCATGGACCGCTGCATTCAACGCATTTTCCGCGACACGATCGGGGTGGAGATCCCGTTACCGCTGCCGCGGATGTCGTATCAGGAGGCGATGGACCGGTTCGGGGCGGACAGTCCCGACACCCGGTTCGGGTTGGAATTGAAGAACGTGACCGACGCGGTTCGATCGACGGAATTCGGCGTGTTTCGATCGGTCATCGACGCGGGTGGCGTGGTCAAGTGCATCGTCGTTCCCGGCGGGTCGACGTTGACGCGGAAGGAGATGGACGGGCTGGGCGAGGAGGTCAAGGGGATCGGCGGCGGCGGGCTGCCGTATGCCAAGATTCAGGGAACGGCCGACGCCCCGGAATTCGCCACGGGCGTTGCGAAGTTCATTCAACCGGTTGCGCAGGCGTTGTGCGCGGCCGCCGGGGCCAAACCGGGCGATGCGCTATTTTTCGCGGCCGACACGTATTCGAATGTTTGCAAGTACCTGCACCACGTGCGGATGCGTTTGGCGGCGATGACCAAGGCGATTCCGCCGAACAAATGGAACCTGCTATGGGTCGTCGATTTTCCACTGGTATTGTGGAACGACGAGGAAAAACGGTGGGATTCGACGCACCACCCGTTTACATCGCCGCTGGACGAAGATGTACACCTGCTGGACAGCGATCCGGGCAAGGTGCGCGCCCAGGCCTACGACGTGGTGTTGAACGGTCAGGAATTGGGGGGCGGAAGCATCCGCATCCATCGGCGCGACATCCAGCAGAAGGTGTTCAGCCTGTTGAACATCAGCGAGGAGGACGCGCGGTTGAAATTCGAGCACCTGCTGGATGCGCTCTCGTACGGGGCGCCACCCCACGGGGGGATCGCGTTGGGATTCGATCGGTGCGTCATGCTGCTGGCCAACCAACCCAGCCTGCGGGACGTGATCGCGTTTCCCAAGACGCAACGGGCGGTGTGCCCGTTGACCGACGCCCCCGGCCCGGTCGCGGAGGCCCAATTGAAGGAACTGGGAATTGATCTGCGGCCGGAAGTGAAGGCGCGGCTTGCGGAATCGAAGTCCTGACCGTGGATGCGGTCGGCGTTGGCGGCGGGGAATTCAATCGGGCGGGCAGAAGAGTTTTTGACACGCGGACCGATAACGGAAACGGCGAATGAACAATCGAAGGCCGGCGGCATCCGCAGTCGGCATCCTGCCAGGGACGGCGAAGGTGAATCCGACAACAGTTCAACCCATCGCGGTGTTCGATTCGGGGATCGGCGGGCTGACCGTGGTTCGGGCGTTGCGTGACTGCCTGCCGCACGAGGACATCGTCTATTTCGGTGACACCGCCCGTGTCCCCTACGGAACGAAAACCCGCGAAACGGTGACCCGATTCACCCTCGAAAACTGCGCGTTTTTGATGCGCATGTCACCCAAGTGCATCGTGGCCGCCTGTCATACGGTGAGCGCCGTGGCGGTTCCGTCGATCGCCGGCGAATTCCCGGTGCCGTTGATCGGCGTGGTGGGACCGGGGGCGGACGCGGCCGTTCGGGGGTGCGGGCCGCGGGATTTGATTGCCGTGGCGGCCACCGAGGCGACGGTGCGTTCGAACGCGTACAAGAACGCGATCGCGGCCATCGACGCCGGACGACCGGTGGTGCAGGCGGCGTGTCCGTTGTTCGTGCCGCTGGCCGAGGAGGGGATCGACGCCGCGGACCCCATCGTTCGGCTGGCGGTCAGTCGCTATCTGGGGCCGGTGCGGCGGTTGTCGCCGGCGGCGATGGTGCTGGGTTGCACCCATTATCCGATGTTGCGTGACGCGATCGCCGAGTTTTTCGGCGGCGGCGTGACGCTGATCGACCCGGCGGCGGCCACGGCGCAGCTCGTCGAGCGAACGCTGCGGGCAATGAATGCGTTGTCGCCGTCGAAGGGGCGCGGTAGCCTGCATTGCTATGTCAGTGACGATCCGTCGCGGTTTCAGGTGCTGGGCTCGCGATTTCTGGGTGAACCCATCCCGGACGTGGTGCGGGTTTGCCCGGACGAATTGGGGATTGCCGCGGGCGATGCGGCGGTCGCGGCGGCGTGTCGGCGGGCCTGAAACGCGCTTGGTTTTCCTGCCGGTGGGGTGGGTGTTCGTTGCGGCGGCGATGTCCGCGGTCGTCGGATGCCACCCGCCACGGTATCAAAAAAACGCATGGCTGGTAACCGAGGGGGACGCCGCCCGCTACCTGTCGGACGCGATCGACCAGCCGAGCCCCGATCATCGCCGCGACGCCATTCAGCAGTTGGCCAAGACCCGATTCGCCCAACACGACGTCACCGTTGACGCTTGCCTGCTGATTGCGCGGCGCGACCCCAGCGAAAGCGTGCGTTGCGCGGCCATCCAATTGGCCGCCGGATCGCAACGAGACGTTGTCGTGCCGGTGTTGCTCGACATCGCGGATGGAAATGGCGCGCCCGGCGTAACCACGTGCGGGCGCGACGGATTGGCATCGCTGAACGGGTTATTGCCGCACGTCCGCGAGGGCCGACTGTCGTCGGAACAGGCGGGTCGTTTGATGCAGATCGCGATCCGGCGGCTCGGGCAGGGTGAATCGCGCGACGTGCGGATCGCATCGGCCATGATTCTGGGCGAGATTCCGCGGCGGGAGTCGGTCGCGGCGCTGGTCGGTTCGGTCCGGGATGCCGATTACGGGATCGCCTACCAGGCCGAGCGGTCGTTGATGCACCTGACCGGCGTGACCCATGACCACGATCCGCAGGCGTGGCAGGACTGGCTGCGGTCGAATCCCGATTGGTTCGCCGAGCGCGGCGCGCTGGACGGCCAATTGGAACCCGTCGAGCCGGCGCATTGGTGGCCAGCGGGGCGGGCGTCGGCACGGCCGCAGACGCTTGCCGGGCGGGGCGCGCCGTGACGCGGACGACGATTTCGATCGAACCGTGTCCGGTGCAGCGCCTCGACGAGATCCGCGAACTGTTGACGGAGTACGCGGCGTTCATGGCGGGCAACTCGTGTTTCATTCGATTCGACAGTGAATTGGCGAGCCTGCCGGGCGAATACGCACCGCCGACCGGAGGACTGCTGGCGGCGGACGATGCCGGCGTTCTGGCCGGTTGCGTGGCATTGCGGGAATTGGCGGACGGCGTCTGCGAAATGAAGCGGTTATACGTCCGGCCGCACCATCGCGGCCGCGGTTTGGGACGGCGTCTGGCCGTCGCGATTATTGATTCGGCCATCGAATTGAAATACCGGTTGATGCGTTTGGACACGCTACCGGTAATGAGGGAGGCGATCGGCACGTACCGATCGCTGGGTTTTGTGGACATACCGCCCTATTACGCGAAGCCGATTCCCGGCGCGATCTGTATGGAACTAAATCTGTCCTGTCGTCCGCGAACCGTCGACACGGACACCCGGGCGGCGGGGCGATAATCCAACGTGCGTGCCATCTGTTTTGAAGACCGACTGATCTACGACGACAATCGCCCCGAGCCCGCGCCGACGAACGGCGACGCCGTCGTGCGCGTCCATTTGGCCGGCATCTGTGCCACCGATCATCACATTACGCGCGGTTATATGGGATTTCGCGGCATTGTGGGACACGAATGCGTCGGCACGGTCGAGACGGGCCCACACGAGTGGTTGGGCAAGCGTGTCGTTTGCGAGATCAACTGCGTCTGCCGGCAATGCGCCCAGTGTCAATCCGGTTTGTCGAATCATTGTTCGCGGCGCACGGTGATGGGCATCCGGGGGCGGGACGGCTGTTTTGCCGATCTGGTCGCGGTGCCCATTCACAATTTGCACGAGGCGCCGAACGCGATCACCGACGAAGAGGCGGTATTCGTGGAACCGCTGGCCGCCGCAATGCAGGTCGTGAAACAGGTGCCCATTGAACGACGGATGAACGTCGCGGTCGTGGGAAGTGGTCGGCTGGGTCTGCTCGTCGCCCAGGTATTGGCGACCACCGGTTGTCGTCTGGAAGTCATCGGGCGCAATCCGCAATCGTTGTTGTTTTGCGAGAAACGCGGCATTCGCGCCCGTTTGATTTCGGACACGCCCGCCAAGGCCGATCGCGATCTGGTGGTCGACTGCACGGGTTCGCCCGACGGTCTGGCAGCCGCCATTGGATTCGTCCGCCCGCGCGGAACGATTGTATTGAAATCGACGCACGCGGAGCCGTCCGCGGTTGATTTGGCGCCGATCGTGGTAAACGAGATCACCGTGGTCGGCAGCCGGTGCGGCCCGTTTGCGGACGCTATTCACGCGCTGGCCCGCCGTGAAGTGGACGTGTCGTCCATGGTTTCCCGGTCATACAAGATTGAGCGATGGGCCGAGGCATTTGAAGCGTCGCAGCAGGCGGGCAACATAAAGGTCTTGTTGAAGATTAATCCACGATGAGCCAACCCTCGGCCATTTTTGGACAATTGTCGGCATTCGATCCAATGTTGTGGCACAGCGCGGCGTTTGCCGGTCGGAAAGAGCTGGTTCACGCCGTGACGTCCATTGACCTCGATATGTCCCTCGCCGACGCCGCGCGAGGAGCAGAAACGCGACGCGGCGTCTGCCGAATGCTGGACCTGCCGTTCGAGCGGTTAACCGTGCCCGAACAAGTGCATGGCACGGGCGTGGCCGTGGTGGGTCCGGACGGGCTGGGATGCGGACGGGACATTCACCATCCAACTGTTCGGGGCGCGGATGGGCTATTGACCATGGAAGTGGATGTTCCGTTATTGGTGCTGTCCGCCGATTGTGCGCCGATCGCGGTTTATGATCCCCTGCATCGCGCCATTGGCGTGGCCCACGCGGGATGGCGGGGCATTGTCGGCGGGGTCATTGCCGAGTTGATTACGGCTATGTTCAAGACATTTGATTGCCGGCCGTCGGACTGCGTGGCCATGATTGGTCCGTGCGCCGGTGCTTGTTGTTACGAAATCGGCACGGACGTTTCCGATCAATTGCCGAGACCGATTTCCATTGGGTTGCCGGGGGCGAATCGCGGTGGATGCGATGCCGCCCTGCAATCGCGGGACGGTCGCCAATTCCTGGATTTGGCGGCCGCGAGTGCCACGATGCTGCGTGCGGCCGGTCTGCGGCACGACGCGATTGACGTTTTGGACGTCTGCACGATTTGCGACACGCGATTCCATTCGTATCGGCGGCAGGGGCGGAGGGCCGATCGAAACGCGCTCATTCTCGCATTGCGAAGGGTATAGACGCCGGTTGATATGTCACCTGCATTTCGCAGTGGTGCTGCCGTACACACATGGATGAAATGATCATTCAGCATCCACGTGTCGAGCGGGACCACCGGGGCGGGTGGATTCTGATTTTCACCGTCGCGCTGTGCGTTCGTCTTGTCTATCTGTATGAAATACGTGATTTCATTTTATTCGATCACTTGATTGGCGACGCGGCCGGCTATGACGCATGGGGACAGCGCATCGCCGGTGGTCAATGGCGGCCCGCGGAACCGTTTTATCAGGCGCCGCTATATCCCTATTTCATGGGGTGCGCCTACAGACTGATCGGGCATCGGCCCGACTGGCTCCGCGTCATTCAGTGCGTCATGGGTTCGGCGTCATGCATCATGGTCGGCGTGGCGGCCCGCCATTGGTTTGGATTCCGCGCCGGCTGTGTGGCGGGCATGGTGGCCGCGCTCTATTCGCCCGCCATTTATTTCGACGGCATAGTCCAGAAGGCGACGCTGACGTTCGCGCTGATGTCCGCATTGCTGCTGCTCGTTTCACGGACGTCGGCACGTTGCGCCGGGTGGCACGGCGCCGGCGTTGGCGTGGTCGCGGCCTTGCTGGCGTTGATCCGCGAAAACGCACTAATCCTGTTGCCCATACTGCTGATCTGGACATTCGTTCGCCCCGCCGCCGGACGATGGAAACGTGTGGGAACCGTTGCATGTGGCGCCGCAATTCCGTTCGCCCCGGTCGTCGCCCACAACGTCGCCGCCGGCGGCGGATGGACGCTGACCACCGTCCAGATGGGCCCCAATTTCTACATGGGCAATCACCGCGGTGCCGACGGGCGGTACCACGCACTGGTACCAGGCCGCGAAACCTACGAATACGAGCGCATCGACGCCATCCGTCTGGCCGAGGGTGCCGTGGGCCGCAGTTTGGCGCCTGACGAGGTGTCTGGTTATTGGTTCGATCGGGCGCTGGACGACATCCGTGCGGAGCCGGCCGCGTGGCTGGGACTGATGTGGCGCAAATGGTGGCTGGTCTGGAATCGATACGAAAACCCCGACACGGAGAGTTACTACGTGTACCGCGAGCAATCGGCGCTACTCCGCGGGCTCGGTTGCATCTTCCATTTCGGTACGATGGTTCCATTCGCCGCGGCCGGTGCAGTTATGACCTGGCATCGCCGGCGGGAATTGGCGTTGCCGTATGCCATCGGGCTTGCCATCGCCGCCGCCATATCCGTTTTCTACGTGTTCGGCCGCTATCGGCACCCGCTGGCGCCCGTGGTGATGCTATTCGCCGGCGCGGGGCTGGCGGAAATGTGGATCGCGGTCGCGGGTCGGTCATTTCGTCGCGTCGCGTACGCTGTGGCCGCCGGGCTCGCCGTGGCCGCGATCGTCAATTGGCCGATCAACCCAGAACGCGAACTGAACGCCGGCATGCTCGGCAATCTCGGCGCGGTTTTGGCCGCGAACGGTCGGCTCGACGACGCGATGGATTGTTTCGAACGAGCCGTCGAGGACCACCCCGACGCGCCGCGGCTGCGGCAGTTTTTGGCCGACGCGATGTCGCTGTCGGGACGGTATCGCGAGGCGATCCCGCATTACCGTGCGGCGTTGCGTCTGGACCCGGATTGGCCGATCGCCGATTTCAATCTGGCGTTTGCGCTCGAGCAGTGCGATCTGCGCCAACCGGCGTTGGACCACTACCGGCGGGCATTGGAACGAAACCCCGCCGATTCGGCCGCCCAAGAAGCAGTCAATCGACTGACACGCGATACCCGATAGTAGCGTGATCGGCCTTCGCGGGGCGTCGAACGGGCGACTTGACCGGTCACGTGGGGGGGCCTAGGGTTATGGGACGCGATTGAACGGGAGGCGGTTTCGGTTGAAAGACCGATCCTGGCGGGGCGGATACGGCGCGGCCCGGCCCCGAACCCTTGAAGCAATCGTAACTTACAAACCTCGATTTTCGGAGAGCATGGAATGAAAACGCGATCATGGTGGCTGATGTCGTTCACACCTGTTTTGGCGTCCTTGATAGCGGGTTGCCCGACCGGACCGCCCCCGGGGACGCTGGATAGCCTTGAAGACCTTCCCGACGCGGACGGCGATAGTTTCGGCGAGTTGGAAAACTGCACCGACGCCGACGATTCGGAGACCGTCGCCATTGCGGTGGTGAATGAAATCACCCGGGATGAGGCCGAGGCGTTTGCCGTGGAGATGTTCGCCATCGGCGTCCCGCCGGCGTTGCTGGACACCGTCGGTGTGCGCTTGGATTTCACCATCACACGTGTCTACGACGGCGGCGAATGCGTTGACGAGGGCTCGCGCCAACTAAACCCGTTCGAATTCCGCGTCGAGGCCGCTTGCCCCACCGCGGTCCGTGCAGATGTGAACGTGGTGGCCACGATACCGATCGTCGGCCCGCAAGTCGTCTTCACCCAGCAGTTTGAAACCACGCAGGACGATGCGCTGGGATTCGCCTGCGGCCGAATGATCATGGTCCGGGCGTTTTTGAACGAGGAAACCGGCGCACCGGACGCGGAAATCGAGATCACCGATCCGTAGGTCCGGGTTCGTTCCGAACGATAAAACGCCCGTATCCGGTCGCGGCACCGGATGCGGGCGTTTTCAATTCCGGGGGATTCGTAATCGCCGTTGGCGGTCGTGACGGGCGGCCGGGATGGAACGTGCTGCGTGTTCAGGATTCCGAAGCAGCGGCGACCGGCGTTTCGCCGACGACGGCCGATCGCACGTCGCCGCCCGGCGTCAGTCGCAGTTCCAGCGCCTTGCCGCTGGTCGAACAGGTCATGTGGATCGTCGTTTCCGGCATGTCGAAGATGTGCGTTCCGCCGCAGGCCGGGCATTCAAATCGAACCAGCATCGTTTAATATCCTCGTGGGTCGTATGACGCGCGGAACGGCCGATCGCCGGCCGGTCGCGACGCCGGAATTCTAGCGGCAACGATCACGGGGACCAAATCACGCCATGACACCGCCGCAACCACCCGCTCGCCGATTCCGACTGGCCGTCCTGCAACCGCCGCTAGCGGCCGGGCAGCCTGATGCCAATCGCGCGTTGATCCGCGCTCAAATCGAATCCGTCACCGGCGACGGCGCCGTGGATATCGTGGTCCTCCCCGAAATCTACGATGGTCGGACGGCGCCTGCCGACGGGCGCGGCGATGTCGAATTCCTGGGCAGTCTGGCCCGCGACTACCGCACCCATGTCATCGGCGGAAGCTGCCTGGTTAACGAGACGGATGGGTCGTTCAACCGTTGCTGCGTCGTCCATCGCGACGGCGCCCTCGTCGGCCATTACGACAAGCGGGTGCTATTTGCCGGCGAGGCCCGCTTGCGCCGGCCGGGAAGCGGGCCGGGTGTGTTCGATCTTGATGGCATTCGCGTAGCGGTTTTGATTTGTGCGGATGCGTGGCATCCGGAGACGGCCCGCGAATTGCGTGATGTTGCCGACATCGTGGCCATCCCGGTGAAGAGCGCGGTCCCGACGCAGCGTCACGTGGCCTACGGGCGTCGCACGTGGCACGCGCTGGTCCTGACTCGGGCGATGGAAAACGCGTACGTCGTGGCCGCGTCCGATTGGGCGACGGGCGTCCATTCGGCGAGCGCCCGGCCGCCGACCGACGCATGCAACGCCCGGTACTTCACCTGCGGGGCCACGTCGATCGCCGACCCGTCGCACCGACCCGAAATCGACGCGATTCACCGTACGATTCCCGATGGTGATCGGGGCATCATCGCCGCGGACATCGACCTCGACGCGCTGGATGCATTCCGGTGCTACCGCGGAAGCGTCGGCCTCCTGCCCCGATCGAGCGGCGATGGTCTAGTCTGAAATGCCGGCTTTGGACTTGACTCGCCAACGCTGTAACGTGCTGTCAATGCTTATTTTATCGTCGAATCGACACGTTGCTTGACTCGGCTGGGAGTTGAACTACACTTCCGTATATTGAGACTGTGTCTCAAGAGTGACGCGGCGCGTCGTTTTCGAACTGCGGGCGTCAGTTTCAATGTCGATGAATCGAGGCCGGGCGGAATGAACCACGGCAGCATTGCGACCGGATAACCGACCGAAACAGTAGGAATTGGATTCGGAGAAACGAATGGACACGGCACAAACGGGCACGATGGAGTTGTTGAAATCGTCGACGTGGGAACTTCATCAGGCCGTCGAGGGCCATGAATTCCAGCAATCGTTGGTCAAGGGTGTGCTCGCCCGGGACCGCTACGTGCGCTTTCTTGGTCAGATGCTGTTGATCCACACCGCGCTCGAGAAACACCTGCGGAATACATCCGCCCGATGGCCGTTTTGCCAGGTGATTCACAATCGCCTGTATCGGGAGCAGTTGTTGTTGTCCGATCTGGATTCATTCGGTGTCGACGGACGGCGGATTCACGCGGCCGACGCCACGCGATCGCTGATCGCCGAAATCGATCGGTTGGGCGACGGGAACTCCGTCGCACTACTGGGCGTGTTGTACGTGCTGGAAGGCAGCACCAACGGCGGGAAGTGGATCGCCAAGGCCGCACGGAAAGCCTACAATCTGGACGAGGCTGGCGCGACCTATTTCGACCCGTACGGCGATCAACAACGGATCGAATGGCGGTCGTTCAAGCAACGCGTCGACGCGATCGACCTGACCGACGCACTGAAGGAAGGCGTCGTCGCCGCTGCGCGGGAGATGTTCGCCGCGCTGTCGCGCATCTGCGACGAGCTTCATCACGAACCGACGCCGGCTTCGTCGAATGAGCGCACCGAGGCCGTCGCGCCTGCCCGTCGTTGCCCGTTCGCCCACGGCCCGCTGTAACGCGCCAACCGGGCATCGTACGCTACCGTTAATCATTTTGGTGGTCGCGTTCATCACGTTGATCGGTCGGACCGGCTTCTGATGGCGCTGCCGGTGCTTCAATCATCTCCCGCCAGAACGCGGAACGACGTACGGCATCACGACTGCGATCGACGAAACAACAGGAATGAATAGAATCCATCCCGGTGGAAAACGGCGCGGCATTGTTTCACCCGGCGTTCGGAGCGACTCGGAATCCGGTTCGGGGCATCATGCGAGTTCTACGGCGATGCACCAGCTGAAGTTCGAAAAACCCCGCTGCCCCCGGAGCGCCGACCGCGGTGAATCCGCACCCCTAATCCCCCGCCTGGGAGGAAGCGGGGACGCGAGCCGAAGGGGGACGCGGGAAACGACGGGTCTTCCCATGTCCAAAATGGGTCGATGCGGAAAGTAGAACCATGATTGAGGCCGCCTATCTATACGCCATTCGCCGCCCGTGGCCGGTCATGGTGATCGCGGGGCTGGTCACGCTGATCGCGGCGCCGGGCGTTGCGCGGTTGCGATTGCGGACCGACGGACACGCGCTGGTTCCGGCGGACGCGCCGGCCGTCCGTTACGACGCGACGATTCGCGACCAGCACGGCATCGAGGATCCGTTCGTGGTGATGATCCTGACGGACCACGCCGACGGGGTGTTCAATCCGGCGACGCTGGCGCTGGTGGATGGGTTGACCCGCGAATTCGGGCAGTTGCCCGGCGTGGAGGCGTCCAACTTGTTTAGTCTGTCGACCGAGCCGACCTACCGGGTCCGCACCGGCACGCTCGACTTCAAGTCGTTTCTGGAGGAACTGCCGGCTTCGCGGATCGAATGCCTGCGGATCCGCGAGGATTTACGGCGCATCCGCCTGTACAACGGCACGCTGGTATCGGCCGATTTGCACGCCACGACGATTCTCGTCGGCGCTCCGCCGGGGGTCGATCGCGTGGGCATGTACGCGCGGATGCGGGGCATCGTCGATGAACGAAACGACACCGGCGACCGCATCGACATCATCGGGGCGCCGGCGGCCGAATCGCTTTTGGGCACGCACATTCTGCAGGACCTCGGCGTTCCGGAATCCCTGCTGGGCGCCGCCGTCCGCCGAACCGCGCATGGCGATCCCCCCGGTTGGCCGCGAAGCTTGTACGAACTGCGAATGATGCTGGGGCGGCGCATCGGGCTGGTGCCGATCGCGATGGGGATCATGGCCCTTGTCTTCCTGATCGCGTTTCGCAGCGCAGCCGCGACGGCGCTCCCGTTCATCGAGGTGGGCGGCACGCTGGTGTTCGTGTTCGGGCTGATGGGTTGGTTCGACGTGCCCATCTATCTGACCATCGCCGTCGTGCCCATCATCCTGACGGCCAGCGGCGTCGCCGACGAGATCCACGTTTTTCACCATTACGTTCACCTGCTCCGCGAGCGCGGCCTCGACGACCATCTATCGACGCTCCGCGACACGATGAAGGAAATGTCCGGACCGGTGCTGAAAACATCCGTGACCACAACCATTGGGTTCCTGTCATTCGCCATGTCGCCCCTGGCGCCGGTCCGCGCCTTCGGAATCTTCACCGGCGTCGGCAGCCTGTATTGCATGGCGTTTTCGCTGATCGTGATCCCGGCCGCACTGGCCGTCATTCACCCGCGTCGAATCGTGTCCGCGCGACGCTCGAATTCGAAATCGGCCGGCGGGCGGATGTTCGTCAGGCTCGCCGATCTGCTTATCCGCGGGCGGCATGTCGTGGTGGCGGGTTTCGTTGCGATTGTCGCGATTTCGATCGTTCAGGCCCGCAAGGTCATCGTGCAGGACAGTTGGGTGGGCGGGTTTGACCGGCAAAGCGCGTTCTATCGGGCCACGCAGACATTTGACGAGCAGTTCCTGGGTTCGCACATTCTCCTGGCCACGGTGCAGGGCACGGGCCGGCATCACGTGATGACGCTGCCCGCGGCTTCCGTCGAACACCATCGGCTGCTGCTGGCCCCGGGAATGGCGGCCGACCCGGAATCGCTGGTAAACAGCAGGCTGACGGTGCGGGTGGCCAATCGGAAACAGGAACCGGGCCGGCCGACGAATTCCCCGTCCGATCAATGGGACACGTGGATCGAACGGATCGAACCGGTCGGCGACCGGATTGCGGTTTATTGGCCGCGACAGGCCGGCTCGCCCGTGCTCGGTTTGCGGCCGTCGCCCGATGAAACGATGTCCTGCGAGATCCGCTGGGAGCCGTTCATGGATCCCGCGACGTTGCGGATCGTCGAGGGATTCGAACAACACCTCGATCAGCGGCCGCACCCGTCGATCGGCGGCGCCCACGGGCCGGCCGAATTCCTGAAGACTTCCAATTTCATGGTCGACCCCACGCAGGAGTCCAATCGCTCCATTCCCGATTCGCCCAAACGCATCGAATGGTTGTGGGGGCAGTACGAACGCATTCGCGGCACCCAACGGCTTCACCAGGTGGTCAGCTCCGATTTCTCGCGGGCCATCGTGACCGTGTTTCTTAAAAACGCGAATTTCGTCGACACCGCACGGGTCATGGACGACATCCGTGCCTACGAGCGCGAGCATCTGGCGCCGCACGGCCTGCACGTTGATTTCGCCGGCGACGTCGCCGTCAGTCAAACCTTGATCGGCGCCATCGTGAAAACCCAGGTGCAATCGCTGTCTTGGTCGCTGGTCGGCATTCTCGTGGTGACCGCCATTCTGGGCCGATCGCTCGCGTTGGGTCTGTTTGCCATCATTCCCTGCGGCGTGGCCGTGCTGCTCAACTTCGCGTTCATGGGGTGGACGGGCATTCCGCTGGGGGTGGCCACTTCCATGTTTGCGGGGATGACGCTCGGCATTGGCGTTGATTACGCCATCCACCTGTGCGAACGCTGCCGGTGGCTGATGGCCCGCGGACACGATCGCCGTTCGGCCATTCGCGACGCGCTCACCGCCGCGGGGCCCGCCATCGTGGTCGACGCGCTGGGCGTGGCGCTGGGTTTTTCGGTGATGGTCCTGTCGCAGGTGCCGGCGAATGCGCGGTTGGGCGCGCTGGTCGTGTTGAGCATCGTCAATTGTCTGGCGGCGACGTTGCTGCTGCTGCCGGCGTGTCTGGCATTCGGAAAACCCGGCGCGCGCGGCGGCAGATGAAATGCCGATTCGCAATCCGGACTTCTGGGGCGGAGCATGGTGGTTCCGGCCGACCGTCGTTCGCGGTATACTGGCGGCGGTTGCCATCGGGATGAATGCCCGGAAACACAGTTGGTGCAACGAACATGCGGAGACCGGGATTATGACCTACAAGGGTGTTGCGCGGGGTAGGACCATTGATCTGGACGAGCCGGTTTTGTTACCCGAGGGCACGCGGGTGACGGTGGACATCGCAGCGGACCATTGCCCGCGACAGGGTTCGCCTGCGGCCGTTCTTAATATGGCAGGCACCTTGACGACCGACGAGGCCGAATCAATTTTGAGCGTTGCGCAGTCTTGCCGCCGCGTTGACGAATCGCTTTGGAATCACGGCCGGTGAACTATCTGCTCGATACGAACCACTGGAGCTACATTCAACGGCGTCATCCCGCCGTCCTGTCGCACTTGCAGACCCTTTCGAATGACGCCGTCCTTTACATGCCCGTCATTGCCCAGGCCGAGTTGCTGGCGGGCGTCGAATTGACCGTCGCGGGCCGCCGGAAGGACGAGCTACGGCGGCTGTACGAGCACGTCGTGGGTGAGAGCGCTCAGATATTACCCGTTGACTCGCGCGTCGCCGAGCAATTCGCCGCGACCTTCGCTCGATTGCACCGCGCGGGTCGTCCAATCGAGACGAACGACATCTGGATCGCGGCCATCGCCGCCGTTCACGATTGCATCGTGGTCAGTAACGACGCTCATTTTCGGAGCATCGAAGGACTACGGGTCGAGGATTGGACCTCCTGAAACCCATCGGAAGCGGGCCGCGATTACGTCAGCGCCGGGTCCTTGATGTCGCGGTGGGCGGGGGCGCCGTCCGTCACGTTGCGATACAATTGGCGGTACTGATCAACGAACCGGCGGACGCCGAACACCTGATAGGCCTGCCCGCGGGCGGTTTCGCACATCCGCCGCGCATCGCCCGCGTCCATCAAGCACGATGCGATCCGCGTCGCCATCCGCGGGCCGCGTTCAGGCTTCACCAGCAGTCCGTTCTGTTTGTGCGAAATCAATTCGGCCACCGCGTAGACGGCCGACCCGACGACCGGCACGCCGGCGGCCATGGCCCAGGCGATCGATGTGGTCGATACGTCGCCGTTCGGCGAACCGCGGCGGACCGCATCGTCGTCGGGTGCGATCAGGTGCACGTCGGCCACCGAAATCCAATCCTCGTAACGGCACGATCCGCCGACAAACGCCACGGCACCGGCCTGCGGCATTGGCGCGGCCAACCGCGACAGCCTTTCGGCGGCGGCGCCGCCCCCGTAGATCACCATGCGAACGCGATCGTCGATGTGCGACAACAACTGCCCCGCCCACATCACTCGGTCGAGGGCCCGCCTGTGCAGCGGCGACGTCACCACCACGCGATGGTCCGGTTCAATTCCAAGGCGAGCGCGAATCGTTCCGTCGCCGCGGGCCCTGTTGATCGCCGCAAAATCGACCCCCGGGCGAATCAGCACGCACCGATCGGCGTCGACCCCGTGCTCGATCATGCGGCGGCGGACCGTGCCGCTGGCGCACGCCATGCCGAATCGAGGAGACGATGCGACGGTGCGGATCAGTTTGGACTCGACTTCCGTCATTGCGGGGTTGTTGCGGGTCAGAACGAAGGCGATGCCGGCCGCGCGGGCGGCACCGGCGGCGATTCTGACCGCGCGCGTTCCCCATGCGTGGATCAGGCCCACGTTTTCGGCATCGATTAGCCTTCGGAACGCCGGCCCGGCCAGAAACGCGGGTCCGACGGCGGCGAAAATCCTCCGGACGCAAACGGATTCAAACCAGTCGGACGGCGGGATTCGCGCATCGACCGATGCGACGACGTGGGTGTGATCGCCGCCGGTCGCGGAGATCAACTGGCGGATGGCGATGCGCTCTTCCCAATCCGCGGCGCCGTCGAACACATGCAGAACGCGGGTCATCCCTTTTCGAAGTCTTCCATCGGGCGGTCGTAGAACCGCCTGACGACACGCTCCGCCAGCGCCTTGGTCAGTTCATCGAGAATGGCTTCGCGTGATTTCGCCCGCGTGATCGCGGCGGCCGTGATGTCGGCCTCGATGACTTCGCCCTCGTGCGATCTCGGCCACAACCGCACCTTGGCGCGGTCGTTGTTTTCAAGCACGTTGATGACCTTGGCGGCCACACTCATCCGGGCGGCCGCGCTCGCCTCGGTGGGCGTTTCCGTGGCGTCGAACGAGCGAATCTCCAACAACAACAATTGATCGGCATTCACCAGCCGCCCGACGGCGGCGGCCGATTTCTCGTCGAAATCCGGATCGCCCTGTCGCAACTGGTGCATGTGCGACGCCGGGATCACAATCTTGGCGACGTTTTGGTCCAGCAACGCCTGAACGACCTTCTCGGCCAACAGGTGCGTCGCGCCGGGCCAATAGCATTGTTCCTGGAAATCGTCGACCAACACGGCCACCGGCCCTTCGCCGAATTCGAAACCGGCCTCGATCGTGGGCCGCTTGAACAGCCCCGACATGAACCAGGCCTTGCCGCCGGAATAACCGCAACCACCCGCCGTTCCTGTGGCCGCGATCAGCCATAGGCAAACGCGATTTCGCCGGGTGGCACGGGCAAGCGTACCCGCTTGCCCGTGTATTCGTTTGTTCGCGGATTGCGACGATTCCGACGTTACCGCATCGCCAACACGGACAACGGAGTACCGTTGTCCGTGCCACCCACCGAGGTCGTAATTCTGACGGCCGATGCGGCACATTTATAGTTCCACCGAATGCTTGTGGAACAACCGTCCGACGCGTTCGCCGAACTGTTCGTAGGCCTGCTGCCGGATGGCCTGCGCGTTCTGCGACGTCATCAGCATGGGCTGGCCTTCCGGAACCGTTACCTGAATCGGCGACAGCACGAATCGCGAAGTTTCATCCGGATCGGCCCGCAGATCGTACACCGTGACCGACCCGCCGACCTTGCCCTGAACCAGGTCGGGCGACGACGGGTCGCGGATCTGGAATTGCAGCAGTTCGACGTAAACGACCATGTCGACCTCGAATTGGGCGCCGACCTTTCGCGGATCCACCGTCGCGCCGGGATTCCGGGCCAGATAATCCTCGATTTTGTAGGGATCGACGACGTCACAATCCTTGACCCCCGATCGGATGCGCTCGCTCGCGTACGCGCTCAATTCCAGCCGTACGTGCGGATAGTCGAACAGGGTTTCAGGTTGGGCCCAGACCAGCACGGCCACCCGCTTGGCCTGAAGCTTGTCGAACTCCGCCGGCACCGATTTCTTGTGCTCGCCGAGGAAAATGAACGGTGCAGTCAGATTGCAGCCGCAAGCGGCGGTCGCAGTCCCGATCAACAATCGCAGCACGCTACGTCGCTTCAACATGCACGCCACCTCGTCGCCGCGTCCGACATCAGCCGGCCGCATTCCGCACGGCGATGATCTTGTATCCCCACGCCGCGATGAAAAACAAAACCGCACCGGCCGCGGCCCACAGGGGACGCACGCGAAACCAGTTGATCGACCACACGTTGCCGGTCATCAGACCGGCGACGGTGACCAGCGCGCCGATCATCAGCGACGCCGCCAGCAAACACCCGGCTGGTTGCGTCCGCAGCGACGCCATCCACCGGCCACGAACGGCCAATGCGCACGCCGTGGTCATTCCGCACGTCGGACACGGGACGCCGGTCAGGACCAGCAACGCGCAACTCGACATACCGAGTTGCCGGTGCGTGCCCACGCCGTGCTCATCGGGTTCCAATCCACCCGCGACCGCCAGCGGCGCCAGCAACGCCGCCAAAACGGCCAGCGCCATCATCCGCGACTGCACCGGATGGACCATGGAACGCCGCAGGACCAACGGTCCCAACGCATGGGGCGCATCACCATGTTCGGCAACCATGATCGATCACACCGCGCCGGGCAACCCCGTGGGTTTACGTTGGGTGGTTGACGCCCGATCGCCGGCATTACTATACTGCCGACGCCCGCCGTGTTGAAGCGCAGCGGGCATGGGTTCCACGTCAGAAAGGACGCACCGCGTGGGGCACGCCGAAACATCACCGGTTACGCCGTCGTTCGCCGAACGGCACCATTTTCTGTTGCGCCGGCTGCATTCGCTGGCCGGGATCGTCCCCGTCGGCGTATTTGTCATCATGCACCTGTCGGTAAACGCGTCCATCGGCGCGGGTGCCGGCGAATTCCAGAAACAGGTGAACCGCATCCACGACCTGGGACCGGTGCTGGTGCCGGTCGAAATCGTCGGCATTTTTCTGCCCCTGTTGTTCCACGCCCTGATGGGTTTTCAGATCTGGTTTTCCGGTCGGCCCAATTCGGCGGCGTATCCCTATGGCGCCAACTACCGTTATACGTTGCAGCGCGTCACCGGGGGCATCGCGTTCGTGTTCATCGTGTATCACCTATGGCAGATGCACTGGCTGGGCAGCACGTTCGGCGGCGGCGTGTTCGACCCGCACGACGCGGCCTCCACCGCCGCCGCGGGTCTACAGGATTCGGTTTGGGTGATACCCGTGGCGACATTGTACGGCATCGGCGTCATTTCCACGGTCTACCACCTGGCCAATGGCATCTGGACGGCGCTCATCACCTGGGGTCTGACCATCGGACCGTCGTCGCAGCGCGTTTCGGGGTATGCCTGCACGGCATTTGGATTGTTGCTGGGGCTGGCCGGCCTGTCGGCGGTCTATAATTTCGCCCGGCTGGACACCAAGGCCGCCGCGGTCGCGTCGGCGATGCAGTCCGCCGAGGATACGCCTCCTGCGGGCTCGCATTCAGGATAACCCATCATGGCCAAACAAAACGTCGTCGTCGTGGGGGGCGGGTTGGCCGGACTGGCGGCGGCCATGCGCCTGGCCGAGACCGACATCCACTGCGATTTGATCAGCATGGTGCCGGTCAAGCGATCGCACAGCGTCTGCGCCCAGGGCGGCATCAACAGCGTCAACGCGGCCACCCGCGAACAAGGCGACAACGAAGGGCTGCATTTCGACGATACCGTTTACGGCGGAGATTTTCTGCAACATCAGCCGCCGGTCAAGGAAATGTGCGACTGGGGCCCGCGCATCATTGATTTGCTCGACCGTCTCGGCGTGGCGTTCAACCGCACGCCGGAAGGATACCGCGACCAGCGGCGATTCGGCGGCACGCTGTTCAAGCGGACCGCGTTCGCCGGCGCGACCACCGGACAACAACTGCTGTACGCACTTGACGAACAATGTCGCCGGTGGGAATCGGAGGGTCTGATCAGCAAATTCGAATACTGGGAATTCCTGGGACCAGTGCTGGACACGAACGGCGTTTGCTGCGGCGCGGTCGCCCAGGACATGTTCAGCATGGAAGTACGGGCGTTTCCGGCCGACGCTGTGGTTATGGCCACGGGTGGCTGTGGATTGGTATACGGCCGCAGCACCATGTCCATGATCTGCACGGGCGGGGCGGCGGGCCGCGTCTACAAGGCCGGCGTCAAGTATGCCAACGGCGAATTTATTCAGGTACACCCGACGGCGATCCCCGGGACGGACAAACTGCGCTTGATGAGCGAGAGCGCCCGGGGCGAGGGCGGCCGCGTGTGGGTGCCGCGTACGCCGCAGGATCCGCGCGACCCAAAATCGATTCCGCCGTCGGAACGGTATTATTTCCTGGAAGAGCGCTATCCGAAGTACGGCAACTTGGTTCCGCGGGACATCGCCACGCGCGAGATATTCGACATCTGCGTCAACCACAAGTTAAGCGCCGAGAAGGACCGTTTGTGCGTCTATTTGGACGTGACCCATCTGACGCCGGAAGCGCAAAAGAAACTGGACGGCATTCTCGAAATCTACGAGAAGTTCCAGGGCGTCGACCCGCGTACCGAGCCGATGAAGATTTTCCCGGCCGTTCATTACAGCATGGGCGGTTTATGGTGCGATTACGAACGCGACGACGCAACCGGCGGGCTGAAAATGGGGTCGCCGCGCAACCAGCAGACGAATGTGCAGGGGTTGTATGCGATCGGCGAGGCCGACTATCAATACCACGGCGCCAACCGTCTGGGGGCGAATTCGCTGTTGAGTTGCATTTTCGCGGGCATGATCGTCGCCCCGACCATTCGCAATTATATAAACGCCATTCCCAAGTCCGGACGCGACCGTCCCGCGTCGCTTTTCGAAGGCGAAACGGCCAAGCACCGGCAGGCGTGCGACGATTTGATCAACAACGTCGGCGACGAAAACCCCTATTTGCTGCACCAGGAGCTGGGTGACGTGATGACACGTAATGTCACCGTCGTGCGGTATAACAAGGCCTTAAAAGAGACGGTGGCCAAGATCGACGAGTTGCACGATCGATACAAACGGGTGTCGCTGTCCGACAAAGGCGACTGGACGAATCAGAATCTGAGCTTCGCACGCGCGTTGGGCGATATGATTCTGCTGGCCCGCGCGATCGCCGAGGGCGCGCTCCGCCGCGACGAGTGCCGGGGCGCCCATTACAAGCCCGATTTCGACATTCCACAAGCCGACGCCGACGATCCGGCCGGGCTGCGCCGGCAGGCCGAAACATGGTGCGACCGTTTCGCCGAAAAGAACGACAAGTGGCTGAAAACGACCATCGCCGCCTATTCGCCTGACGGTCCGCGGTTCAGCACCGAAGAAGTCGATACATCGTTGATCCCGCCCCGGCCGCGGACGTACGGACTGAAAGGCGCCGAGATCATCGAGGAAGTGTGGCGGGAACGCATCCGGTCCCGCGGAGAGCGCGTGAAGCGCGGTGGAGCGCCGGTTGCGGCGGGCGCGTAGGAAACACCATGTCCAGAAGATTCAACGTACACGTCACCCGTCAGGACAACCCGCATTCCGGCGCGCATCAGGAGTGTTTCGCCGTCGAATACGAGCCGGGCATGAACATGACCACGGTGCTGCAACGCATCGCCGCACATCCCACGACCGCGGACGGCGAACAAACCACGCCCGTCGCGTACGACGCCTGCTGTCTGGAAGAGGTCTGCGGGGCGTGTTCGATGGTCATCAATGGCCGCGTGCGGCAGGCGTGTACGGCGCTGGTCGACACGTTGCTGGAAGCCCGGCCGGAAATCACGCTGGCGCCCATGACCAAGTTTCCGGTGAAACGTGATCTGGTGGTGGACCGGTCGCGGATGTTTGAATCGCTGAAGAAAGTGCGGGCGTGGATTACGGCCGACGGCTATTTCGACCGCGGTCCGGGTCCGCGCATCTCGCAGGAGGAGCAGGAAGAAACCTATCCGCTGACCACGTGCATGTCGTGCGGCTGCTGCGTGGAGGCGTGCCCGCAGGTACACGAGCATTCGGCGTTTATCGGCCCCGCGGCCATCAGCCAGGCCGTGCTGTTCAACGAGCACCCCGTTGGCCGTTTCGAGGCGGACAAACGCATGGAAGTTCTGACCGGTCCGGGCGGCATCGCCGACTGCGGAAATGCACAGAACTGCGTGAAGGTCTGCCCCAAGGGCATCCCGCTAACGCGCTCCATCGCCAAGGCCGGCCGGCAGGCGACGGCGTATGCGTTCCGCCGGTTTTTCAAGCGCTGATCGTCATTCGTTTTGACGCGTCACCGCAGTGGGCGCCCGCCCGCCGGCAATATCATCGGGTAGAAGGATGCCGGCGCAGGACGGAAGGGGTGAATCATGTCCGTTGTCGAACCCGATTCGATCGAAGATTTGCGCGAACCGCTGCGAATGCTGAAACGCCCGTTCCTGATGCGCAGCTACGAGGCCACTCCGGAGGACTACGAAGCGATCGACGACGAGGACTTCAAGTGCGAGTATTTCGAAGGAGAATTGGTCGTTCATTCGCCGGCTTCGCTCGAGCATGAACAAGTGGTCGTGTTCGTCAGCTCGCTACTTCGCGAATTTGCGAGCCGACGCCGGCTGGGAACCGTGTACGGGTCCAACGCAGTCATGCAACTGGGCTTGCGGCGGTTTTCGCCGGACGTGTCGTATTTGAGCACCGCGGGTGAAGTCCGGGTGCGCGGGGGGCGCTTGCACGGTCCGATGGACCTGGTTGTGGAGATACATTCGTCGAGTACGCGGGCGTACGATCGTGGTGACAAGCTGCGCGCTTACCAGGAAGGCCGCGTGCCCGAAATCTGGTTGATCGACGCCGACGAGAAGCGATTCGAGGGCATCGTTCTGCGTGACGGGAATTATGATCGCCGGGGATTGAGGAACGGCGTCTGGTCGTCCGTGGTCGTTCCCGGATTGTCGCTGGACGTTTCGTGGTTGTGGCGGCGGCCGCTGCCGTCGCTTGATGAGTGTCGCGCGGTCGGGCGATGATTGAACGGTGAGCGCGGGTCACTAAATAGCCGTGCCGGAACCGATCGGATAGGCTGGTGAAACGAGGGATGGCCTCAGGCGCACACGAAAGGCATCGAAGATGATCCGTGGTGAGGAAAAGTCGATGGGGCGGTTTTCGGTCGAAATTGACCTGGCGAATGATGGAGACCTTGTGCGCGCGTCCGCGAGCCTGATCACACCCGATCAAGTTCGGCGGGAGCGCGTCCGGGGGGTCGTGGACAGCGGCGCGACGCGGCTGGTTATTCCCGAAGCCGTCGCCCGTCGGCTGGGCCTGGAAATGTCCGGGACCACGCAGGTTCGATACGCCGACGGTCGTTTGGCCGTGCGTCCGATCGCCCGGCGCATTTCCCTTTCCTACGGAGGTCGCGAAAGCGTGTTCAACGCGATTGTCGAGCCGGGGCGAGAATCGGTCCTGATCGGCGCCATCGTGATGGAAGACCTGGACCTGCTAATCGATTGCACCGGCCAGCGGCTGGTTCCGCGCGACCCGAAACAGATCATTTCCGAGGTTGAATAGATGGATCGAAACGGCTCCGCGGTCGGGAATGGACGTTTACTGTTGACTCGACGCTTCACGGTCATCGTTTTCATAGGCGTGCTTGTCGCCGTCCGTTCGCCGGTCCGCGCGGGCGACCCGTTGAAACTGCTCGATCCGCCGCAGGGGCAGTTCGCCGACGACTGGATGCTGTTGATGCTGGGAGATGAAAAGGTCGGCTACGCCAACAGCACCATCACCCGCAACGGCGACACCATCACCGCCCGTATGCTGACCGTCTTCAGCATCGCCCGGGCCGACAATAAGGTCGAGATATCCATGCTGCAGACGGCCGAAGAAACGGTCGACGGCCACCCGCGGGAATTCGAATCGGCCACCAAGATGGGCATAGTGGAAACCCGCACCCGCGGCGTGATCGCGGACGGGAAGGTGAAATTAAGCACCACGCAATTCGGCCAGACGACCGATCAGACGAGCGAATTCCCGCCCGGGGCGGTGATGACCTGGGGTTCGTATCGCATCACCATCGAAAAGGGGTTCGCGCCGGGAACGACGTACGATATCGACGTCTACGAGCCGGCCATGAGCGCCGAAAAACCCATCCGCGCTCATTTCGAGGTCGGCGAGAAAAAGACCATCGACGTGCTGGGCAAGCAACGGGAGGCCGTCGAAATCCGCTCGACGTTGTCCACGCCGCAGGGCGAGATGCCGTCGGTGTCCTACGTCGATGACAAGGGGAATCCGCTGCGCGTCGAAGTGCAGATCGCCGGGCTGAAAATGACCATGGTGGCCGCCGACCGGGAGATCGCCCTTCGCGAATTCAACCCGCCGGAGTTTTTCGTGGACACGCTGGTGCCCGTTGATCGATCGCTGGATCGCGGCACGCTGGCCGCTGTCGACTACACCATCCGCGTGAACGGCGCGGGGCGAAAGCTGCCGCCGCTGCCGCCGACGGCCATGCAAACACCGGGCGAATCGGACGCGCAGAGCGCCAAACTGCGCGTCCGCCGCGTGGACACGCGGGCCCTGCGCGACGCGCCCATCGTCCCCCCGTCCGAGGAGCTGAACGAATTCCTGGTTTCGTCGGCGTCGATCAACAGCAAGGACCCGGCCATCATCGAAATGGCCGCCAACGCCGCCGGCGACGAAACGCGACCCTATTACGTGGCCGACCGGCTGCGGACCCACGTCACCGATATCATAAAGGAAAAGAGCCTGGCCGTCGGGTTCGGCACAGCCAGCGAAGTGTGCCGCAACCGCGAGGGCGATTGCACCGAACATGCCGTGCTGCTGGCCGCGTTGGGTCGCGCTCGCGGCATTCCCACGCGGGTGGTTGTGGGACTGGCCTATGTTCCGAGTTTCGCCGGTAAGACCAACGTGTTCGGTTTCCACATGTGGACGCAGTTCAACATTGCCGGCCAATGGATCGACCTCGACGCCGCCCTGCGCGAAACCGATTGCAGCCCCGCACGAATCGCGCTGGCCACGTCGGGCTTGAACGACGTCGGTATCGGCGAGATCGCGTTCGCCATCATGGACGTCATCACCGGGCTGAAAATCGAAATCGTTGCCGTTGAAGAGCGATAGGCACCTCGTCCGTCGGCCGGTTTAACGCTTCCGATTGACGCCGGTTAACACGCCGGGCGGCCGGGACAGACCGTTGCCGGCCCACTGAAACCCTGAAACGCCGCCATTCGCCCGATTTTGCCATTTGCCCCTATTTTGCTATACTGCCGGCTCGTTCAGCGAGCGGGGGGTTCGAATTCGGCTGGGAAAGAGGCACTCGGTGGGGCAGGGGAATCCCCGCGCGGCGAATTCTGCGCGATTATTGGTCACGGTGATCCTGGGGCTTGCAGCTGTGTTTCTGTCGGCCGTTGCGCCATCGGTGCGCGCCGGCGGAGGCCCGCAGAATGTTGTTCTGATCGTCGATCCGCGAAGCGCCGCGGCGATGTACGTGGCGAATTATTACAAGGCTGCCCGCGGGATTCCCGACGCCAACATCCTGTACATGCCGCCCGTCGCGGCGGACTACGCATCGTTCGTTGCGTTTCAGATCGACGCCCTGCACGGCACGCTCGGAAATCGCGGGATCGCGGACCATGTCGATTACGTCGTCGTGCCCGCGGGGGCCGATTATTACCTCGACGCGGTCAATTTGGTTTTTGACCCCTGCGTGGCCATCCGGCGATTCAGCACATCGGCCGTCTACACATTGTCGTTCAACGCCGTCCAGCCGGGCGAGCAGGTCACGCGGCGGAACGAGTACTATTCATCGAGCGGTTACGCGATGGCCTTCCGCAGCGCGACGGAATGGTTCCTGGGGTCGCCCAGTTCGTCGCCGTTCGCGCGGCGTTATTTCATAGGGGCCATGCTCGGCTACGACGGCAATCGCGGCAACAGCGTGGGCGAAATCCTGACCATGATTGACCGCAGCGTTTCGGCCGACGGCACGCGTCCGGCCGGCACGTTTTATTACATGCACACGAACGACGAATTCCGCAGCGGGCCGCGGCACACGCATTTTCCGGCGGCGATCGACGCGTTGACCGCCATGGGACAATTCGCCGTCGAGCAAAACGCCATCCTGCCCGCCGGCGCCCACGATTGCCTCGGCATCATGACCGGGGCGGCCAGTCCCGACGTCGCGGGAACGGACCTGACCATACGACCGGGCGCGTTCTGCGATCACCTGACCAGTTACGCGGCCGATTTCGACCGTGCGTCGCAGACCAAGGTGTCGGCGTGGATCGCGAACGGGGCGAGCGGATCGTGGGGATCGGTCGAGGAGCCGTGCAATTATCCGCAGAAGTTTCCCCGCCCCATGATGCACGTCTGTTACGCCCGGGGGATGTCACTCGGCGAAGCAGTTTTCCGCAGTATCGAGTACGCCCCATTCCAGATGTTGTTGTACGGCGACCCATTGACGCAGCCGTTTGCCCACGTCCCCGACGTGACTGTCGTCGATGCGCCGAGTGAACCGGTGAACGGCGCCGTGCGCATCACCCCGGCGGGCACGACCGGCAAACCCGGTGCGGTCGTCGGCCGATTCGATCTGTTCGTCGACGGCCGATGGCATTCGACCGTTTCACCCGGCCAGACGTTCCTGATCGACACCCGTGCGTTCGCCGACGGCCCGCACGAGGCATTGGTGGTTGCGTACGACGATTCGCCGATCGCGACGCAGGGACGCTGGCGGGAGACGATGGACGTCGACAATCACGGGCGATGGGCGTCGGTCGCGGTCAATCCGTCCACGGGCGATCTGAACACGATTTACCAAGTGCTGACGACTGCGGGCAGCGGACCGGTTGCTGAAACCCGATTGTTGCACAACGGTCGCGTGATTGCGGCCACCACCGCGGACGCCGACACGTTTCCCGTCCCGGCGTCGATCATCGGCGCCGGGAAGACCCGTTTGATCGCGGAGACCGAATTCACCGACGGCACGCGAGCCCGCAGCGCGGCCATCGTTGTCGAGACCGCGTTTACGCCGTCCGTACTTGCGGCCACGGGCGGCGGGAATTCGCCGCCGATCGCGTACGGATACACGGCCGAGGTGTCCATTGACGGCCCAACCCTTCTGGACCTGCCGGCCACGGACGTCGACGGCGATCCGCTGATCCGCCGCATCGTGACGCCGCCCGCGCAGGCGACCGTTCAGGAACGCGACGGCGTATTCCTCCTGCGGCCCAATCTGAATGCGACGGGCACGGACACACTGTTTTTCGAGGCCGATGATGGTCAATCGAGCAGCGATGTCGCGGAGGTGACCATCCGATACGGCGCGTCGATTTGCCTGCCGCCGATGTTTGTTGATGAACCGGCGTCCGCGGACGTCTGCGAGGGAGATGCCGTGTCGTTGCGCGTAACCGTCGTAGGGACGCCGCCATTCGGCTTTCAATGGCGCCGTAACGGGCAGGACATCGCGGGGGCCGATGGCGATTCACTGTTCATTGCGTCGGCATCGCCGGACGATTCGGGGACGTACGATTGCGTTGTATCCAACGGCTGCGGGACCCCAATGACCGTGCCCGTCGAATTGACGGTGTACCCGCGTCCGCTGCCGCAAATCACGTCCCAACCCGGCCCGATGATCTGTCCCGGCGAATCCGTGACGCTGGACGCGGGGGCGTGGTCGTCCTACGCATGGTCGACCGGCGCCGCCACCCGTGCCATCGTGGTGAATCAGACCGGCGCGTATTCGGTGACGGTTACAAACGATTTCGGCTGCGCCGGCGCCACCGACATCGACGTGTTTGTCGGTGCGCCGCGCGTCGAATTGGCCGTTCAACTCGAAGGCGTCGTCCACCCGGTGACGCGCCTCGTCACCCTCGTGGTCAGCGACTGTTCCGGGAATGCCGACCAGCGCGTTGTTCCGCTGACCGTCGGCGCGGACGGCGTCGGTCATCTGTCGCTGGTCAACGTATCACCGGCGGCCGAGTGGATCAGCGCCCGCGAGGGGCACACGTTGAAGCGGGCCATGCCGCTCGATTTCGACGAATGCGGCCGGTCCGTCGTGGACATGACCGGCGCGCACCGGCTGATCGCCGGCGACCTGCACGGTTTCATCGATCAGGACAACGTCATTGACATGTTGGATTTCGCCGCCCTCGCGGCCGGCTGGGGGCGATCGACCGATCCCCATCAATCATCCGGCGGCGACATCAATGGCGACGGCGTGCAGGCGACAGCCGATTTCACCGCCATCCTCGTCAACGCCTACCTATCCGGCGACGCCGACGAGTACTGCAACGCCGCCCGCGTGCGGCCGCGCGAGGAACGCGACATGGCCATGCAGCACAAGCACGCCAAAATGCGGATCAACGTCGCCGAACTCCATTTCCCCGACGCCCGCCGCGCCGATACCAACGATGACGGACTGGTGGACATGGCCGAAATCGTGGGGTTCCTGCAACGAAGCCGCGGGGACAGCCCGCGGTAGCCCGAACAGCGGTCGGTGTCGGGCGGGCAGGTAGACGAATCAGGCAGTAACGTCGAGACGATTTCCGTCGGACGGACCGCCGTCGATGGCAGCGCCGGTTTCGGCGACGGATTCAATCAACGCCAGCGCCGCTTGGGCCTGCTGATTGGCGACGTCGTTGGCCTTGCCTAACACCGCGATGCCGATGTTCTGACGCGTCAACGCGGCCTGCACCGCCGCTCCGCCGTGGGTGTCGATGGTGTTCATGTTGCCGTTCCCCTCCGGTTGGTTTCGATTCCGCCGGGCTGACCGCGCGCCGGTTGGACGAGTTCGCCCGTCCCCCAGGGGATTCATCGGATTTTGCGACCCAGTGCTGTTGAACGGACGACGCATTCAAAACGGCGGCCGCCCGCGGAGTGGCCGATTATCGGCCCAGATGGCATCCGAATACGGTCGGATCGCCGGCGCGGTTATTCGGATGTGGCGGCCCCGTGCTCGATGGTCTGTCCCTTGGTCGGTTCGCCGCGGGAGATCGGCTGGCCGTCAGCGATGTAGTTTTGAAACTGGGCCGGCAGGCCTTCGCCGTAGTGGGAAACGGCCGTCGTTTGCAGGTGATAGTGCAGGTGCGGCTCGCTGGTGTTGCCGCTGTTGCCGCACAGGCCCAGCGCGTCGCCGGCCTGCACGGTTTGGCCCTTTTTCACCTTCACGCTGCCCTTCTGAAGGTGGGCCAGGAACGAAAACTCGCCGTCGCCATGATCGATCACCACGTTGTTGCCCGCCGCGTTCTTCGCGTCCATTTCGCCCGGCGGATTGTCCGGCAAACCATCCACCGCGGCCGCCACGACGCCGGCGCCCGGCGCCACGATCGGTTTTCCGAACGCGTGGTATTGCTCGTTGGACGTGCCGTCGCCGGAGTGACTCGATCCGTCCTTCATGATCACAAGGTCGTAGGCGAACCGCTGGTCCTTCGCCACGACATGGTAATTCTCGGCGATGGTCCGCCCGCCCCAGAACACAAACCACGCGCCGTCGAACGGCAGGCGCAGGTCGGTTTTCGTCTTATGGTCGAGATACTGCGTCTCGGCCGGTTTCTGTTGCGGCCGGATGTAAAAACCCTCGACCACGCCCTTGTCGTCGAACGTCCAGTTGACCTCAATCACCTCGGCGAACTTCTTGAACCGGGCATGACGGGAATAGACGTGAAACGAACCGGCCCGAATGACCTCCTCGTTCACCACCGCGGCCTCCTCGCCGATCTGCTCGTTCACCTGATCGCGGAAGGTCTGCAACTGTTCCTTGGAAACCAGCGCGGTCTTCATGGCCTCGCCGAAATGCTCCCACACCTGATCGACCTTGCCGTCGTAAAACAGGGCGGTGTACGCTCGTCCCCTCTCAGTCGGATCGGTTTTCGCCGGCTTGGCGTCCTTTGCCGCGACTTGCGCCGTGACGAGTGCCAGCGTCGTCAGAAACACCACCGTTCCGCACACTGTTCTCTGTTTCATCGCAGAGTCTCCGCAGACGAAAGTGGGCCCAACCATTTCATCATCGCGGACATACCGTCCGCAACGTACCTGTTGAGCGTATGCCCCGCAATTCAGAGCACCGGGCGCAAGCCCGGTGATTGGAGGTTCACGCGGCACCCCGCGCATTGGCGCCCGCGGGCTTGCGCCCGTGGCACTGATTCGAAGTTTCCCACGCTGAACACGTACCCCGCAACCAAGACGAACGCTAAATTGAACCAGGGAATAGGGAATCCGATTTCGTCATGACGCGCGAAGCCTCGCCCGTAGGGCGCACGGTCTTAGCCAGGGGCTTCAGCCCCTGGATCGGGTTCCCCATTTCTTTCCGCCCGGAGGGCGGACGAAACTCGGTTTCCCTCTTGTGTGTTCTTATTTAGCAGACTTCCGCCCGATTGTCTCTACCGGTTGGCGACGGCATCACGAACTCATACAACTTGTTCGTTCACGATGCGCACTGCCCGTCGAACGTAAAAAGGCCGTGGGGCGGTCACGGGACCAACGCCCGTCACCGCCCCTTCATCACACGCCGACGGTCCGGTCGAGGAGGACCATCGGCACTCCCAACCGGCCAAAATCATCCCGGCGGCGCCGGCGGGAAGCCGGGAACCGACGAAACGCCGCTATCCTCGTCCGAATCGGACGTCGCGGTCGCGCCCAACAACCCGCGATGCCCCGGCGCCGACGACGCGGCCACTCCGCCTCTCGTCACCACCGACTGCCGCACCGTCGAGTTCTTGCCATTGAATGTGACCATCGACTGCTGCCCGTCCGAACCCATGACCGACACCATGTACGACTCCGGCTGCGGCCTCGGCGCCACCTGTGCCACCGGCGCCGCGTCCTCGGGTTCGTCTTCGTCCGCGACGGGCTTCGATCGACCCAGCAACTCGCTTTCCGTCGCCTGACCGGCTTTGGACATCAGGTGGTCTTCCGGACTGCGCATCGCCAGCGTCAGCTTGCCGCGGGTCTGGGCCAGGTGCAGGCTGGGCACGTCCGAATCCTTCACCAGCAGCGTGATGGACTTGGCCACCTTGCCCTTGCCCTCGGGGTCGTCGCCCGTGGTCAGCGTGCGCCCCACGGCGATGACCTCGACCTCCTGCAACAGGATGCGGCTGATGGTTTCCTTTTGCCGCCCGTTCTGGACGTCCATGACCACGATCACGTCCACCCAACTGTTGGGCTGAAGTTGATAGGCGACGCCGGTTACCTCGTCGATCTTGACCGACACCGCCCGATAGCCGGACGGGATGCGGACCGTCAGCCCCGCGGGCGTGCCCTCCGGCGCCAGTAGCTCGCCGCGCACCACGGCGCCGCGCGGAATGGTCGTGGCCGCGACGCGCCCGATGATGTCTTCCGCCTTCGTGTAACTGTCCTTGCCCATCAACGGCGTCACCGGCGTCGAAATCACCTTCACCAGACGCGCCTCGATGGTCGACGTCGCCGAAATCTCCTCCACCGCCACCACCACGTTCGCCGATTGAACGGACGCGCTGGCCTTGGCCTTCTGAATGGTCGACAGACCCAGCTTGATGGCCAGACCGCCGATCGCCACCCCCATTACCAACGGAATGATCGCTATTTTTTTCATGACCTACCTCGCTGTCGAGAAGCCCCGATTCCCCCATACCCGTTCCGTGGCACGGGCACCCCGCCCGTGAAATCACTGTGGCACGAGCGTCCCGCCCGTGACGACATGGACCAGATGCCCAAGCCGCAAACTCCGTCGCGGACCGTCGCACGCAACGCCGCGACATGCGCAGCCCGCGGCTATTCCTCATCCTCGACCGTAGTGCCCTCCTTGCGCATCGAGCACGTGCCCGACAGGTCGTAGCCGCCGTGCAGAATGAACCCCCCGGTCAACGCCACGTCGTTGATCGGGATCGTCACCGTCACGGTCTGCAACGCGTCGTCGATGGCCGACAGGTCCATGTTCCAACTCGTCCCTTCCGCGAACCCGGTCGGCGCCATGACCTCGCGCACGCGTTCCTGCACCATGGCCTGCGTCGCCGTCTTCAGAACGGCCATGCGACATCCTTCGCGGGCGGCGCTGGACAACGACTGGCGGACCATGAACACCCATCCGAACTCGATGATGCCGAACAACAGCACCAGCAGCAGCGGCAGTACCACGGCGAACTCCACCAATGCCGCTCCGCGCTTCCGTCCGGCGCATTTCACCCCGCGCATCAATTCCGCGGACGCGGACTCGCCCCCCGGACGTCGCGCCACGCGCGCGGTCGCCACGCCGCTCAACACACTGCTCCACATACCCTTACGCCCGCGTATCTGACCATTGCGCATATCACACCACCCACCATTGAAAAACCTCTCCGCTCAACACGATCAACGATCCGATCGTCAGCGGCACGCCATACGGCAACAACTGCGGCGACTCGCCCAGCGACTTGGCCGACCCGAACTCGCTGAACACCGTGTCCCGCGACTGCACCTTCAACAGGATGATGCCCATGTTCGCCCACGCTTCCGTGCCGCGGCGCCGCCACAGAATCATCGCCACCGCGATCACCCCGCCGAGCACCGCCCCCAACGCGAACGACACCAGCGTCATCCACGGCCCAAACCAAACGCCGATCGCCGCCATCAACTTCACGTCACCGGCCCCCATCCCGTGCATCATCCACGGCACGATCAGGACGCCGAACCCCACCAGCAGACCCAGCATTCCCGCGACCACGCCCGACCATCCGAAATACGCCCCCTGGGCCACAAACCCCGCGGCCCCCAGCATGGCGTTCAGCCAGTTCGGCACCCGCCGCTCCGCGTAATCGATCCACGACGCCAGCAACACCGCCGGCACCAGGATCATGCACGTCATCAGCCAGAATCCCGAAACCATCTCCATCCCCTTAATGCAGCCATCATGCCCCCGTCACCGTCGCTCCCATCCAGTATCCGATATCCCTGTACACCGGGGATTCTTTCCGAGCCGCCGTCTCTTGTAGGGTGGGCGCCGCCCACCATTTCGGACCGGCGCCGGCGTCCTTCCGGGCCGCGCCCGTCGGGGGAACGGTCCGGCAACGCTCGCGGCTCGGCAGTCGTAGGGTGGGCACTGCCCACCGTTCTTTCGACGACCGGGCTTCGTCCCCCAAGCCCACCTACCGCAATCGTTCGGCGATCAAAAACGAAGGGTGGGCCATCGCCCGTCGGACGACGCCCACCCTCACACACGCTTGCGGACTTGGCATCCACGGTGCGTTGCTCACGCTACGACCCGCTCACGCCACGAGCGCCACGGGCCGAGCCCCATTCGCATCATTACGGGGCGACCGTCGGAAGCTTGCCCTCGACGTTGGTGAACGTGTCGGACACCTTGGTGCCCACCAGCTGGATCGAGCCGATCGCGGCCACGATAATCAACGCCAGCATCACCGCGTACTCCGTCGCCGTCGGGCCGTCTTCACTCTTCAGGAAGCTCTTCACTCGGTTCATAAAGCAATTCACTGTTCTGCTCCTTCGCTTAAACCCCCGGGGTCCGATCTTCAAACGGAACCCGCTGGGAATCGAATCGGCGCCCGGCCCGTCCCTGGTCCGACCACCGCCCTCCTACTCGACTCCAACCTCCAAGGGTCGCGAGCGTCACTTGCCGAACCGCGTCCTGCGGTCCGGATACATCGCGTGTTCGTTGGGAAATGAAAGGCCGGTCGGCAGGATGCGATCGCCCCAGTTTCCCCCCCCCCCGTCGGACGCGTGCCGTAACCCGTCAGGCGTTACGTTCCACAGCCGACAATCGAAACGTACGAAACGCGCCCCGGCTAGGCAAACGGGCGAATCAATTCTTTCTGAAGATTGCGTTATCGGCTTGGTTGATCGCCCCATCGCCATGAACGATGGAACTTTGTGGCGACATTAGTACTACAACACTACGACGATGCCGGGCGCGATCGATCAAGAGGCCCCGTTCGTGGTGCCGGCGTCCCTCCTTGCCCCGGAGGGGCTACGGTCAATAGCCGGGGGTCTAGTCCGCGACAGCGGACGTAACCCCCGGATGCCGTTGGCACGGTCAAGACCAGCCCCAGCGGGGCGAAAGAAGCCATGACCGGAGACGCGCTCATAGCGTTGTAGTATTAGCGGGCACGTGTTACTTATGCGACGGGTTTCTTTCGATGGGTACACGCGTGGCATTACAGTGTCAGGGATTCGGGCAACAACGGTTCTGGGTGCCGACGATCATTGTCCTGATTTCGACCACCACCGCCTGCCGCAGGCAACCCGAATCTACTTCGCCGAACGGACCAACGACAACGGGCGACCGCGCGAATGCAAGCAAATCGCCATCGGTGATCGGGAATCCTGCGGTCGTTAACCAATCCGCCGGGCCGGCGACCACGTCCGCGGCTTCAACGCCGCCATCGTCAAAACCAACGTCCGCCATTCCCGGCTACATCTCCGACACGGCCTGCGCCGAGTGCCATCGCGAACTGTACGACGCGTACGCCCACGTCGGCATGGCTCGTTCGTTTTATCGCCCGTCGCCCGACAACATCATCGAGAATTGGCGGGACGCCCGCGTCGTTCACGCCGAATCCAACCGTCACTACGAAATGTCCCTGCGCGACGGCGGGATGTTCTTCAAACGCTGGCAGATCGACGCCGACGGTCGGCGGCTCAACGAAATCGAACGCAAGGTGGACTGGATCGTCGGCTCCGGCAACCACGTCCGCACGTACCTGTACCAGACCGAATCCGGCGAGATCTTCCAACTACCCGTCTGCTGGTACACCCAGGACGGCAAGTGGGCGATGGCCCCGGGTTACGAACGCCGCGACCAGCAGGATTTCATGCGCCCCATCTCCCGCGACTGCATGTTCTGCCATAACGCCTACCCCGACGTGCCGCACGGCGCCGACGCCTTCGGAAAGCTCCCCGTCTATCCAAGGGAACTCCCCCAGGGCATCGGCTGCCAGCGCTGCCACGGACCTGGGCAGGACCACGTCCGACTGGCCGGTCAAACCGATTCAACGCTCGGACAGGTTCGCGGCGCCATTGTCAATCCGTCCAAACTGGACGCGCAACGCCGCGACGATGTCTGCTACCAATGCCATTTGCAGCCGACCGTCCTCCATACCAGCCTCGTCCGCCGCTTCGGCCGGAACGACTTCTCCTACCGCCCCGGCCAACCGTTGGAAGACTATCTCCTCGTGCTCGATTACGACGACGGCCCCGACAAATCCGCTCGTTTCGAAATCAACCACCACCCCTACCGTCTGCGGCAAAGCCGCTGCTACGTCGAAAGCGACGGCCGAATGAATTGCCTGACCTGCCACGATCCGCACCGCAAGCCGCCGCCCGAGCGACGTGCCGCCCACTACCGCGCCAAGTGCCTGACCTGCCACCAGGCCGACGATTGCAAGGCCGATTCGACGCCCGCCGCGAATGGAGCAACAACCTCCGCGCACGACGCCTCCGCCGATTGCGTCTCGTGCCACATGCCGTCACGCCGCCCGCGGGATGTTGTCCACGCAACCATGACCGACCACCTGATCCAGCGCGGTCCGCCCGACCCCGCCTGGCTGGTGATCACGAAAGAAGCGCACAGCGACAGTCCGGCGCCCTCGTCGCTCTATTTCCCCGAACGTGGACCGGTCGGACCATCGGCCAACATCTATCGCGCCATGGCCCCCGTCCTCGACGATCAACTGTCCGCAACCATCGATTTCTATCAGGCCATCAAGGCCGTCGATTGCACCGACCCGACGCCGAACCTGCTGCTCGCCTCCGCGCTTTGGCGCATCGGCCGGCTGGACAACGCCGCCGCGACCCTGGCCACCATCATTCAGAAGGACATGGATAACGTTTTCGCGCTGCTGCAAATGGGCATCACCCACAGCGAAGCCCGCCGCTTCGAAAGCGCCCTGCCCTATCTTGAGCGCGCCTTCGAACGCGATCCCGAATCGCCGGAAATCCGCTATCATCTCGGTCGGGCATTGGCCGGCGACGGGAAAGCCGATCGGGGCATCGAACTGCTCCGCAGCGCCATCGCCCGCCGCGACAACTACGTGGAGGCCCACACCGAACTCGGCAACGTGCTCGCCCGCCAGGGACGCATCGACGACGCCATCGCCCAGTTCCGAACCGCGCTGGCCAACGACCCCCGCGTCGGAACGCTGTACCGCAATCTCGGTCTCCTGCTGCGGCAGAAGGGGCAACTCCACGAAGCCGTCCGCGTCTTCCGCCACGGCGTCTCCATGGCCCTCGACGACCCCTATTTGAGCGCGACGCTGGCCATGGAGTACATGACCTCGACCGACGCGACGTTACGCAACGACGTCGAAGCCTACACCTTGATTCAAAACGCCGTGCGTACCCGCCCCGACGACCCCGGGCTGTTCGCCGTGCTCGCCCTGGCCATGCTTCGCAACGGCAAATTCAACGAGGCCATCGACACCTCCATGAAATCCCGCCAGGGCGGCGCCGACATGCCCGCCTGCCTGTTCATCGCCGCGGCCGCCCAGGCCCGCCTCGGCCAAACGTCCGAAGCGCAGGAATCCTTCCGCATCGCCACGCAACTCGCCAACCGCGAAAACACCACCGACCCCCTCCGCGAAGCGGCCCGCATCGACGCCGACGCCGCGCTGCGACCCGCCGACACGAATGACCGGTAGCGATCTGCGCCTGCAGCGATCTCCGCGCCCCATGGCGCGCGATCGTAGCCAGGGACTTCAAGCGCTCATATCTCCTCCGCCCCGAGGCGACGGCGTCACCCCGACGATTCGGAGTTCCCGGCACCTAGATGACTCCGGCAGCGCGCTAAAGAATTATCGGAATCGTCGATCAGCAGTTGTCGTTGGCGAGAAGCTTGAGATTATCGGACGGTAGGTTCGAAAGAAGGCATGGAGGCACGGGCTGGAGATCCCGCAGACTGCACAGTTTATCGCAGATCGGGAGATGGATGGGCTGGGAGTAGATTAATCGGATCGGCGCGGCGATGGGCTTCGGCGCGAAGCTCCAGCAGCGGATCTTCGCCCAGCGGAGGCAGCGAGTCATCGAGATGGTTGATTGTCTCATAGGCGATGTGAACGGCAGCACTTGTCGGGTCGCGGTAGATTTCGATCAGCCGACCCTCCTGCGGCCAATCCAGAAGGCTCGCCGTTTCGATCTCCAGGTAGCCGCCGCGGTCGGTGACGCGATGGCGATGGGTGTGGCCGGCCAAATGAACGATGACGTTGGGAAACTCATTCAGCAATGATTGCAAAGACGGTTCACTCAATACGGAGCCGTAGATCGATTGGAGACAGTGACTGGGGTGGTGGGACGCGACGATGACGAGTTCGCCGCGATCGGACGCCCGTTGCAGTTCCCGAAGCAGAAACCGCGATTGAGCAATCGAAACGGCGCCCTCGGAATAGGGAAACCCGGGCACCGGCACGGGCACGTCCGACGTGTCCAACCCGATCAGGCGCAGACCGGGCATCGGGGCGACGCTGTACCACGTCGGTGCCGAGGGGTCGTCGGTTAAACCGTGACCCGGCGGATCCGTTTGCGTCCGGTACATGGCGGCGATGAATTCACCCTTGTTGAAAAACCGGCGTCCCGGATTCTGCGTGACAACACGTGGCACTTCGAGGAACGTCGGGGGACCGGGCATGGCCGGCGTCACGTTGCCGTGGGCGAGGAATCCCACCGGATTCAGAATGACGGGCAGTAGGATGCCGGGGCGACCTTCCAGCGGCAACGGGGCGCGGCGGGCGCCGGTGATGGACTCAACGATGGGAAACGTCCCCAACGCGAACGCATCGTGATTGCCGAATACGACGTACCAGGGAATCGATGGCCGCGGTCCGTGAATGCCGTGACGGTACAGCCCCTGGGCCGCGAACGGGGCGTGCGGATCAAGTTCGGGCGGCGGTAATTGGTCCGGTGATCGGTCGTCGGGACCGCTTCGCGGATCGATTTGGCCGCCGTCCATGACGGTGAGCGCCCATTGCAGTTCGTTCATTTGTGCGTTGTCACACAGATCGCCGGTGTGCAATGCGAAATCGATGGTGCGCCCGGAATGGTGAATGCGGTTGACGGCGCGGACGGCGCCGTCGAACAACTGGGTGGTATAGGCCTCGTGCGGTCGCCACGCCGATGGAATGTAGGCGACGGCGCCCGCGAATCTCGCGGGCGACTCTTCGTCCAGACATTGGGTGTCGCTGATGACGGCGAAGCGGGCCAGCACGGACGACTCGTCGGGCGGCGGTGTCTCGCTGAATTGCGCGGGGAGCAGGATGGATTCGTCGACTCCGCACCCGGGCGTGGAGGTCCAGGCCAGCAATGCAACGGCAACCGCAAACACGATACGGACCGGATGCGGCTCGGAACAGCATCCGCAGAGCGTCGGGGTGGGTATGGACCGGTTCATGTGGTCGAGTCAGTACTATAGCGCCGTGAACACGAATCCCGCCATCCCTTCTTTCGCCCCGCTGGGGCTGGTCTTTGCGTCGGGGGCGATTCCGGGGGTGTGGGCCGCTGTCGCGGACTCCACCCCCGGCTACTGACTGCCGCCCCTTCGGGGCTGGGAAGGGCCTGGTGTTGCACGGTGCAGATTCCGGGGCTGGGAAGGGCCGTGTGTCGCACGGTGCAGATTTCGTCGATCGTGCTTGGGATTGTCATAGCGTTGTCGAGTCAGTCCAGATCGAAAAGCCTGTTGTCGTCCGTGGCGCCGAACCAACCGATGGCGTGCCGGCCCGGGTGGTCGGGATACAACCCGCTTGACCAAGTGAACGTCAGCGACCTTTGGTCCACGTGCCCGTCGCACCAGCCGACATTGGCGTGTCCGCCGTGCCTGAAATGGGTCGAAGGGTCGGCCCGGAAGCCCATCGTCGCATGATAACGCGGCTCGGCGAAACTGTATTCGATCAATCGATTGGTGACGAACGCGCTATCGGCGAACATCAGCGTGTCGGCGGGAGTTCGCACCCGGCTCGACAAGGCCCCCACGACGTCCGACTCCATTGCATACCCGTTCGGCATGGTGCGCTTCAGCGCCACACCGATGAACGCATTGTTGTAGCCGAAACCGCCCGCCCCGTATTCAAACCCGCGGGCGACGTTGGTGAACGCCGGACAGGCCCGGATTCGAGCGTCACGCCCGAGATAACGCACGAGCGGACCGCGCCGTGCGTCGAACGGTTCACCGGGCTTGTCGCGCGTGCCGTGCCAGCGATGCAAATTGCCCGGATGCTTCGCGTTGCCGATAAACTGCGCCGCGCCCGGGCAGAATCGGTCCGCGTGCTCGTTTCCGTACATCGTGTTGGCCAGGACCAATTGCCGCACGTTCGACGAGCAAGCAGCCGATTTCGCCTGTCCTCGCGCCGCCGCGAAACTGGGCAGAAGAATGGACAGCAGAAGCGCGACGATCGCCAGCACGACGAGCAGTTCGACAAGGGTGAAACCGACGGTCCGGTTGAGGCGCCATCGCCCATCGAGTCCGGTCTGGTTCGTTGCCTTCGTCGCGGTCATTCGATCCCGCCGGTGAACGCGGTCTGGAATCGGCCGAAATCGCGAACGCCCACGCGCAGGTCGTCGTCAAAATCCATTACGCGGCAGCGCGGCGAAATGTCGCCGGCATCGGCGGGCTTCGTGCAATGGTGGAAATGGAAGTAGTCGTCCATGTCAACGTCGTTGTCGGCGTCGTAGTCGCCCATGATGCCCGGCGCCACATCGGCGACGGCGTCCAATTCCGGTGATTTCTCGCCGAAGATGGTCAAGGCGTTCACACCGTTGGTGATGCGAATGAAATCGAATCCGTCGAGGTCGGCCGGTTCGCCGCTCGCCGGATCGATGGCCCAGGCGATGTCAATGGCGTCGCCTCCGCACGATCCGGGACGAATGCCGACGGTGAACGGATCGTCGGGAATCGTATAGAATTCCGCCGCGCTGGTTCCGCGGTCGTCCACGACGTCGTCCGCGTCCCAATCGCCCAACTTGAGCACCGGCGAATAGTCCGCGTATCCGAAAATCCCCTCTTCCTCCGCGTTCGAACCGAAGGGGTTGACGATCAACGGGAGATTGAACGCCGCCGGCAACAAATAGCCCGATGTTCGCCACGTTCCGCTGTAGCCCGGTGGAATCCACGCGGGGTTCGCAGGCGGATAGGTTGCATCCTGAACGTTGTCGTCCCACGTCCAAGTGGTGAATTGACCCGCCGGGTTTGCGATGTGCGAACCGGGAATCAGATACCAGGGTTCGTCCGCATCCGGCTGACCGTTTTCGTTCCAGTCGCGGCATATCTCGATGACGCCGCACTCGGCCCAGTGGACGTTGGGGTTGATCGGCTCCCCGCCCCGCCAAAAAGCGTTGCCGAAGACGATCGCGTCCAGACCGATCGGGTTTAGTGGGTCGTCCAGCACGGTGTGATCAAACCCGAGCGTGATCGACCCGCCGAAACCGCCCAGCGTCACGACGGAGGAGTTGTCGGCCGCGGTTAATCCGCCGCCGATCGGCGGTCCGAGCGCCCGGGCAGGATCGTTGAACGATTCATCCTGAACGAAGTGCCCCGGCGCCGGGTTGTAGTCGACCACGCGCGTCGCGAACGAACTTGGTTCGCCGCTCCATGCGGGGTGGCAGACGATCAACGTCGTGCAAAACATCCTGAACAGGGTACGTGCCACGAAATGTCACTCCAGTATCGGTGCAAACAGCAGCGCCAAGTTGGGACACGCGTTTCGCCCGCCCTCCGGGCGGGAGATTCGCGGGAACGCATTCCAAGGGCGGAAGCCCCTGGCTACTTTCGAGCGCCCTCCGGGCGAGGAGTTTGCCCACGTTCCGGGAGGGGAAATTGCTCCCGTTCCGGGCGAGAAACGGCCCCTCGAAACTGCGACGTCACCCATCCTGACCGGTTCCTTTCAGTCGCAGCAGGGCGATGTGCCGGCGAATGCGTCCAACACCGCCAAAATGTCGAAAATGTCCACGGTGCCGTCCGTCGCACAGGCGGTGTCCCCGCGGACGGCCGGCACGTGCAGGCATATACCCTCCGCCGTGCAATAGTCGTCGGTGAAATCGACGGCATCGTCGCAGTCGCCGCTCGACTCGCATACGCGCGGCGCGAATGCGTGGACCGGTCCGTCGGTCACCAGAACCTCGTCGGTCCCCGGGTTATGGACCACCCCGTAGAAATTGAATTCGGTGGTCGTGTCAGGGTCCAGGCGCTGCACCTGCGTGGCGTCGAACACGTTCGCCGGCCCGAATCCGCCCAACGCGTCGGCCACGGCGGTCGCGTCTACGACCGCAACTGCGTCGATGTCGCCGCCGGAAAAATCGCCGCCGCCGATCAGCAAGTTGCCGGACGCGTCGAAATGCAACGGCGACGCGGAGAGCGCGTCGATGATCAGCACCCCGTCGACCTCGAAATCGACGGGCATCCCCCCGGAAAGCGCCGGCGACCACGACGCGAAATCGAATGCTCGGACGTGCCCGGTGTCGCTGGGACCGAACAACGCGAACCCATTTCCGGTGTACAAGTTGCCCACGGCGTCGAATGTCACGCCACCCGATCCGCCGCCGATGTTGTCCACGACAACGGTGTTGACCGGTGCGCCGGGAATCGGGCTGGCAGTGTCAAGCATGGTCACCACGCCGGGATTGACGAAATCGCCCGCGGTTAGCGCCAGCAGGGTGTCGTCGTACCAGTTTGCGTCGAAATGACCGCCCGTGAACCATACTCCGGCCAGACCCGGCAACTCGAACACGCCGACTTCGAAATCGACGAGCGACGCGCCGCCGTTGTTGCCGACGGCGATTCGCGTGCCATCTGGTGACACGCGCACGAACGCGGCGCCGAACGACGCGAGGTCCGCGTCCGGCAGCGTGCCCATCCACTCAATACGCTCCGGGTCGAAACAGTTCTGAACGTAAACGTCGTCCTGCAGGAGCGCGATCAGCCGCCCGTCAGGAAGGGCGTCGATCGGTCCCGCGCCGGTGGGCAATTCGACGCGTCGCGCAAATCCGTAGGGTTCAAACGCCTGCCCCAGGACGGCCGCCGGACCAAATGCCCAACATGCCGAAACCGCCAAACGGGCCCATCGCGCCGTGCCGGGAACCGCATGACCACTCCATCTCATCGCAGATGCAAACATCGTCGCCTCCCTTCACGCGACGCTTCCGCGCGCAAAGATCGGTCGCACGATCGTTTTCCGTCGGATTGGGTCTTGAATTGATTACGAGCCCGAATGGCTCCATCAGACCGGAAAACATGGTGCGGCACTCCTCCCGCGAGAGCGTCACAATCCAGACATTCCGGTTGGTAGGTCTTCTGGCTTCCGAGCGCCCGACGTTTTCGTCGGTCCTACCGGCCGCACCTTCTCGACCCGACGACGCGGATCAATGGCATTCGCGGCTTTCGTTCTCGGTCACAGCGGCGGGGCCGCTCCGGGATTGCACCGGATTCCCTGTTGGATCCGCTCCGGCGGATCACCAACCGCGGATCAGTCTATCGTCGATCGGCGGCGTGTCAATGGATAATCTTCGTGGCGTCGCCACGCGTCGCGCATCCTTCGACCGAATCAGTAGTTCCATCCATAGACATTGACGAACCGATGCCCGTCGACCGCCGCGATCCACCGCCCGTCCGCCATCCGTTGGGCGTCCAATTGGTGCATTCCGGCCGCGTTCCATCCCCTGCCGCTTCCCTTCAAAATGGGGTTTAACGGGTGCGGCCGTTCCTCGTACTCGGTCGCCGTCAGCTTGGTGATTTCAAACGCGTGAATCTTCAGACCATAGTCGGGCCGATCGTCCTGCGCGAAACGGAATAGGCGGCCATCCACATCGATTACCCGACCGCCGGGCCGCGAAATGTGGCCGTCCCCGATGATCAACGGACTGGCCGGATGCAGCACCCATGGACCGGTCAATTCGTCGGCGGACCACAACGCAAGTTTGTCGTTCCCCCGCGCGTTGGCCGACGCGAACAACCACCATCGATCGATGTATCGAACGATGGACGGGTCGACAATATCGTCGCGAATCAAATCCGCGGCCCGCGACCATTTGAATGGGAATTCATCCGCCCGGTACAGACGCGTCCAATTGGCCTCGTAACTCTCCGGGATCATGTAATACTGCCCGTCCCACTTGAATACATGCGGATAAGACAGATGGAACGGCTCGTCGAGCACAATTCGTTCGTATTTCCAGTGCAGCCCGTCTGCACTCGTGGCGACGCCAATATCGCCCTGCCTGTTTGCCGAGTTCAAGACTTCAATGAACAAAAACCAGTTGTCGCCTTCGCGTACCAGAAATGGATCGGCCACGAAATCCGCATTCACGTCGGTGACGTCGGCGGCCGTCAGAACCGGGTTAGACGCGCCCGGCGCGTCGGTTAGATCAAACGGCGACGGGCCCGAATAAATGGCCACGGACCATTGCCGCTCTTGTTTCGTGAACGGAATGCCCCTCGAATAGCCGACATAGACTCCGGCGCACAGCGCCAATGCCGAACATCCGGCCAGCCCGGCCATCCACCCCATCGTTGATCGTCTTGACATTTTCCGTCCCTTTCAGGCGTCGCCGATCGACGCATGAATCGCCGACCGGCGTCCGCGGATGCGTCGCCACATGTCGCGGAACAGCGTCTTGTCTTCGTTTTCGATACCCATCATCCACAACACCGGCAGATAGACGACCAGAATGGCGATGGACAGGACCACAAGCGCCACGACAAATTGGACATTCGGGAGTAGTGCTCGAACGCCGGCCGCGGCCGCACCTGCCGCCGTCCCGGCGACCAGCACTCGTACAAAACTGCCGTTATATGGATAGATTCCGATCACGCGATAGACCTGCACCAGTCGCAGAACATGCACAAATCCCACGCTGACCGCCGTGGCCGCCGCAGCCCCCAGAATGCCATAGGCCGGCACCAGCAACAAGTTCAATACAATGTTCATGATCGCCATGGCCAGATCACCGTATAGTTTCAAATACTGCCTGCCCGCCATCGCCAGAATCTGACCGCAACTTCCAGTGCCCGCGGTCACCAACTGCCCGGCCGCCAATACCACCAATGACGCCGCGCCCCGTTCAAACCCCGACCCGAAAATCCGCAGCAAATCGCGACTGCAGACGCACAGCATCAGAAACATCGGCACGGTCGCGGCCAGGCTCCACCGTGTGGACGCCCGGAACAAACCGTGCAGTTCGGTGGTCTGTCGCCGATTCAGCAGATCGGCGATCGTCGGCGTGAAAATCGTGTTCAGCGACACAATAATCATGGTCAACAGCAACGACGTCTGTGAACTCGCCCGATAGACCCCTACTTCCTCTTCAGTGCCGAAATACCCCAATACCAATATGTCCGTCCACAGCAGCACCAGCCACACGAAACTGCCCATGGCCAGCGGCCACGAATAGGACAGCAGCTCTTTCCGCGAATGGAGGGGCTGAATCGTCGGGCCGACGAGATGCGGCCACGTGGCCCGGACGCACCACGCCGCGAACCCCGCGCACACGACGGACGCCGCCACCCACGCCCATATCGCCCCGGCAAGCCCCAGCCCCATGGCGCACAGCGTGCCGGCCAACAGCAGATTCATGGTCGGGTGCGCCGTCCACACATACGCCAGATAATGGGTCACACCGGACGCCGTGGTGGCGAACGCGGCCACGTTCATCATTGATCCGAACGGCAACGCCACGGCCGCGATGCGTAATCCCGTCGCCATCGCCGGTTTGTGGAACACGCCCGACGCCAGCAGATCGGCCGACAAAAACAGTGCCAAACCGAGGCACACGCCTGCGGCCGCGGGAATGGTCATCGAATCGCGGATGACTCCCTTCAACCGCTGTGCATCGCCGTTGCCGTGGTGGATGGACCCAAACCGCACGCTGCCGCTGTCCAGCCCCATCCCCGCGAACAACTCCGCGATCTGATAGATGACGATGCACAGCGCATACAGTCCGAAATGTTCCGCCCCCAGCAGCCGGGCGACCACCACCTGCGTGACGAACTTGGCGCCGGTGTTCGCGACTTTGGCGACGAAAATCGTTCCCGCTCCCAGCGCCAGCCGCCGGATCGCTCCCGCCGACGCTCCACCACCGGTCGCGGTCTGTTCCTCGGCAATCTCGGTGCTACTTCGCCCCGCAGCCGCATCGAACGCTGCATGAACCTCATTCGCCGCGCTACGCCCCGACCGATCGGACGTCATTCGCCCCCCAATACACGATCGTACACCGCGAGCGTTTTTTGAACCGCTCGCGGCCACGTGAAATCCACGACTCGTGCCTGCGTCGCTTCCGCCATTTGCGCACGCATCGTCCGATCTGCGATGATATCGGCGATCCCGGCCGCGAATCCATGCACATCCATCGGATCGTCGATCAAGCGAATGGCATCGCCCCCCACCTCGGCGATTCCCCCGCGGCGCGATCCCACCACCGGCAAACCGCAGGCCATGGCCTCCACCAGCGTGATCGGACACCCCTCGGTCAGCGACGGCATCACCAGTGCGTCCGCGCGATTGTACAAATACAGCAACGCCTCCGCATCCACGAATCCCAGCAAACGAATCCGCGATGCGACGCCGCTTTCCTCGACCGCGTGGCGCACCTTTGCGAAATAGGCGTGCTGCATCCCACCGGCCATCACCAGCACATGATCGGGAAACCGTGACGCGACTCGCGCGAACGCCCGGACCGTCGTCACATGATTCTTCACCGGAAACATATTCCCCACGGCCAGCACGTACGGGCGGTCGAACGACTCGTTTAGATTCGCGGGCCGGGGTGGATCGTCGATCCGTCGGAATCGCTCGTCCCGCCCGTTGTGGACGACGGTGATTCGCTCGGTCGGAATGCCCAACCCTTCGAGCAGAAACTCGCGGACGTAGTCGCTGACTGCGATCACGTGCGCGCTGCTACGATACAGGCGATTTCCCAGCACGTTCCAATACAGTTCGTGTTTGCGCGAGGTGGGGAATTCACCGCGGAACGGCGTGGTGATGGAATGGGCCACCGCCACTTGCGGGCACGAATTCCGCAGCGCCCCCAGGAATTTCAGCGGGTGGTACAACGACACGCCGTGTCGGGCCAGAACGCCCGGCAATCGCGTCTGATCCCACAACACCTGCCGCACCAGGCCGAACCGCGGACAGATGATCGAATCGACGTTCACGCCGTTCGGCGAACGCTGATCCTCAAACCGCATCACGAGAAACGTATAACCCGATCCCGCCTGAACCAGCCGCGCCACCATGTTGCCGATATAATTCGACGCGCCGCTGGCCGTATGAAAGCGCATGTCCAGTGCGATGCGTTTCAATCGCGGCGCCGATCCGCTGAATGGATTGCCAACCGGTTCAATTCGTGAACTTCGTCAAGCTGCGCAATCTGCGGGCTCTCTCTTTTCGTGCCTACATGCCTTCGTGCCTGGTTCACTGTTTCAGCGTTTCCTGGAAATACGCCACGGTCTTCTCCAGTCCGGCCCGCAACGTGATCCGTGGGCACCATCCCAGCCGTTCCGTTGCCCGGCGCGTGTCCGGACAACGTTGCTTCGGATCGTCGTCCGGAAGCGGCTGCGGCGCGGTTTTCAATTGCTTTCCCATCACCTCGCCGAGCTGCGTCACCAACGCCGCGATGCTGATCTCCTGGGCCGCTCCCAGATTCACGGGCTCGTGCGCGTTCTGCCCTTCGTAATCCATTAACCGCAGCATTCCCTCGATCATGTCGTCCACGTAGCAGAAACTGCGCGTCTGCCGCCCATCCCCATAAATGGTGACGGCCTCGTCGCGCAGCGCGCTCACCACGAAATTCGACACCACCCGTCCGTCGCCAACGGCCATTCGCGGCCCATAGGTGTTGAAAATCCGAGCGATGCGCGTGTCGACGCTGTTCTGCCGGTGATAGTCCATCATCAGCGTCTCGGCAACCCGCTTGCCCTCGTCGTAACAGCTCCGCGGTCCGATGGGATTGACATTGCCCCAGTACGATTCCTGCTGCGGATGGACGTCGGGATCGCCGTAGACCTCGCTGGTCGACGCTTGCAGAATCCGCGCCCGCACTCGTTTGGCCAGGCCGAGCATGTTCAGCGTCCCCATCACCGACGTCTTGACTGTTTTGACCGGATTGTGCTGGTAGTGCACCGGCGACGCGGGACAGGCCAGATTGAAAATCCAGTCCACTTCCAGCAGGATCGGCTGCACCACGTCGTGCCGGATGAATTCGAAATCGGGCCGATTCAGCAGGTGATGAATGTTCCGCCGCGACCCGGTGAACAGATTGTCCACCGCGATCACCTCGCACCCCCGCGCCAGCAGCGCGTCGCATAGATGGCTCCCCAGAAACCCCGCCCCGCCCGTCACCAGCACCCGCACCCGTTCACC
>JABFSN010000070.1 GCA_013140575.1 Phycisphaerales bacterium | reverse complement strand
TGAGAGAACTCGGACTGCCTTCGCTATCCGTTCGTTGACCGCTCAACCCCATCGAACCGCCGTGTACGGACCCGTACGCACGGTGGTGTGACAGGGACAGCCCGCGAGGGCTTACCTATGTCGATTTTTTTTACGTCCTCGCGCCCCGATCATCGATCCGCAGTTGGAACTTCGCACCGAATCCGTTCGATCCTAACTTCGGTTATGATATATAGTTACATTCAGCGGCGGCGGTTTGTCGGGCGACTATGGAAGGCGCCCACGCGATGAAGCGTATCGGCCGCCGCGGAACATGTGACAGGTTTCGCGCAGGACGGGCGTCATTGATGGTGCAGATGCGTGCAGTGTCGGAGGTCAAGTCGGAATACGACGCGGAGCAACCCGTGATCGAGGCCATTCGCGCGGGGGATCGCTTCGCGTTCGACGAATTCGTTCGTCGGCAGGGGTCGTGGGTGCGCGGCGTCGTGTTCGGGGTGCTGGGCAACAGCGACCGGCTGGACGACGTGTGCCAACAGGTATGGACCGCGGTATGGGAACAAGCGTCACGATTGAAGGATTCGGCCCGATGGCGACCGTGGTTGTACAGTCTGGCGCGGAACGCGGCCGTCGATGCCGGCCGGTCGCAGACGCGGCGGCGGAAACTGGCGCGGGCCATCGCGGAGACGCCGAACGTCATCACGTGCGTTGCGTCGGCCGGCCCGGATGTGCAAGCCGCGGAACGCAGGTCGATGGTGTTCGACGCGGTGCAGGGGTTGCCGCCGCTGTATCGCGAACCGTTCGTGCTGCGGCATCTGGCCGGCTGGAATTATCAACAGATTTCGGAAGTGATGGGACTACCACTAGATACGGTGGAGACCCGATTGGTGCGTGCGCGGCGATTGTTGCGCAGCGCGCTGGAAGGCAAGGTATAGAAAGCCATGTCCGACATGCCCGATCGAATTGAACAACTGATCACCCGCCGGTTGGACGGCGCCCTGACAGACGACGAAAGCCTGGAACTGGACCGGGCGTTGATCCGTTCGCCGGAATACCGGCATATGTTTGAATTGTCGGAACGGATCGACGTGCTTTGCGCCGATGCGCTGGCCGAACAGGTGGGTACATCGGCCGATGAATCCGCGGCGGTTTGGACGTTGCGGACGCGTTCCGGACGGGGTTTGGCCGGGCGATGGGTGTGGTGGCTGATGCCCGCGGCGGCGGCTGCGTGCGTGGGGTGGATGATGTGGACGGGCGCGGTGGATGTGCGACCGGGATCGGGCGGCATACCGTTGGTTCAGACCAACGGGGCGCGGGGTGGGGTGGAGTTGGTCGCGGGACCGGCTCGACCCGAAACGAAAAATGCGATGCGGCCGGCATTCGGAACGGATGGGTCGCGTCCCGCGAGCGGAATTCAGCAGGCGAGCACGGGGATTCCGTCGATGAGCCGGATGCGCGATTCCAACGTTTACGGAATCGTGGGCGGCGAAGATCGGATTCTATTGATCGAGGTGGACCGTATCCGGACGTTGCAGCGTTCGCCGGCGTTGGCGAGCGCGGTTCCGGTATGTCACGAGTTATGACGCAGATTCAGGCGGACACGGGCTTTTTGAAGAGGAGTGACTGGATGAAGACATGGGCATTGACGGTGATGCTGGCGGCGGGGGCGTCGCTGGCGGTCGGTCCGGCCGCACCGGTCGGCGAGGAGCAACAGACCACGCAGGTGTGGGTGACCAAGACCGCCGACGGCGAGGCCGAGGTGGTGGTGAACGGGGAGGTGGTGGAGTCGGGTGACGGGGTGTTTGTGATGGCCGGCGGCGAGAACTGCGGCGAGACGCAGCGGATCGTCGCGCGTCGCGTGGCGAGGGGCACGTCGGAAGCGGGACAGCCGCGGGTGATCGTCAGGCAGTTGGCGCCGGGCGATCGTCAGCCGTTGAGCTTGGTATCGGGGACGGTCGACCCCAACGACGGGTGGCTTGGTGTGCAGATCGCGATGACCGTGACGAATGAGAACGACGTGGAGTCCACGAACGTGATCATTCAGAACGTGGCCAAGGGCAGCCCGGCCGAGACGGCGGGGTTCGCGCAGGGCGATCAGGTGGTGGAGATTAACGACGCGGCGGTGGACGGCATGGAGTCGTTGACCGGGGCGATTCGCGACGCGGGCGTGGGTTCGAGGATGAAGTTCACGGTGATGCGTGACGGGGCGCGGCACACGCTGGTGGCGACGCTGGCGTCGCGCGGAGACCTGGCCAGCACGGAATGGATTCACGAATCGGTCCCTAATGCGATGTTGAACGACCAGGTGCGTCACCGGATTCACATGCTGCGCAAGGGCGAGAATGGCGAGTGGGTGGTCGGCGATGGGGACGGCGATGTCGACATTGATTTCGACGTTGATCTGCCGGACGACATTCTGCACGCCCTGCCGGATTCGGAAGATCGTACGTTCCAGGTGTTCGTCGGCGACGGCGGGACCTCGATTAACACGGTGATCCGCCGGAACGACGGGGATTCGTCGGTGGAGATCAAGCGGGACGGCGAAGAGGCGATCACCGTCACCCGCGGCACGGACGGCGAAGAGACCACGGTCACCTATGCGAACGAAGACGAATTGAAAACCGGTGATCCGGGCGCTTACGAGATGCTGGAGGAGTCCACCGCGAACGTGGTTGTGAACCTCGACGGGCTGCACGGCGGCGATGGGGCCAATGCGTTCGTGTTCGAGCTCGACGGCGCGGCCATGGGCGACCATCTGAAGGAGGCGCTGGAGGCGCACAAGATCGAGATTCAGGGTCTGGACGGCGCGTCCGGAAACCTGGGCGAGCATCTGGCGGCGCTGTCGAATCTGAAGGACGGCACGGTCGCCAACGCAATCCAGTGGCACAGCCGGGCCCGTCGCTCGATTCACGAGAACGCCGACGGCTCGATCGATGTGACCGTCCGCAAGGGCGGCGACGAACTGGTGACGCATTACAGCGACGCGGACGATCTGGCCGCGCGGGATGCGGATGCGTATGCGAAGTATTTGGAATTGACGGAAGAGGCGCCGGAGTAGTCCGGCGGCCGGCCGATCGGTCTGTTGAAACCGGGTTGCTGATTCGGCGAATTCCCGACCGGGCGGCGCACGACGCGCCGCCCGGTTTTTTGGTTTAAGTGGGCGGGGCGCAATACAAAGTCGCTGGACGGAGTCTTCGGCAAGGTCCGTATCGCCACCGCGGTGTGGGGGCTCGAAGCGGCTGCACGTCCCGATCGGCCAGTCGCCCGGCCGGGGACGAATGCACTGAGAAGAACCAGCACTCGCGGCGCAGGCGCGAAGAACCAATCCAGCGGGCGCTAGCGACCTATGGGGGCCACGTGTGCCAGAAGGGGCGCGACGAACCTGGCGAAGGTCAGTTCAGGGTGCGGTTCCGAATAGATCCCCGCAGCGCTGGAGGCCGGGTCGGACAAGAGGAAGCAAGCACTGTCATAGAGACGCTCACGCAGCAGTTTTTCAACGACAATCGTGTATCGAGTACGATAGGACGCACCGCGGAATTCGGGAAAAACCGGAAAGTGCGGTTCAACCACCTTCACGGGCGCGCGGGAACGGTCGCAGTCCTCCAGCAACATAAGATAACCGAGGAAGGGGCGCGATGACGGCTTGAACGCCCCTTCCCGGTATGCCGCCCAAATGTCGGTGGCGCTGCCGAGCGCTTCTTCCGTTCGGTTGTTGAAGTTATTTCCGAACGAAGGTCCGATCTGCGACTTGAACTCCATCGCTGCAATAAGATCGCCGCCATGGACCACCACGAGATCCCATTTCTTTTCCGCACGAAACCATCCCGGCAATTCAACTCGCCGATCCGCCGCGATGCTCGTTTCCGGAACTCCAGCGGTCATCAGCAGTTCGCGCACCAGCCGCACGAACCCATCCATTTGCTTGCCGCCGGTGACCGCGCTCCGGGATCCCCGATCGCGATCGTTCTCGTTTCCCTGGCGTTCGGACTGACGGCGGCGCGTGCTCCAGAAGTGCCGCACCGCATCTCGAAGTCCCTGTTCAATGTCTTGCATGCTCATGCACCCGCGTGGTCAGCGCCGACGTGAAATAGAGGTCCCCTACGTAGCCAGCGACCCGCGTTCGCGCCAGCTCGAAGTACCTCTCGTCCACTTCGATTCCCATGCTGTTGCGACCCCAGCGAGCGCAAGCGAGATTGGTCGTTCCCGTGCCCATGAACGGGTCGAGGACGGTGTCGCCCACAAAAGAGAACATTCGGACCAGACGTTCCGCGAATTCAAGAGGATAGGGAGCCGGGTGGCTTGGGCTTGACGTGCCTCGAAGATCCGACCAAATCTGCCGGAACCAGGTCTGATAGTTGTCGGCGCTGACGACGCTGAGAATACGCTCGCGGGCGCTCGGGCTTCTGTAGCCGCCGGGCTTGCGTTGCATCAGGATGAATTCAATGTCGTTCTTGATGACAGAATTCGGTTCGTACGGCTTGCCGAGAAAGCCACCGGCCCCCGACACCTCATACTTCGCATTCGCGATCTTGTGCCAGATGATCGGAGCGAGGTTGTCAAATCCGATCGCCTTGCAGTGTTCCTGAATCGTCGCGTGCAGCGGGACCACCGTGTGCCGGCCGTTGTTTCTTTTTCGCGAAAGGCACACATCTCCGACATTGACGATGAGCCGTCCCCCCGGGACCAGGGCGTGAAAACAATTACGCCAAACGTCATCAAGCCCGGCAATGAACCGGTCGTAGTCGGCGACGTGACCCAGCTGCTCGTCGTGTTCGTTGTACCTTTTAAGCGTCCAATACGGCGGCGAAGTTACCACAAGGTGAACCGAGTCTCGATCCAGCGCCGACGCCGTGCGGGCGTCGCCGTGAACCAACTCGTGTTCGGTTCGTTGCCCGCGAACCAGAGCCTCAATTCGCTGAATGGCCTGCCGATCGCGAGCGAGCGAGGGAATTACATCATCCAGGTTGTCGGCGCTGATGTATTCGGCAAGAACGGCCCGTTCGTCCGGTGAGTACTCGGCGGCGCGCATGAATGACCTTATCGATGGCAGTGACTCGGCTCGTCGCGACTTTAAGCGTTCATGTTTCGGACTTCAAGCCCTGCGCAGGCCCACGTGCGTGGAGGGGGGCCTGCTCCCGATCAGCCCTTGCGCCGCGCCGGTTTCAGAATCAGCCAGTCGTACAGGACGGCCGCGATGATGGCGCCGGTGATCGGGCCCAGCCAGTAGACCCAATGCTGGGACCACAGGTGGGCGGTCGTCGGTCCGCCGGCGACGAGGGTGCCGAAGGCGCGGGCCGGGTTCATGGCCGCCCCGGTGATGGGGCCGCCCACCAGGATGTCGATGCACACCGTCAGGCCGATGCCAAACCCGCCGATTTTCGGGGCGCGTTCATCGACGGCCGTGCCGAACACGGCGAACACCAGCAGGAACGTCAGACCGATCTCCACGACCATGGCCATCCCCGCGGAAATGGTGCGCTCGTGAAAATTCGGCGTGCCCAGCGCGACTTCGGCGACGGCAAACGCACCGGTCGACGCCCCGCCGCCCGACCCCAACATCCCGAAGACGATGAACAACAAAAAACCGGCCACCGACGCCCCGGCGCACTGGGCGATGATGTACTGAAGCGCGGCGCCGGGCGAAATCCGACCCGTGGCCAGCATGGCGACGGTAACGGCCGGGTTGATGTGCCCGCCGCTGATGTTCATGGCCGCCGAGACCGCGATGGACAGCGCGATTCCGTGAGCAAGGGCGATGCCGACCAGCCCCGGCGCGCCGCCGGTCCATGCCGTGGTCACGATGGCCCCCGCCCCGATGAACGTCAGGGCGAAGGTGCCGATGAATTCGCAGGTGCAATTGGCCAGCGCGTTGCTTTTCATGGCGATTGGCTCCTGTACAAGTTTGATGGGTGACTGCGGCGACCACGCCTCGTGCCGCACCCAACCGATAGCATAACCCGCCCGTCTCGCGACGCCAGTCCAACGCGATGCCGGTGGCCCCAAACAACTGCGCTTCTTGATTGGCGAGAATATTCAATAACGCCCGAAGACCGCTCCCTGACGGTCGCGGCTCGGAAAAACCGACGCCGGTCAATGGTCCCGGATGCCGCGCGGGAATAGAATGGAATTGAGATGAACCCCGACGACCGGATTTGCTATTGTTACGGCGTCACCATGCGCAAGCTGGTGAGTTTCGCCAGGCGGACGAAACCCAAACGCCCCAGCCAGATGTCCGAATGCCTGGGGGCGGGCACGGGGTGCGGCTGGTGCATCCCCTTCCTAATCAAGCTCGCCCACGACCCCGATGCGTTTCACGTGGCCGACATGACGCCCGACGAATACGCCGCCCACCGCAAGCAGTACATCAACACGCACCAGCCGCGGAACCGATTCGAGGGCGGCGAGGCGCCGTCGTGACTACCGTGGCATGGGCTTCCAGCCCGTGTTTGTGGCATGGCCGTCCCGGCCATGCTTCGGTTGCGGAGTGACGGCTCCGCCTTGCCCTGCGTGTGATTCCAGCGCGCCGATATCACGGGCAGGGTGCCGTTGCCACGACATCACGGGCAAGATGCCCGTGCCACTTCATCACGGACGGGACGCCCGTGCCACCTCATCACGGGCAAGATGCCCGTGCCGCTTGTCGCTAGGCCAATTTCTTCGCGGCGGCGAGGACGGCGTCGTAGTTGGGGTGATCGGCCACCTCGGGCACGTACTCGACGTGCTTGATGACGTCGTTCTTGTCCACCACGAACACGGCCCGGGATTGAATCCGCAGATCGGGAATCAACGTGCCCCACGCCTGTCCGAAGCCGGCGTCCTTGTGATCGCTGAGCACAGGCATGCGTTCCTTGTCGATGCTCTCGGCGCCGCAGAAGCGGGCCATCGCCGTGGGCAGATCGCAACTGATTGTGAAAATCTTGACGTTCGGCAGATCGGTCGCCGATTTGAAAAAACGGCGGGTCTGTTCGGCGCACACCGGCGTGTCCAGCGACGGAACCACGCTGAAAATCCGCACCGAACCGGTGGTGTCCGAAATCTTGATCGAATCGACCAGCGATTTCTTGAGCGTGGCGTCGGGGGCTTTGTCGCCAACTTTCAACGCATTGCCGGCCAACGTCAGCGGCTTACCCTTCAACGTACACGTACGAGCCATGATTGCCTCCCGGATGTTTGTTTAGAATCCGTTGCCCCTCGCCGGGCCGCGAACGAACCGGCCCGCGCATCCGCCGCGAACGCTCTTCAGCGGAGCGGATAATCTACCCGAAGTGACGCCATCGTCAAGCCACTGGCGTCGCCGGCTCTTCGCAATCGCAAAAGCGGACACGGCTCGTCGATTCCGCGTTCCGGCGTTCAAAACGCACAGCAATCCGCCAATCGCGCCACGCTGGCTGGTTGAATTCCGCATTCGTACCAAGTGTTAAAGCAACTGCGCCAACAAGCGTCAGGCCCGAATGCCGCCGATCGCCGCACGGCGCGGTCACGTGCCATACTCCGGGGACGGGATCACGACGATCGGACGGTGGTGACGCCTCGTGAACGATTGCGATTATGAGATTGCGACGATCGCGATCTCGGTTCGGTTGCAAATGCCCGACCAAATCCTTGGGACGCCGTCGCTGTGGTCGTATAATGACCGGCTCGCGTAAAGCTCATCGGCCTGCCGGATCGTGCGGCCGATCGAAACATATCCATCGGACGATCGGGAGAAACAGGAATGCCATCGACCGCGATTGAAAAGGATTTGGTTGGGAAAGTCGCGTTGGTGACCGGCGGGTCGCGGGGGATCGGGCGGGCGTGCTGCATCGCGCTGGCCTGTGAAGACTGCGCCATCGCCGTAAACTACGTCCGCAGCGAGAAGGACGCGGAAGACGTGGTGGCCGCGCTGCGCGGCATGGGCGTCAAGGCCCGTTCGTTTCAGGCCGACATTTCCAAGGAAGATCAGACCAACGTCATGATCGAGCAGATCATGAAGGAGTTCGGCCGGGTGGACGTGCTGGTCAACAACGCGGGCATCACGCAGGACAAATCGTTCCGCAAAATGACCCGCGATCTGTGGCACAAGGTGCTCGTCGTCAATCTCGACGGGGCGTTCAACGTCACCAGCGGCGTGCTCGATCAGATGTGCGAACGCGGCTGGGGGCGGATCATCAACATGACCTCCATCGTCGCCCAGATGGGCAATTTCGGGCAGTCCAATTACGCGGTGGCCAAGGGCGGGCTGATCGGGTTCACCAAGGCCCTGGCCCGCGAGGTGGCGGCCAAGGGGGTCACGGTCAACGCCGTCGCCCCGGGTTTCATCGAGACGGACATGACCGCATCCGTTCCGGCCGAGACGCTGGAACTGGTGAAGAAGCTGACGCCCATGGGCCGACTGGGCAAGCCGGAAGAGGTGGCCCGCGCGGTGCGGTTTTTGTCCGCGCCGCAGGCGTCGTTCATTACCGGCCAGGTGATCAACATCAACGGGGGGATGTATATGTAGGAAGGGACACAGGGACACAGGGACAGAGGGACATAGGCACCAAGGCACGGAGGGAAAAGGCGAAACGTCGAAAGGCGAAAGGCGAAAACCGCTGGTGCGAGAATCCCTTCTCGCACCCACTCTTGCGGGAATCGCTTCCCGCAAAATCCTCGGATGGCCAAACTCTTGAGCGGTGGGAGAGTCGATTCACGCACGAGCTGGCCTAGGAATTCTGTGATCCTGACAATGGTGAGGTCCGCATGTTGGATGTAGGCAGCCGACGATGACGCGCAAGGCGACGTCCCGCAATGGTGTGGCGATACGGCTGACCGACGAGCGCTGGGTGCATATTGTCGACGAACATTGCGAACTCGGCGGGTTCCTGGACGATATCATGCGAACCGTGGAGGAGGCGGATCGGGTGCTGGCCGGCGGCCAGGGCGAACTGATCGCCGTTCGGAAACTGGAAACAGGTCACGCATTGGCGGTAGTATACAGGGAGGTTCCGCCGGACGACGGTTTTGTGATTACCGCGTTCAGGACGAGCCGGTGGGACACCCTCAATCGGAGACGGCAGTTATGGCCCCCCACGAAATAGCCCGGTTCCTCGAGGTGGTCCCCGCGGTGATGCAGTCGCCGCATCGCTACCTGTGGTCGTCGTACGACGCCGAGGCCGACGTGCTGTACATCAATTTCAAGAAACCGGCGAACGCCACGGACAGTGAGCTCACCGACGACGACGTGATCATCCGCTACGAGGGCGTGGAAGTGATCGGACTCACCGTGCTGCACGCGAGCACGAGATAGCCCCGGCCGGGAATGAACTCACGGGCGGGTGGCCATCGTTTTAACGGTGGAGGAGTCGATTCGGGTGGCATGGTACACGCCTGCGTGGCCATGCCTGCGGGGAGGAGTTGTGGATTGACGCGTAGACTCCGTCGCGTGGTCGGGTCGCAGAGTTTACGCGCGCGTGGGCGTGCTCAACGGATAAGGGATCGAAAGACGTTCGAATCATTGCGTTGGGTTTGAAATCTGGAAGGGAGCGTGATAGATGGTCCGCAGGTCATTCGGGAACAAAACGGGTGCGCGTCGAGGTCGTCGGGCGGCGGAGATGAACCGCGTGGGCGTTCGCATTTCCGTGGTGTTGTTTGCGGCCGTGACCGTGCGCGCGTTCGACGCCCGCGGGGCGACGCTGAATGTGCCGGCCGATTTCGCGACTATTCAGGCGTGCATCGACGCGGCCGTCAGCGGGGTCGATGAGTGCGTGGTCGCCCCGGGCACGTACAACGAGGCCATCAACTTCAACGGCAAAGCCATCACCCTGCGCAGCAGCGGCGGGGCGGACGTCACGATCATCGACGGGACGGGCGTGGGCGGCGCCCTCATTCGATGCTTGTCCGGTGAAGGTCCCAACACAATCCTCGAGGGGTTTACGATACGCAATGCGTCGAACCACGGCATGTTTAACGGGGACAGCAGTCCGACGATCCGAGACTGCATATTTCGTGACAACTACGCCGGGGCTCAATTCGGCGGGGCGATTTACAACTTCAACAGCAGCCCCAGTATTTCGGGGTGTACATTTCGCGAAAACTCCGCCGCAAAATTCGGCGGCGCCATAGCTTTTGCAGACGGGTCGAATGCGATCGTTTCCCAGTGCACATTCGCCGACAATTTCGTGGAAATCGCGGTGGGAGGCGCTCTGTTCGTCGGCGAAAGCGACGTTGTGATCGCTCATTGCACCTTTACCGGTAATCGTAATCTGTTTTCTTTCAGTAACCCCGGTGCGGCGATCACCTTTGGATTCGGGACCCTGACCCTGACCCACTGCGTGTTCAGTGGAAACACGGCGGTGGGCTCGAGTGGGAGTACCCTGGCATTGAGCGGCGGCGTCGTCGATATTTCCAATTGCGCGTTTTCCAACAACATTGTCGGACCGACTGGAAGCGCCATTCGGCAGGATTCCGGTGGGTCAACAACGATTAACAATAGCATTCTTCACGCCAACACTTCCGGCCAGATCATCGTCGCCGACCCTGGTTCGAGCACCGTTACCGTTCGGCGCAGTATCGTTCAGGGTGGATTGCCGGTCGGCGTCACCGACGGCGGCGGGAATCTCAACACCGATCCATTGTTTGCCGACGCCGACGGCGCGGACAATACCGCGGGAACTCCCGACGATGACCTGCGATTGACTTCCGGCTCGCCGGCCATCGATGCGGGCGACAACACCTTGGTGACGCTCGACACAGTGGACGCCGACGGCGACCTGGACACGTCGGAACGCACGCCGCGCGATCTGGCCGACATGCCCCGCTTCTGCGACGACCCGGCCGACGCGGACACGGGCGTGCCCGATCCCGGCCCGCCGATGATCGACAACATCGTGGACATGGGGGCGTACGAATTCCGCCGGGCGGTGTTCGTCAACGATGACGCGATTGGGGCCAATGACGGATCAAGCTGGGCCGATGCGCACGCCACGCTGCAGAACGGTCTGGTCGACGCCGAACGGTTCGACGCCGCCGTCGAAGTCTGGGTCGCGGCCGGCACCTATCGACCGGATCAGGGATCGAATCGGACGTCGGGCGATCGATCGGCGACGTTTCAACTCTTGAACGGCGTAGGCCTGTACGGCGGCTTCGCGGGGTCGGAGGGATCGCGCGACGCCCGCGACTGGACGGTCAACGAGGCAATCCTGACCGGCGACCTCAACGGCGACGACGGCCCGGCTTTCGCGAACAACGGCGAGAACAGCTACCACGTGGTGACCGGTAGCGGCACGGACTCGTCGGCAATACTCGATGGATTCACCGTCACGAGGGGCAACGCAAATACCGATCCCAACGACTTGGGTGGCGGCATGTACAACAGCGGCGGCGGCCCCACAGTGACCCATTGTGAGTTCAGTGGAAACTCGGCTGGTCAGGACGGCGGGGGCATGTTCAATTTCAACAGCGGTCCAATTGTCACAAACTGCCTGTTCAGTGGAAATGCGGCCATGGGCAACGGCGGAGCGGGAATGTTCAACACCGGTAGCAGTACGACGGTCACCAACTGCCTGTTCACGGAGAACACGGCGATCGGGGGCGCGGGTTGCCACGGCGGCGGAATGTACAATTTCGAGGGCGGCATCATCACGGTAACGGGTTGCAGATTCGTTCGTAACTCGACCAGCGCCAACGGAGGCGGGATGTACAACAACGCCAGCGGTCCGATCGTTTCCGACAGCTGGTTCGGCGGTAACGACGCCAATCAGGGAGGTGGTGTTTTTAATTTTTCCTCGAGCCCCAAGATTGTGAATTCGGCATTCACGGGCAACTTCGCGACGGTTGTCAGTGGAGGCCTCGACAATAGTGCATCCAGCAATCCCGACGTGATCAACTGCACGTTTAGCAGAAACTCTACGAGCGGTTCCGGCGGAGGGCTTACCACGGGCAGCGGTTCGAACGCTTTGTTGAAAGTGTTCAATTGCATCTTCTGGGAAAACGAGGACAGCGGCGGAATGGACGAGTCCGCGCAAATCCACGTCGGCGCAACTGCTCCAACCGTGCGATTCACCGGCATTCAGGGATTGAGTGCGGGCGGGGTTTTTGACAGCGGCTCGAACACAAACAACCTGGGCAACGACCCGCTGTTTGTTGACGCCGATGGTCTGGACGACACTGCGGGCACGGATGATGACGACTTGCGTTTAGGCATGGGCTCGCCGTGTTTTGACGCGGGCGACAACACGGCCGCTCCCGCGGATTCGGCGGACTTGGACAATGACGCAGACACCACCGAGCGCGTGCCGCTCGACCTGGACGGTTCGAGCCGGTTCGCGGACATGACCAGCGTGACCGACACGGGCGTGGCTGATCCGCCGGACTATCCGGCCGTGGTGGACATGGGGGCGTATGAGCGCTCGCCGTGCCTGAGCGCGGACGATTGCGGTGACGACGACCTGTGCACGCACGACGCCTGCGTCGCGGATTTCTGCGCCAATTCGCCGCGGAAATTCGGCGACGTGAACAACGACGGGATGGTAGACATATTCGATATCCTGTGCGTGCTGGATGGCTTCGCGGGGACGTTCAATCCGCCGTGCACGCTGACCAACCTGGACCTGGCCGGGTGTCCAGGCGGGGACGGTTCGATCGACATTTTCGATATCCTCGCGGTGCTCGATGGCTTCGCGGGCGTCAATACGTGCAATTGCCCGGCGGGGCCGTGACGGAAAGGCGAAACGTCGAAAGGCGAAAAAAGTCCACAGAGGACACAGAGGAACACGCAGAAGAAAAAAGGTGGGCGGTGCCCACCCTACAACTAACAGGCTCAAAGCTTGAAGCAGGCAGAGGAGCATCCACAGATTTCACAGAGGAACACAGTAAAAAAGAGACGGACAACGAATTATCTGTGACATCTGTGGATCAAATTCGATGATCAGGGACTGAACGATGGCACTGGTGACGCGTGGACTGTGGATGGTGATCGGCGGCGTCGGTTCGGACCATGCCGTAGCTCGTTTCGGCCAGCGAGAAAGCCGCTTCGTCCGATTCGCAAGGCAGAATGAACGCTGCCCTCCGGTATTGTCTTGACCGGCGGGGGGTCTGTGCTATCTTGCCGTGCAAGGAGTGAGCCATGATCCGAATCCTGCTCCCCAGCGACCTTGAGGAGCGACTTCGACGAGACTTGGGCGACCTCGACCGTGCCGCCAAGGAAGCGTTGCTCCTGCAGGCCTTCCGTGACGGCAAGCTCACGCACTACGAGCTTGGCCGGGCGCTCGATCTCGACCGTTTTGACACGGACGCCGTGCTGAAGAGGCACAACATCTTCGAGGGCAGCCCGACCTTGGAAGACCTGGAAGCGGACCAACGGACCGTGGACGGCGTGCTTGGACCGATCCGCTGATGCTGGTTATCGCTGACAGCTCACCGATCATTGCGCTGGTGAACATCGGCTACGTCGAAGTCCTCCCCGAACTCTTCCAGCACATCGCCATACCGCCCACGGTGGCCGATGAGCTCGCGCGGCCTGCGCGCCCGGAGAAGGTGCGCGAGTTCATCAGGAAGCTACCCTCGTGGCTTTCCATCCGAAAGCCGTCCATCGTTGAGTCCATCCCCAACATTCACGCCGGGGAACGCGAAGCCATCAGCCTGGCCCGTGAGCTTCACGCCGACTTGTTGCTCATCGACGATGACGACGGTAAGAAGGCCGCACGCGCCAGGAACGTTGCCGTCACGGGCACCGTCGGCGTTCTGGAGCGGGCGGCTCGGCAAAAACTCCTCAACCTCGAGGAGGCTTTCGACCGCCTCAAAAAGACCGACTTTTGGATTCGGGCCGCTGTCTTGGACGAACGTCTCAAACTCTACCGGAATGAACATTCGACATAAGGCGTGATTGAGAGGGGACCGCGATGACTCGAATGCTGCATGCACTGTTCGTTCTGATCGGCGGCGTGGGGTTGGCGATGGCGGCCGCGGCCGAAACGCCGCCGGCGGGGGATACGCCGGTCGATGCCGAGAAGCCGCCTTTCGCGGCGATCGCGGGCGAATATCTGACGGCCTACTGGCGGGCGCACCCGTTCGCGGCCGCCGAGGCCGGTCTGCACGAATACGACGGCAAGGCGCCCGACTGGTCGACGGGCGGCATCGAACGATGGGTCGAATTCAACCGGACCGTACGTCGGCGGCTCGATGATTACGCGCCGGCGGACCTGAACGAAAACGAGCGCGTCGATCGGGAGATTCTGCGTTACACGATCGGCGGGCAACTGTTCGATTTCGCCGATCGGAAATCGCACCGTCGCGATCCGATGACGTACGACGTCAGTTGGGGGCTGTTGAACTTCATTCGTCGCGACTACGCGCCGCTCGCGACGCGGATGAAATCGGCCGTCGCATTGCTCGAGGCCACGCCCGGCGTCATGGAGGCGGCGCGGAAGAATCTGGACGAGGTGCTGCCCCTGGTCGTCCTGCGCACCGCGATCGACAATCTGAAAGGGTCGGCCGATTTCATTCGCAGCGATCTGGCCGATGCGTTCAAACCGGTTGCCGATGACGCTTTGCGATCGTCGTTCAAGTCCGCGGCCGGCACGGCGGCGGAGTCCATTGACACGTTCGTGCGGTTTCTGGAGAGCGAGCGTAAGCCCAAGGCGAATGACGCGTTCGCCATCGGCGCCGAGCTGTTCGGTGAATTACTCCGCGAAACCGAAGGCGTCGACATTCCGTTGGACCGGCTGCTGGCGATCGGGCAGGCCGATCTGGATCGCAACCTGGCCCGGGCCGGGGAGATCGTGCGCGCGAATCTACGCGACACGACCGTCGGCGGGGCGATGGCCATGATGAAGGACCACGCCTACGCGCCCAACGATCTGATCCCCGCGATCGCCAAGGAACTGAACGACATCCGCCGGTTCTGCATCGACCGCGACCTGATCACCATTCCGTCGAAGGTCGGCCCCACCGTCGGCGAGACACCCAAGTTCGCCCGCTGGGCCAGCGCCATGATGAGCGCCCCCGGGCCGTTCGAAACCGTGGCCACCGAAGCCTACTACGACGTGACCCCGGTGGACCCGGCGTGGTCGCAGGAAAAGCAGGACCAGTGGCTGCGCGATTTCAATCGCTACATCGCGACGAATGTTTCCGTTCACGAGGCCTATCCGGGGCATTACGTGCAGGGGTTGCACACGCAGCGGGCGCCGACCGACGTGCAGAAGGCATTCAGCAGCTACGCGGCCGTCGAGGGGTGGGCCCATTACACGGAACAGATGATGGTGGAGGCCGGCTTCCACGCCGACATGGCGTTGTACGAGCTGGCCCAGATTCAGGATGCCTTGCTGCGCAACTGCCGGTTCCTCTGTGCCATCCGCATGCACACCGACGGCATGTCCGTCGATGAGGCCACCAAGTTTTTTCAGAAGAACACGTTCCTGGACAAGCTGATGGCCGAGCGCGAGGCGGAACGCGGCACGTACGACCCGGCCTACTTCAAATACACGCTGGGCAAACTTCAGATACTGAGACTGCGTGACGACTTCCGCAAGAAAGCCGGCGAGGCGTTTTCCCTGCGGAAGTTCCACGACGACCTGCTGAGCCGGGGCATGCCGCCGCTGGTCGTCACCCGCGAACGCCTGTTGGGCGCCACTGCCGGGCCGGGTCTTTAGTCGGCGTTCGTTGACACGGATTCACCGCGGAGGCGCGGAGGATCCGCCGGCGATTGAACGATCCAACCACGATGAATCGCTCAAACCGAACGGCCATTTCGCGCCGTGACCGCGGCCGGCGAACACGATCAGGGCCAAGCGCTTGCCGGAAGCGATTCTGATTGTGGTTGCCGAATCCCCCAGTCGCCGGGGCCACCCGCCGCGGGAAGACAGCCCGACGCCTCATCCCGTATCCCCTTCCCATCTCGCCTCTGCGCCTCCGCGGTGAATCTTCCGGGTGGGGATGGCGGGGTGAACGGGAGGCGCGTTGCGCGAGGCACAGGCCAGCGGAACCCATCGTCCCGCCGGCCTGGTTTCGGTTCAAACCGGTTCGCCCCGGCTTACGGCCAGATCAACGTGTCCGTCGATGAGTACAACGAACCGCCCGAGCTTCCCTGGAAGGTCTCCTGTCCGGGGAAGGGGTTCTTCGGAGTCCCCCGAGGCTGTTCGCCGACGATTCGTCCTTCTTCGTTGGCGTTGGTGGCCATGCGCGTGTAGATGTTGTCGTGATCGACGCCCACGACGGGCGTCAACTCGAAGTCGACGTGACCGTCCGCGAAAAGCACGTTCTGGCCTTCGCCGGCGCCCGAGCCGCCGTGGTTGCCAGAATTGTAGGCCATCCACTGCCGTTGCTGCGTGCTGAGGTCGTAATCATCCGGAATCATAATCTGATCCGTACCGATCGGGCCGAAAGGACCCTTGTCGGCCGCCATGGCCATCCGCGTGTCCACGTTTTCGCTGGGCCGCGTATCAAACGGACCGAACGGCACCTGATAGCCGTAGCTGATAGTCCGCAGGCTCTTGAAATTGTAATACCGGTCGATTTCTTCCGTATCGTCGGCCGAGTCGCCGCTGCTCGGGCAGGCCATGGTCTTGGGCGTGATTTCGCCCGCGCGAATCAGCATCCAGAAGGCGCGGGTGGTCGAGACGTACTCACCCTTCTGCGTCGTATCGGATATCTGGTGCCGGAGCAGGTTCTGGGCGTCGAAAATGTTGTTGCCGGTCAACGTATCCGTATACTTGATCCCCGTGCCTGAACCGCTGCCCAGCTTGATCAACTGCTCGTTGAACGGCGGCACCGGCCACGCTTCCTCGTTCTCGTTCGCGTAGATCTTGCACGACGTGCCCGCGGCTCGCAGACCGCTGCCCGCGCACACCGACCGCTTGGCCAGCTCCCGGGCCTTTGAAAGGCTCGGCAACAGGATCGAGATCAGCAGAGCGATGATCGCGATCACGACCAGCAATTCGATGAGGGTGAACCCTCGCCATTTCCAGCGATTCCGCAACATGGAACTACCTCCCGTGCCCAGGGCACGTGTTCGTGAGGCGGCGGCAGGCGATTTCAGGGACCCTCGCGACGACGGTTTCGGTATCGTTACGAAATATAATAACGGATCATCCCCGCCCGGTTGGGCTTGGTAGACGTGACCGTCATCATGGCCGGTCCCATGCTCCTCGTTCCGCACACCGTGAACGCGGAAGACTCCGCGTTCGTCCTCCACCATCTTCAACCCGCGGAGAACGCCCCCGCGGCATTAATCACAACGAGTCAATACTGAGGCACGCCGCCCCCGGGCGCGCCGACCGCGGATGCCCACCGGCAACGACCACTCCGGTTCGTTCCGTCGCGGGGAAACGCGAGCGTCGGCCGAATTCACCGATCAACTGGAAATCCTGCGGAAATCCCGGCCTGCCCGGATGCCTGTGTTGTCGACCGCGCACCGCTGAAAAGAGGATTGTATGATGCCGGAGTACCCGTTCCGCGGTCGACGCAGCAAGCAGCATCGGACAAATCCGTACCACTTCCAACTGATGCTATCGGCCTGATAACGTGCTGTCAAACGGACGGACCCCCGGACTTCTCTCAATTGAACGATGGCGCCGAACCTGTCTGCCGTCGAATGCGTACCATCGCCCCATCGGCGGCTACACCCGATACTTGACAATCTCCAGTCGATTCAGGTCGGCGACGCCGAGTCCGCGGTCGGCCGCCATTTGTAAATACCAAGCGCCGCCACGACCCAAGCCGATACCCGGCCGCCCAAGGATCGCGCGTTGCAGGTTGATGGTTTCCAGTCCGTACGTATCAATCGCCACCGGGTCGATACCGCACAATACAGCGCCGGCGTCCCATGTTCCGCCGTCCGTGGGTTCCGGGCCACCGTCGAACACGACGCGGAGGGCATTCACTAAATGAAGCATCAACTTATCTCTAATCGCGGGGCTGGCGACGATGTCGCCGATGAACGGCGCGCAGCCGTTGCCGTGATAGCGGGCCGGGTGTCGAACCAGTCCGTGCGACAGGTTTTTGAGGCAGCAGGTGATCCCGGCGATATTGTGCGTTTTCAGGAACGGGATGTTGACGATGGCTGTTATCTGGTCCAGCACCTTGGCGAATTGGTCGCGGCCGCTGCCGAAATCGGTTTCTTCTTTTCGCCAGCCGGGTACGGGGCGGACGAGCGAATGCCGGGTGAACAGCGCTTCCGGGGCCTCGATGAGGACGATTCGATCCGCGGGAATACCTGCGGCCAGCATCGACTCGACGACGGTGTCCACGAACGGCTCGGTGACGCCGAGCTTTCCGGCGCCGGAACTGTTCAGTTTCAGCCCGATGACGTCATCGGGTTTGAACAGCGAGCGCCAGGAGTCGCCGCTCGATTCCTTGTTCGTGACCCGCATCAAGGCCGTCTCAATCATGTCACGCATCAGGCCGGCGTGAACGCGTGGGCCGCGGACGACGTGGTCGCTGGAAACGTGGACGACGTCGATCCGCTTGCCGTCGGGCTTGGACGGCTGGTCGGGCGATGAATGGGGCGCGGATTCGGTCTGGGCTCGTGCGGCGAGATTCGGCAGTTGCGGCGCGACCGCGGCGACGGCCGTGGCGGCGAGGAAATCACGACGAGTGGGACGGGCGTCAGTCATGGATTGACGATCCTTCGTTCACGCCTGTATATCGGCGGCGGGATGGGATTCCCGCGAGCAGGGGTGCTTCCGCCTTGGTCGCGTCCCGGGTGCGACAGGGGATTTTCGCAACCGCAGCATTGGGGGGGTCGGGATTTCCGTGGCGACGGCGAATGGGGAGATGGGGACAGGGCATGCCGGACAAGGCGGAATTGACGCGCTTTCTTGAGGAACACGGGCAACCGCATCTGCTGACGTTCTGGGATGAACTGAACGCGGCGCAGCGCGACCAACTGTCGGCCGACATCGCGCGGATCGATTTTGAACAATTCGCAGGCTTGATGGCCGCGTTTCAGACCGGGAAGGACGACGGGGCCGACGAGTCGGTCGACGGACCCGGCGTGCCGGTTTCGTTTCCGGCGACGCCAAGTCACGCGCTGGCTGACCAATACCGCCGGGCCAATGAACTGGGCATCGAATTGATCCGCGCGAGCCGCGTCGCGGCGATGGTGGTTGCGGGGGGACAGGCCACGCGCCTGGGCATCGACGGTCCCAAGGGGGCGTTTCCGATAGGGCCCGTATCGGGGAACAGCCTGTTTCAGATTTTCGCGGAGTCGATTCTGGCCACCAACCGGCGGTGGGGGTGCGGCGTCGCGTGGTACGTGATGACGTCGGACGCCAATCACGACGAGACCGTCCGGTTTTTCCGCGACCACGGTTATTTCGGTTTGAGCGCGGCCGACGTGGCGTTCTTTCAACAGGGAATGTTCCCCATCGCGGACACGTCCGGCCGGATTCTGCTGGACGAAAAGCACCGGGTGGCCATGGCGCCCAACGGGCACGGGGGCAGCCTGACCGCGTTGGCCGAGACCGGCATGTTGGACGACATGCGCCGCCGCGGAGTCGAGCACGTCAGTTATTTTCAGGTGGACAATCCGCTGGTGCGGCCGATTGACCCGCTGTTCGTCGGCCTGCACGCGTTGGAGAAGTCGCAGGCGTCGAGTTTGACGGTGCGGAAGGCGTCGGACGACGAGAAGGTGGGCGTTTTCGTGACCGCGGGCGGCCGGTTGCGGGTGCTGGAATATACGTCGATGCCGGAAGCCATGGCCCGGCGGCGGACGGCGAACGGCGAACGCCTGTGCGACCTGGCCAACATCGCGGTACACGTGTTCGAGCGTTTATTCCTGGAATCGCTGGTGGCCCAGGGGGCGGTGAATCGCCTGCCATGGCATCGGGCGGTCAAGAAGGTGCCATATATTGACACCACGACCGGCCGGCGCGTGGAACCGGCCGAACCCAACGCGGTCAAATGCGAGATGTTCGTTTTTGACGCATTGCCGCGGGCCGAACGCACCATGCTGCTGGAGGCCGACCGGGCGGAAGTGTTCAGCCCGGTCAAGAACGCGGCGGGGGTGGACAGCGTGGCCACCGCGCAACGGGACATGATCGCCCGCGCCGCCCGCTGGCTGGAGCGCTGCGGCGTGAATGTCCCCCGCGACGGTCAAGGCCAACCGGACTGCGCCGTTGAAATCAGCCCGCTGGCGGCGATGGACTCGGAGGAATTGGCAAATCTTCCATCCTGTCCGTTGCAACTCGATCGTGGGACGAAGGTACACCTTTTGTGATCAACGTCGTTCAGATCGCTGATCGGGTCATCGACCCGACACCCGCCCGATGGAGCGGACCTGGTGAGACCACGAAACGTCGGGTCGATGACCCGACCTACTTGACTCAACAACGATCGCCGTTGACGGCTCAACGGAGGGTGTGGGGGTTGCAGGGGCGGCAGGCCTCGCTATCCTTCTGGCGATGCCTACTGGTGAAACGCGATGATCGAACGCCTGTACGTCAATAACTTCCGCTGCCTGGAAAACTTCACGCTCGACTTTGCCGGCCAGCGTTCAGCCCTCCTGATCGGCAAGAACGGCGCGGGCAAATCGACCGTCCTGCATGCGCTCCGTGTGTTTCAGTCCATCAGCCGGGGACCCAACCGAGTCAAAGACGTGATCCGCGCGAAGGACTTCACGAGGTTTGACAAGAGCCGGCCCATGCGGTTCGAAATCGAGGCGATTCTCGGGCAGAGCCGATTCAAGTACGCGATCTCGTTCGAGTGGCCCGCAGACTTCTACGAGGCTCGCATTGCAGAAGAATCGCTGTGGAAGGATGGCGCGACAGTCTTCACCCGTGAACCGGCGCAAGTTAATCTTGCGGGCAGATCGCCATTCGGACTTGATTGGCACGTGTTCGCTTTGCCCGTCATCAATGAAAAGCAATCGGAGCGTTCGATCCAAGATGTCAAGGCGTTCCTTAAGAGCATGATCCTGATGGCGCCAATCCCACAGAGGATGGAAGGATTCTCTGAGGAGCCTGCAACCGAGCTGGATTGGTACGCCTTGAACTACGCGTCGTGTCTGCGCGCCATGCTGCAGAAGAAGCCCAAGGCGTACAGTGAGTTTGACTCATTCGTCAAGAGCGTCCTTCCCGACTTTTCTTCGATCGAGAACATTGATCGCGGAAAGGAAGGCGGCAGCCAGTTGGTTGTTACTTTCGAGCAACCGAAGCCGCACCAGACGGTACAACTGGAGTTCGATGCGCTCTCGGACGGAGAAAAGTGCATCTTGATCACCGCCCACATTGCCGCAGCCAACGCGGTTCGTTCGCCCACGGATCCGCCTGTCGTATGTGTGTGGGATGAGCCGGACAGCCACCTCTCGCTTTCAGAGGTCGGGCATTTCATCACATCCCTGCGAAAGATGACCAATCAGGGCGGACAGTTCATTGCGACAACGCATCACCCCGAGACCATTCGGAAGTTTTCCGACGACAACACTTTCGTGCTCACCCGGAGGTCTCACCTGGAACCGACGGTCGTCAAGCCGCTCAATGCGTACAGCTACAAGGGCGATCTGATTCATGCCCTTGTTCGCGACGAGATCATCGGATGAGCGTGAACAGATACAGACCCCACCTCTATGTGATCCCGGAAGATGACGCCGACCGGCAGATCGCGGATGGCTTCGTGCTGCACCCTCGCGTTGCCGCGCGGCAAGTGCAAGTGGTTGAACCGGCCGGCGGCTGGGCTCGTGTGCTCGAAACATTCAACAAAGAATACGTACCATTGCTGCAGCAGAATGCCTATACGCATGTTGTCATGCTCATCGACTTTGACGGGAAACACCTAGGACGTCGGGCGAACTTTGAAGCCGAAATCCCGGAGGCACTTCGAACCCGCGTCTTTGTGATCGGGCCGCGGGACACGCCCGTGTCCCTCAAGCAATCGCTTGGGCGGGGGTATGAGGACATTGGACGTTTACTCGCGGATGATTGCGACGGTGATCTCAAGGAGACGTGGGATCACGAACTGCTTCGACACAATGAGGCGGACCGGCTTCGCCTTCTACAGAGCGTCAAGCCATTTTTGTTTGACTGATGTCGTCAACGAGTCCCAAGGAGTCCGGCCGGCCATGCCCCTGTGGGGAGCCTGGGTCACGAATCACGCCGCCGGTCTGGTGAAAGATGACGAATCGAAGTTCATAGACAGCGTAGGTCGGGTCGATGACCCGACCTACGGAGGTACTCGAACGGGATCAACGATCATCCCCCGTTGGTTCCGACGGGCGCGTAATCCGGGAACCACATGGCCTGCGAAACGGCCGCGTCGATGGCGTCGTCGGGGATTTGACGGCCGACGCCGCTGTCGCGGGCTTCGCGGACCACGGCCGCGGCGATGCGGGCGCTCACCTTCCGCAGCAGGGACTGATCGGGGTAGATGGCGCCCTGCTCAATGTCGTCGGATGACACGCATTCGGCCAATGCACGAGCGGCGGACAGGAACATGCGGTCTGTGATTTCGTGGGCCTCGGAAACGAGGGCCCCCAGGCCGACGCCGGGGAAGATGTAGACGTTGTTGCCCTGCCCGATGCGGATGGTGCGGCCGCGGTGAACGACCGGCGCGAACGGGCTGCCCGTTCCGATGAGCGCCCGGCCGTCGGTCCATTCGACGGCTTCGGCGGGGGTGCATTCGGCTTTGCTGGTCGGATTGCTGAAGGGCAGGATCAGCGGGCGGCGGACGTGGCGGGCCATTTCCGCGATGATTTCTTTCGTAAACGTGCCGGGCTGGGCGGTGGTGCCGATCAGAATGGTCGGACGGACGTGCCGCACCACGTCGAGCAGATCGAACGGGCCGATGCCGCGGAAACCATAACGGGTCATCAGATCGCCGGTCAGGGCGAATTCGCGTTTCTGAACGTCCATGGCCTCGCGCGCTTCGTGCAGCAAGCCACGGGTGTCCACCATGACCTGCGACGCGGCAATGACGGCGTCGGGAATGCCGTCCTCGCGCATGGCCGATCGCACCAAGCGGGCGATGCCCACGCCGGCCGCGCCCGATCCGCAGTAGACGATCCGCTGCTCGGCCAGCGATTCACCGGTAATGCGCAACGCGGACAAAATGCCGCCTAGGGCGACGGCTGACGTTCCCTGGATGTCGTCGTTGAATGACGGGATGCGTTTGCGATATCGGTCCAGCACGCGAAACGCGGTGTTTTTTAGAAAATCCTCCCATTGCACGAGGGCTCGCGGAAAGACCTCCTTGACGGCCTCGACGAACTCCTCGATGAACTCGTCGTAGGGTCGGCCGCGCAGCCGCCGGGCGCGATGACCGAGATAGAACGGGTCGTGCAGCAATTCGGCGTTGTCGGTGCCCACGTCCAGACTGACCGGCAGGCAGTGCGACGGATGGATGCCCGCGGCCGCGGTGTAAAGCGCCAGCTTGCCGATGGGGATGCCCATTCCGCCCGCCCCCTGATCGCCCAAGCCTAAAATGCGTTCGTTGTCGGTGGCCACGATCAAGCGGATGTCCTGATCGGGGGCGTTACGAAGGACGTCGGTCATGTGACCGCAGTCGTCGGGCGTCAGCCAGATGCCGTGCGGCTGACGGAAGATGTGGCTGAACCGCTCGCAGGCCTGACCGACGGTTGGCGTGTAGACGATGGGCATCAGTTGGGGCAGGTTTTCCACCAGCACGCGATAGAACAGGGTTTCGTTGCGGTCCAGAAGGGCGATCAGCCCGATGAACTTTTCGAGGTCGCCGGCCTTGTTGCCGATGTGCTCAAGTTCGAGCTTGACCTGTTCCTCGATGTTCAAGACGCGCGGCGGCAGCAATCCGCGCAAACCCAGGTCGTCGCGTTCGGTTTCGGTGAATGCGGACCCCTTGTTGCGGCGGGGGTCGCAGAAGAACGGCTGTCCGGTGTCGCGGCGTGCGCCGACATTCGCCGCCGGTCGTTGCATGGTTTTGATCATCGCTGGTTCTCCCGTTGGCCGGGGTTCCGACCGGCCGGTATGTTCGACGGCACGCTGGCCGCGTTCGTGCGAGTGCACCATCGCCGGGGGCGCCCGCCGCGATTGGGTGCCCTCGAACCTCAATTAAGTACCCAGCACGTTGCGTTCCAGACGGGCGGAAACGCGTCGCTACGCAGCGCAGGGCACACATCTGGGAAACTTGATTCGGAATGGACAGGATTCACAAGATTTACAAGATACTTGGAGGATTGGTCGCCCGGGTGGCTGGGCCGGTGTTGCCGCCCGGACCGTAAAACTTGGTTCCGATTCAGGCGTTCCCGGTTGTTATTGGGCGGTTACCCGGGGTGGGTTCGGGCGCGGGATTAATAGGGGGGCGTGGAATCACACAGCCGGTTGTAGGGCGAACACACCAAATGGCTTGACCGGACGGTTGGGGGAACGGAATCTATAGCCAACGGCGAGGTTGATCGGCGATAATATGCCGACGGGCGGATGGCGACGCCCGCGACATTCAAATCCAACGGTGGGAGACCAAAAATGACGCGGTATGCACTTCCGGCGGTTGCAGTTCTGGCGTTGCTTGGGGCCTGTGACGTCAACGTTCCGTTTGATCCCGCAAGCGCGTTTGCACCGATCGACTCGGCCATCGATCGAATCGGAAACGAGATCGACAACGCGGTGGCCGACCCGTTGGACGCGAGACCCTTCCCGGTGCTGATCGGGGGGAACGAAGCCCGGGTTTATTACGCGACAAACCTGACGGACATCCGCGTGAATTTCACCGGGCCGACCAACGACGTGGTGTTTTCCGGCGTTGGACCCAGCAACGTGTACCACTACGACGTGTCGGGGAAGGAGCGGGAATTGCTGGCGCCGTTGGTGCCGGCCGGGGTGTCGGCGGAGTTGGGGCGGGTGGCGACGGACGGGGTGTTCGTGGCCTATCAGTCGACGGAGGGCGGCAGCATTCTGGACGGGGGGCTGTTCGACGCGTCGCGGATCGTGGCGGGCTGGTTGGGCGGATTCGGCGAGACGCGGGTGATCATGGATGAAGCGGCCGACGAATCGATCGAAATCCTGCCCGGATTGGCCATCGGCTATGGACGCCTGGTGTTTTCGTATTCGGATACGTCGGCCGACGTCGATCGGTTGCGTGTCGTCGATTTGCATGACGAGGCGCCGGATATCGAGATCGAGGCCGCGTGGTTCGGGTCGTTCTCCGTGCGCGGCGACCGTCTGGTTTACAGCGCCGCGACGATTGATGGGGGGGCGGTGGTCGTGTTGCGGAACCTGGCCACGGATGAGGAGACGATCGTCGACGAGGGGGGTACGGCCGTCGTGTTTGAACTGGGGTTGGCCGACAATTCCGTGGTTTGGGCCGAATATGGATTGGGAGACACGCGGCGTGTCTGGCGGTTTGACATTCCCACCGGAACGAAGCGGTTGTGGGTCGACGGGGTGGTGGGCCGGATGGCGGGTGCGTCGGACGAGTTTTTCGTCACCGAGGAGACGGTGTATCGGTTGCCGCAGGCGCCGGACAAGCTGGTAATCCGGCGTTATGACGCCGATGGGCGGATGCGGCAGTTGGCGTCGTTCCGTGCGGATGGGTTGGCGGGTCAGACGCGGGTGATCGGTTCCCGCGTGGCGTGGGTGAACCCGGAACGACGGGTGGTTCTGGCGCCGCTGGCGGGTGGTGATCGCATCACGTTCCGGCCGTTTTGACGGGCATCGACTCGCGGCTGCGCGGGTACAACCAAACACGGCCGGGCGGATGGCGTCGCGACCGGCGCGGCGTCGGCACGGTGGCTGTGGTTTCAGATTTCACAGCCGACAGGCGTTCCTCCGAACCGAATCCAGATCGCATGGTCATGCCGCTCTCGATTGGCGGCCATTTCACGCCTTCGGATTTGCGAAAAAAGATTTTGCGGGAGCGCATGAAAACTGGTAGGCTGCGGGGGTTAGCCGGGCTAAATGGGTGGAGTCCCATGGCGCCAAGGATGGCCTAGGGGTTGGAGCGCAACCCGTAACGCCGAAACCGAATCGTGCCGCCCCCAACCGGGGCGGGGATTCGGGAGGGGTTGTTCAGGTGGCGCTCCCGTTATGCAGGGAGGCTGCGGGACGTATGTACCTCAAACGCATCTCCATGTCGGGATTCAAGTCGTTCGCGGAGCGGGTCGAATTCGATTTTTCGCCGGGGGTGACGTGCATCGTCGGACCCAACGGGTGCGGCAAGAGCAACGTCGTCGACGCGTTCAAATGGGTGCTGGGCGAGCAGTCGGCCAAGTTGCTGCGCGGTCGGCAGATGCTGGACATGATTTTCAACGGGTCGAGCACTCGGCGGAGCAGCGGGATGGCCGAGGTCGATTTGTTGTTTGACAACGCCGACCGGGCGTTGGGGCTGGATCGCGACGAGGTGCTGGTCACGCGGAAACTGTTTCGATCGGGCGAGAGCGAATACCTGCTGAACAAGGAGGCGGCGCGGCTGAAGGACATCCGCGAGCTGTTCCTGGACACCGGCGTGGGGGCGGACACCTATTCGGTCATCGAGCAGGGGCGGGTGGATCATCTGCTGACGGCGTCATCGGTCGAGCGGCGGGCGGTGTTTGAAGAGGCGGCGGGGATCGCCAAGTACAAGGCCCGCAAGCGGGAGGCGGAGCGCAAGCTGGAGCGCACCGATCAGAATCTGCTGCGGGTCGTGGACATCATGGACGAGGTGCAGAAGCGCCTGCGCAGCGTGCGTTTGCAGGCGACCAAGGCCCGGAAGTTTCAGGAATACGATTCGCGGCTGAAGGAACTGCGGGCGAGTTATTCGTTGGCGGAGTACCACCGGCTGACGGAGGCTATCGCGGGATTCCGGCGGGCCGTGGACGAGGCTACGGACGCGGCGACGGCGGTGCGGACGGAAATCGATCAACATGAAGCCGACGGAGTGACGTTCGCCGTCACCATCAACGAAATCGACCGGGGTCTGGCCTCGACCGAGCAGGGGTTGATGAAGATTCGGGCGGACATCGCGGCGCACGAGGAGCGGGTGGACGCGGCCGGACGGCGGATCGCTGAACAGCAGGCCCATCTGGACCGGGTGGGGACGCGGCGCGAGCAGTTGGAGCGGCAACGGAGCGATTACGAGGCGCAGATCGGGCGGATTACGGAATCGGCCGAAGGGCTGGAGCGCGATGCGACGGCGTTGGGCAGACGGGTCGTTGAATTGGAGGCGACGGACGCGTCGCTGGCGGTGGCGTTGAACGAAACACGGGCGTCGGTGGAGGACGAGAAGACCGGGCTGGTGGATCTGGTGCGGCGGTCGGCGCAGATCCGCAACGAAGTGGTGAGCTTGAGTTCGCATCGCGAGAAGCTGGCCGGCGAACATGAACGGCTGGGCCGACGCGAGTCGGCGATCCGCGATGAACTGGGCGAGTACCTGCGGCAGCAGTCGGCGTTGACCGACCGGACGGGCGAAATCGACGCGTTGATCGACCGCGAGATGACCTGTCTGAACGAGAAGCGTGCGGAGGGGGAATGCACGGAATCGAAACGTCAGCGGGTAATCGAGGAACTGGGCGGGGCGAAGGAGGAGCGCAGCGGGCTGCGCTCGCGGCTGGAATTGCTGGACGACCTGCAGCGCAAGCGGGAGGGCGTCGGGGCCGGCGTACGGGCGTTGCTGGATCGAGTATTGACGCAACCGGACGACAAGACGTTGACCGGGGTGCGGGGCATGGTGGGCGAGTTGTTTGACGCGGACGTGATGCACGCGCGAATCGTCGAGGCCGCGGTGGGCGAGGTCGATCAGTTTCTGGTGCTGAGCGAAAGCGATGCGTTTCTGTCGCAGGAAGCGTTGTTCGCCGATCTGCCGGGTCGGTTGCGGGCGGTCTGTCTGGATCGCCTGCCGCCGGTCATCAACGAATATGGAGAGCAGAATCATCCGGGTTTCGTGGCCCACGCGTGCGACCTGGTGCGTTACGAGTCGCGGTACGAACGGTTGGTCAAGCACCTGCTGGGCAAGACCGTGGTTGTGGATTCGCTGGCGACGGCGTTGGCGTTGTCGAAGGAAGACACATCCGACCGGCGGTTCGTCACGTTGAATGGCGAGGTGGTCGAGCCCAATGGGTGCGTTTCCGTCGGCCCGGCGTCGAGCGAGGCGGGCTTGATCGCCCGCAAGAGCGAGCGGCGGCAGGTGGCCGACGATCTGGACGCGGTGGAGCGCCGCATTCAGGCGCTGACCGAGCAACAGCGTGAGCTGACGGCGGCCGGCGAGCATCTGGTGAAGATGCAAAAGGAGTTGACCAACGCGATCGAGCAGGCGCGGGCGACACGGGTGGAGGCGCGATCGGGTTTGGAACGGGTCAACGAGGCCGTTCGGCGGCTGTCGGAAGAGCGGCCGCTGATCGCGGGCGAAGTTCGGTTGCTGGAGCAGCAGATCGAGGAGGCGGCGACGCGGGCATCGGCGGGGCAGGCATCGGTGAACCGTCTCGATCAGGAGAACCGGGATCGCGAGCAACGCATCGCAGCGCTGGTGGAACGGATCGAGTCGTTGGGCGAACAGCGCGAGCGGAGTCAGTTCGCGTTGACCGAGGCCCGGGTGATGTCGGGCAAGCTGGCCGAGAAACGGTCGGCGACAGCGTTGGCGCTGGAACAACTGCGTGATCATCAACGGGCGGCCGGCGAGGGGTTGAAATCGGTGGAACAGGAGCGTCGCGAGGCGGCCGGGCGAATCGAGGATTCGCAGCGGACGATCGAGGCGGCGCGGGAGCGGCTGGCCGTATTGGCCGCCGAGGCCGAACAGGCGGAGGCCGACGCGATCGGGCTGCGCCGCAAGCGGGAATTGCTGCGTCAGGAATCGGAGTCGCTGGCCGCGGCGGTGAAGACATGCCGCACTCGTCTGGAGGAAATCGAAGCGGGCTATCACGCGCGGCAGTTGGAATTGCAGACGGCGCAGGTTCAGCGCGACGAACTGAACACGCGGGTGCGGGATGAACTGGGATTGGCGTTGACCGATCTGTACGAGTCGTACGCCAAGGGCGAGATCGACCTGACCGCGGTGGGCGAGGAGATCGCCGATTTGCGGTCGAAGCTGGAGAGGCTGGGGCACGTCAATCTGGATGCCATCGCAGAACTCGACGAACTGGAAGAGCGGGACAAGTTTCTGACCACGCAGAAGCGGGATTTGGATGAGGCCAAGGCGCAGTTGCAGGCGTTGATTCAGGATTTGGACCGCGAGTCGATTTCGCGATTTAACTCCGTGTTCGAGGCCATCCGCGAGAATTTCCACGAGTTGTTCCGCAAGCTGTTCGGCGGGGGCAAGGCCGACATCATTCTGGAGGATCCGAACGACCCGCTGGAATGCGGCATTGAAATCGTGGCCAAGCCGCCGGGCAAGGAGCCGCAGCGGATCAGTCTGATGTCCGGCGGCGAGAAGACCATGACCGCGATCGCGCTGGTGATGAGCATTTTCCGTTCGCGACCGGCGCCGTTCGCCATCCTGGATGAGGTGGACGCGGCGCTGGACGAGGCCAACAACGTGCGGTTCAACACCATCATTCAGGAGTTTCTGGACCGGTCGCAGTTCATCGTGGTGACGCACTCGAAGCGGACCATGAGCATCGCGGATCATTTATACGGAATCACCATGCAGGAGCCGGGGGTGTCGTCGCGGGTCAGCGTGAAGTTCGCGGCCGACGGTTCGGGCGAGCGGCACGCGGTGGCGTAGGAGTCGCGGCGGAATCCGCGTCGGTTGGATGACCCGACGGTGGACTGCAAAGGGTGCAAACGGGGATAGTCGCACGAGCCGTCGGCGGTTCTGCCGCCCCTGCCGGGGCTTGGGTGTCTGGATGTTGTCGAGTCCCACGGATTCCGCCGTGGGCTAGCGACGGTCGCCGCTGCCGCGGCCTGGGGAGCGAGTCTGAAGCGGCTTGGGAAGCGGGGCTGCCGCGGTTGAGGAAGCGGGTCTGCCGTGGCCGGGGAAACGGGTCTGTAGCGGCAGGGGAGGGGTTAAACACAATCTCGGAAACCCGCGCTGGCGGCTGAACTCGTGCAAAGGGCCGGGGCGGGATGCGGTCCATGAGCGCGGCAGGAGGGACAGGACATGGCACATCGGGCGAGGATTCTGGCGTTCGCGGGGAGCACGCGCGGGGATTCGGTCAATAAGAAGCTGGTACGCGTCGCGGCGGCGGCGGCGGTCAAGGCCGGGGCGGAGGTGACGGTGGTCGATTTGCGCGACCTGGCTTTGCCGTTGTTCGACGAGGACCTGGAAGCGGCAAGCGGTCCGCCGGCCGGCGCGGTGCGGCTCAAGAAGATGATGGTGGAGTGCGACGGGTTTCTAATCGCGTCGCCGGAATACAACAGTTCGGTCACCGCGGCGTTGAAGAACGCGATCGACTGGGCGTCGCGGCCAGCGCCCGGTGAGGCGCCGCTGGTCGCATTCCGCGGAAAGGCGGCCGCGCTGATGAGCGCATCGCCGGGGGCGCTCGGCGGACTACGCGGACTGGTCCATTTGCGGGCCATTCTGGGAAACATCGGGGTGCTGGTCATGCCCGATCAGGTGGCCGTCCCAAGTGCGTTCGAGTCGTTCGCCGCGGATGGTTCGATGAAGGACGAGAAGCAGCGAGCGAAGGTGGAACAACTCGCCCGCGACCTCGTGGCGTTGATCACGCGGCTGCGGTCGTGAAGGCACGGTCAAGACTAGCCCCAGCGGGCGCTTCCGGGGGGGACAGCATTCACAAGCCGTATGGACACGATTTACAAGATTTACATGATTGGGAGGACAATGCTGGATGGGTCGGCCGCGGCGTAAGATGGACCATTTCATCAGCCAATCTTGTTAATCTTGTAAATCGTGTCCATGTCCGTTGTCCGGCTTGTGTTCATGCGGTTGTCGGCGTTCGCAAAACCCGGGTGCGATGGGGTCGCACGATGAGGCGCACGCGGGGTCGGTGGGGTAGAAATGCGGGCGGGAAAGCGATCGAATGACGGGTGATGCGATCCAGATCGTGACCATTTATTCGGCCGGCGGGTCGCCGGAGCGGCGGCGCGCGCGGCGAGTGCTGGCCATGATCAGCATGGTGGTGGCCATCGTGTGGTTGATGGAGTGCCTCTATCCGTGGCGGGTGATGGGTCACAACACGCTGGAGCGGTGGTTGAAGGGGCGGCTGCTGATGTCGTCGGCCAGCCAGTCGATCGACACGATGGGGTCGCAGGATAATCCGTGGGTGGCGCTGGGACTGTCGCCCGCGCCGAAAACACCGGGGGTGTCGCTCGAAGAGCAACGGGCGAGGCGGTTGATTGACGAACAGGCATTGCAACGGCGCGTGTCGATTCTGTGGGCCGACTTTTACATCTGGAAGGCGCTGACCGGATTGGCCGGCCTGTGGCTGGCGATGGCGGGTCTGGTGGGGCTGACCGGGCGGGCGGCGAGCGTGAAGCTGCACCGTCAGGCGGCGTGGCTGGTGATCCTGTCGGCCGTCGTAACAGTCGTCGGCATCGAGCTTGCGATCCGATACGGGGGCATGCCGGCGAACGCCAGCGTGCCGTTCTATTTGAAGATCGCGGGAGTGCAGTCGAGCTACGCGTGGGTGTTGCTGGTGGCGACGCGATGGATGCGGTAGATGACCGCCCATTTACGCATACGGGAACTACTCGCCGACCCGGTGTTGATCAGCCGGGATTCCGCGCGCTCGATTGGAATCCGTCTGGGCGAGTTGCTGCGAGACGCGGCCGCCAATGGCACGGTGCGGGGTTCCGTGGGCGCGGTCGTCGATTTCGATGGCGTCGCGACCTGCGCCCCATCATGCGCTGATGAGTTCGTGTTTGTATTCAAAGAATTGGTTGGGGCGGGCGTGAACGCTGGGATTCCATCGCTAGTGATAATGAATCCACCGACACGGCTATCGAACATGCTAAGGGCGATCGGACGGGGGCAGGGAATGACCGTGGAAGAACAACCCGATGGATCGTGGCTGTTGACGGATTCGGGGTGGGACGGCGGGTGAAATCCGCCCGACAAGTCGAATGCGACGGGGTTGATTTGCCCGGTGATTGTCGCCAAGGCGACGGGCAGGCGATACGATGAGCGGCTATGAGGAAACGGCACAACATCCCAACGCAGTTGGACGCGGAAGACACGGCGGGCAGCGTGCAGGCGGTCGACATTGTCGACGAGCGCGGGCATCTCGGTCCGCGGACGGATGACGAGACCGATTCCGTCGCCGACGAGGACGGGGTGGGCGTAGCAACCGATGTCGACGGTTCGAGCGGCATCGGGGCCGACGCGGCCGTCGAGGGCGGATACGACGAAGCGCCCGATCCGCCGGAATTGACGGCCGACGCGTCGGAACTGACCACCGAGTCGATCGTGGAGGCCATGCTGTTTGCGTCGGACTCGCCGATCACGCCGTTGCGGATCGCGCAGATTTTGGGGGCGGGGGGCGTGGGCGAGGTTCGCAAGCACGTCGCGGCGTTGAACGTGCGCTACGGGCAAACCGGGGCGTCGTTTCGCATCGAGGAGATCGCCAAGGGTTACCAGATGATGACCCTTCCGCAGTACAACGTGTGGGTAGGCCAGCTTTTGAAGGTGCGGCGGGAGACGAAATTGAGCCAGGCGTCGCTCGAGACGCTGGCCGTGGTGGCCTATCGGCAGCCGGCGATGCGGGTGGAGATCGAGGAAATCCGCGGCGTCGGGGCCGGGGTCATTCTGCAGAAGCTCCGCGAGATGAACCTGGTCAAAATCGTGGGCCGGGCGGAGGAGATCGGCCGGCCGCTGTTGTACGGCACGACGAAGCGGTTTCTGGAAGTGTTCGGGTTGGCGTCGCTGGATGACTTGCCGAAGGTCGAAGAATTGGTTCCGCCGGAAAAACAGGCGCGCGTGTATACACCGGTTCCGGAACAGGAAACCCTTGCCGTCCCCGCCGACGTGGACGGCGAAGCCGCGTTGTGACGCATCATCAGTTCGAACCGCGAAGCACCAGTCCCGATGAGGCCTTGGTCTGCGTTTCCGCAAGCCGGCCGGGTCCGGCGCCGGCGGTTTAACTTGTTCGACCCAGCGTCTCGGGGTACTATGCCGACTTCCTATGTGAAGAACTTGGAATATCGGGTCCAAGGGGTGTAAACCGTGATACGGGCGTTTTTGAGCTTCGTGGAAGAGGATTTGAATCTCGTCAATCTTTTCCGTGGACAGGCCAAGAACCAGGCTTCCGACATCGAATTTGCGGATTTCTCAATCAAGATTCCGTTTGACAGCCTGAGCTCTGGATACGTTGCACGAGGCCTGGCCGATCAGATCAAGCTCGTTGCTCTCACCATCTGCCTGTGTGGTCCAACGACCTACACGAGCAAGTGGGTCGATTGGGAACTACGCAAGACAATGGACCTCGGAAAGCCGATCATGGGCGTTTACTTGTACAACCCAGCCGAAGTTCCGAAATACCCGGAGCCCCTTGCGGGGCATCCGCTCGTCCCTTGGAATATCAATGAAATTGTTCGCACGATGCGCTCGTTAGTCGTCGCCAAACCCCGGGGCGTTAAGAGGGACCGCGCTCATGGATAACGACACCATTCAGCGATATCTTGACGCACGATATGCTGGCTCGCTTGCGTTCTACGACAGCCGTGCGACAATGCACAAGCGATGGTATCGCGGACTCTCTGTCTACGTGATTATCGCATCCGCCTTCCTGACCGCTTTCGTTTCTCTCGTTCCACCGGAGTTCGGTTGGAGGGCCGGGTCAGCCGTTTTGTCCGCAAGCCTGGTCGTCGCGACCGGGCTCCTTGCGCACTACAAAAGCCACGAAAACTGGCTGTCATACCGGTTAACGTGGGATGCGCTGGCGCGTGAAAGGGAGCTCCATTCGGCCGGAATTCACGAGTACCGGATTGCCGAGGGTCGAGATGCGCTCTTTGTGGAGCGCGTGGAAGCCATTCTCGCCAGAGAGAGTTCGAACTTCTACGCCCGCCATGTAAAGTCCGAGGACCAAGCGAACGCGGCTCCGAAACAAGACTGATCAGTGCTGCGTACGGGAGTTTGGTGCCGACATGCTCATCCCTGTTTTTGTATCTGCACCGACATTTCTCAGCGAGCAACAAGAAACTGTTCGGCGCGCAATTCTCGGCGAGTTGGGTCACCACGGGCTTGAAGCTCGCGCGATCGGAAAGACTGATTTCCCAACAATTCTTCCGCTTCGCGAAGTTCAGACGCTCGCGCGGCATTGTTCCGGCGGCGTCATACTCGGCTTCTCTCAATTCGAAGCGACGGCCGGTATCCTGAAAAGAGGAACTGCCTACCAGAAAAGGGTCAAGAAGGGCGCGACCGTTGCTTTTGCGACACCGTGGAATCAATTGGAGGCCGGAGTTCTTTTTGCCCTTGGCGTACCTCTGCTAATTTTTCGCGAGCAAAACATCTCGGGCGGCGTGTTCGACGAAGGTGTCACGGATGTATTCGTACTCCCAATGCCCCCTGCAGACCCTGAGTACAACGAGAAGAAGGCGTTTAGAGCCGTGTTTCAAAAATGGACGGCGGAAGTCCGGCACCACTATTATCGAGAGTAGTGCTACCGCGGCGGCGTGAGAGATGGCAAAGGGCTGCGCATGAGCGATGCCGCCGCCGAAAACAGACCGCTGGTATTCATCAGCTATGCCGAAGAGGACGGCGACGCGGCGGAGCGGATCGGCGAGGCGCTTGCCGCGGTCGGGTTTCGGCCGTGGCGGTATCACACCGACGTTTTGCCGGGTGATAAATACCCGGAGAAAGTGGCCGACGCGCTGGCCCGTGCGCCGACGGTGTTGATTCTCGTTTCGGAGCATTCGCTGCCGTCGCAACAGGTTGAAAACGAGCTGGTTCAGGCGTTTGAACGGCGGAAACGCATCATCCCGATACTGATCGGCCTGGCACACGAGGAGTTTCAGGAGAGAGCGCCGGGGTGGCGGCACTGCCTGGGCGGGACGGTGTCGTTCTTGATTTCGCGCGAGACGTTTGACGAGCGAGTGCCGGCGCTGGTGGCGGCGGTCCGGGGAAGTCCGCAGTCCGCGGCGCCGGGACACCAGGCGACCGTGCCTCGAGCGGTTCAGCGCCGAACGAGGTGGAGTGCGGAAGTTTTGGTCCGGGCCGTGGTCCTCGTCGTGTTGGTGTCGTGGGTCGGCATTGAGTTGAAGAGCCGGTGGCGCAGGGACGGGGATTTGCCCGGTGACTCCATTTCGCCGACGAAACCGGAGACAATGCCGGTTCCGAAAAACGGGGAGCCCACCGGTTCGTCGATCCCAGCAGGAACTGAAAACGACAATACCCCGCCGGCGAAAGAAGGTGCCGAGACAACGGTCGAAGCCGAGCCCGGCCGACGACCCCCATTCCCGCCGTCGCACACGGTGGATTGCACCGGTTCGGCTGCGGATCTGCAGGGATTGAGGGGCAGGCTGCTTGACGATCGACCGCTTGCGGACCTGGTTTATCAGGTCGGCGACGGTCGCGTCCGCGTGGGCGGGTACGTATTGCGTGAGGAAGAAAAAGAACGAGTCCAGTTCATCTACACCGACGAGAAGTGTGTCCGTGTCGACGTCGAGGTCGCCCCCGAAACGGTTCGATCGAGAATTCAAGAGGCACTACGCCGGCAAGGAGTGCCCGGCCTCGTCGTTCGTCTGACCGAAAGGCGAAACGATCCGCGAACAATCACGATCGAATGCACTGGGGACGCGGCGATGAAAGCGAAAGTCACGGAAATCGTGGGGCGGTACGTGCTCGCCGTTGATGAATACGTCACCATCGTCGCCCTGCCGTAACCGCCGCGGTCTCATTTCGGCGTGGCTTCGAGCCGGACGAGTTGCCGGCTGACCAACTGGCCATTGAGGGCGAAGGGGGCGTCGGGTTTGGCGGAGGCGGCGTGCAGGGCTCGCATGAACTCGTCGAATTCCGTGTTATAGACAATTTCAAAATCCCCCTTGCCGCTCTGTGATTCGGGGAGCTGTGCGAATTCGCGAGAGAGGATGTAGACAATCTCCGTACTCATGTTGCTCCGCAGCCAGTCCTGAATACCCTGCAACTGGCGATGGGAGCCCACTTTCGAAACCTCGACCAGGATTGTGCTGGGCGGCTCCCAGCGGTTGCCCAATTGGACGGTCAGATCACCGATGGCCGTTCGTGCGATGTTTTGAACGGCCTGGCTGAGGATTTCGTTGGAAGTCTTCTGGGCGATGGGAATGGACGCATTGGCGTTGGAGGTGGCCAGAATCCTGCTGTCTTTGACGGTGTAGGCTCGAAACGTGTAACGCACCTGGTATTCCTCGCCGGCTTCGATCTGTTCGCCGAGTCCGACGATTATCAAATCGATGAGGTCTTTGTCCACCGTCAGGAGCGCCAGTTCATAGTCTTCAAAGACTTTGAGTTGGAGGTTGCCATCCTTGGCGGCCTGTTGCACGGCACTGCGGATGTCGGTATTGCGTACGCCAAGGTCGTTCAACCACTTGATCATTTGGCCTTCGATTTCGTGCGATTGAAGCAGCTCGAAGCGGGTGCGCTGCCCGTCGCCGCCCGTATGGCCTTGCTGGGTGGCGCCCGACTGACCCTCCTGGGCCGCGCCCGTAACGCTGGTCGGGGCGTTTTCGTTGATGACAATCGCGGTCTTGGGCTGCCCAGCCTTGCGGTAGGCGTCCTGGAATCGGGTACGCTCGTTTCGCGCGCCGGACGAATCGTCGCCCGGGGTGGGCGTGCGGGTGAGCCAGTCCTGGGCCGGCGCAGGTCGGGGAGGAAGGACGTTGAACACGATGGCCCCGGCGCGGGTGGTCAGAATCTGGATGGGGTCGTTCAGCATGCGCGAGAGGACGTCCAGGGCGCGGTCGCGAAGGTCGAGTTCGTCTCCGTTGGCGTAGCGCAGCGAAAACGACGTGAACGAGGTTCCGTGGCCACGGTCCTGTTCGACACGGACCTTGCCGCTGACGTTCTGCATTTTCTCGAGATTGGCGCGAAGTTCGCCGTCAAGCATGGGCGGAAGGTTGATGATCGAAATAGTGTGTCGCCATTCGCCGCCGCTGAATTTGGCCAGTTCGCCGGTCATGCGTATGAAAAGTGCGTCGCAATTCGTTTGAATGGTCGGCTGGTCGACGGTGCCGTCGGTCAGAATCGGAACGGACCAGCTATGGCTGCCCATTTCCGTGCCGCGCTGGGCGTCGTAGATGACGTAGGACGCCTCAATGCGATCGCCCAGGCCGACGAGTTTCAGCAGAACGACGACGTCGGCGCGCTCGCGATTGGCCAGGATGCGGGCGGCGCCGTCGAGATTGTTGCCGAGCAGCACTTCCGTGTCGCGGGCGTTGCGTTGCTGGTCCGAATCGGGGTGGATCAACTGCACAATGCCGCGGTCGTCGCGGAACTGGGTGGTCAGCCGGTTCTCGAAGGCCTCCGCCGTCACGTCGAGGACGCCTTCCATGGGGACGGCGCGGATTAACATGCGGGGCTCGCCGAGGGCTTCGTAGATGGGCAGGAAGTCGGGTTTCGATGGGGCTTCCACGTTGGGAGCGTCGGGTCGGCGTTGGGCGAGGACAGTCCCGGCCAACAGCATCAGTACAGTGACGGTCCGACGGAAGGAAGACATCGTGGTAAACCACATGGCGATACTCCTTTTAACGCAATACGAGTTCGGAAGAGCGCGCGCGAAGTGTCGCGCAATGGTGAGCAGTCGTCAAGTGGCGAGTGCGCGCCGGCCACTCGAATCGATACGTTTGCGCCCGCGCCGCAGGGGCGAAGATTCTGCGGCCGCGTCCTAATTCCGACAAAGCCACGAGTGCGTCCCCGGTCATGCCTTCCTTCGCCCCGCTGGGGCTGGTTCTTGCCACGTGGACGATTCCAGGGGTTACGTCCGCTGTCGCGGACTAGACCCCCGGCTATTGACTGTAGCCCCTCCGGGGCTGGGAAGAGCGCCGCACTGCCATAGTTAGTATCCCGCCGATCGCGCGCGGGATCGTGGTGGCGTTGTAAAACTAATGAACCAATTGGGTTTCGCAGAGGACGCGGTAGAGGGGACAGCGGGTGAGGAGGTCGGCGTGGGGGCCGGTGTCGATGACGCGGCCGGCGTCGAGGACGACGATCCGGGTGGCGAACGAGATGGTGCTGAGACGGTGGGCGATGAGGAAGGTGGTGCGGCCGCGGGCGAATTCGGTGAGGGCGGCCTGGATCTTCTGTTCGGATTCGGTGTCCACCTGGCTGGTGGCTTCGTCGAAAATGAGGACGGGGGCGTCGCGATAGATGGCCCGGGCGATGGCGATGCGCTGGCGCTGGCCGCCCGAGAGTGTGCGTCCGCCCTGGCCGGGGATTTCGTCGTAACCCAGCGGGCGGTCGCGGATGAATTCGTCGGCGTAGGCGCGTTGGGCGGCGGCGATGACGGTTTCGCGGGTGCCGTTGCGCCGGCCGTAGGCGATGTTGTCGGCCAGGGGGATGGGCAGGACGACGCTGTCCTGGGTGACGAGGCCGAATTGTCCACGCAGGCTGCGCAGGTCGGCTTCGCGAATATCGACGCCGTCGAAGAGGATGGCGCCGAGTTGCGGATCGTAGAAGCGAGTCAGCAGGTTGACGAGCGTGGTCTTTCCGGAACCGTTCCGGCCGACGAGGGCGACGGTTTCGCCGCGGCGCACGGTGAGGTTCACGTCGTTCAACGCGGGGCGGTCGGATTCGGGGTAGGTGAAGGTGACGCCGCGGAATTCGATGGTGGATTGCACGGGGACGAGTTGAAGGGTGCCGGTGGATTGGGTGCGTTCGTCGGGGGCGTCGAGGGTTTCGCAGAGGCGTTCGGCGCCGGCGGCGCTGCGTTGAATGCGGGTGTAGACGTCGGCCAGTTTGCGGAGCGGATCGAAGAGCATGGCCAGCGCCAGCACGAGAGTGCCGAATTTGGCGGGATCGATTTCGCCGGCGAGGACGCGTCCGCCGAGCCAGACGGTGACACCGGATGCGGCCAATACGCCGAGGATTTCCAACATGGGGCTGAGGAGGGCGTCGAGGCGGATGATGCTGAGTTGGTGACGGAACATGCGGTGGTCGATGTGCATGAGGCGGCGGCGCTCGACGTTTTCGGTGGTGTAGGCCTTGACAATGGGGATGGCGGAGAGAGTGTCGGTGAGGGCGTCGAGCATGACGCCGTAGCCGCGGAGGAGCTTGCGGTTGGCCTTTTTCACGCGCGTGCCGATCTTCCAGAAAATGAGCAGGGCCCAGGGGCCGATGAGGAGCATGGTCAGCGTGACGCGCCAGTCGAGGGTGAGGGCAAGGGTGAGGAGGAAGGCGGCGCGGATGGGTTCGCGAATGGTTTTTCCGAACAGGGTCAACATGCCGCGTTGGACGTCCTGCACGTCCTGCACGAAACGGGTGACCAGGTCGCCGACGTTGCGGGTGAAGCGGGCCATGGGCAGGCGGAGGATTTTGGCGTAGAGGTCGCGGCGAACGGACATGGTGGCCAGCAGGACGGCGCGGCTGACGAAGTATTCGGAAACGAACCGGCAGGCGTTGGCGACGATGACGACGAGTACGACTGCGGCCAGTACGCAGGCGAGGATGGTCATTTTGCCGCGGGGGGAGTTGTCGTCGGGGATCCATCTTGCGATCTGACCGGCCAGCCGCCAAGCCGGCGACGGATCGGCCAGGATGAAGTCGTGGGTGACGGGTTGCAGGTCGAGTTGACCGGGCGGGCGAACGTGAACGGCGACCGTGGTTGGGTTGGGCGCGGAAGCGATTTCGGCGAGCCATGTCGGCGTATCGGTGCCATCTGGTGGCACGATGGTGTCACCGGGACGGACGGCGGCGGCGCAGGCGTCGTCCACATGCCGATTGCGGGTAACCAGAAGGTCGTCAGACCGCGAGGCGGCGTCAGCGGCGGGGCGGACGAGGTCCAGGCCAAGGCGTTCCGCCGCGGTGGACCGGGCGATCCAGCCGTGGAAGCCCTCGTCCTCGAGGAGCACTTTCAGGACGGGCAGGGCGCCGAAAATGCTGACCGAGTGCAGCATGGCGTAAAAGACGGACGCAACGATCCCGACCGTAAGCAGGCCGCGGTAGCGCAAGACGCGTCGGACCATGCGCAAGAATTCGTCGGACCGAAATGAGCCCTTCCGGGGGTGGTTGCGGTCGGCCGCGTCGATGAGCTGCGCTTTCATGTCTATTCCGCTGCCGGGACCGGTGCCGTCGCGTTACTGAATTCGCATCGCGCTTCCAATTGCGGCATTGCGGAACGGTCGATCATGCCGATGTAGAAAGCTGTAATGTTCTGTCCGCAATCACCCTTCCGAGCCGATCGGAACGGGACACAGAAACGTGGCGTTGATATACTCGACATCCACGCCAGTCGGCCGAGGCGCGTCGAACACGACGTCGAACGACCGCACGGAGGGGGCGACCAGTCCATGAACGATCGACCCGCAGAAGCACGGTCCAGCCTACCCCCCGATGGGGGTTGTCACAAGGAGTTGCCAGTCATGAGAACCAAGAACCGGATGTTTGAATTGTTGTTGGTCGGAGCCGTAACGGTCGGCGCGGCGCATTGGGTTGGACCTGCGTCGGCGCGGGCGGACGAGCCGCCGAAGGATGCGGGCGCGGTCCCGGCGGTCGCGCCGCCGGATGCGGCGAAGGATGCCGAGAAGAAGCCGCCGGAGTTTCCGCCGTTCGAGGAAGTGAGCAAGGATCATAAGAAGATCCCGGGGTTCATCGAGTTGTACCACGATGAAAAGAAGGACCACCTGCTGGCGGTGATTCCCAAGTCGATGCTGGGGAAGGAATTCCTGATCGCGCAGAGCATCGCGGGCGGGCCGGTGGCGACGGGGTTCATGTGGGAGACGCAGGTCGTGCAGTGGCAGGAGATGGACAAGAAGCTGGTGCTGATTGAGCCGGACCTGCGCTACGCGGAAGCGAAGGATTCGACGGTGGCGGACGTGGTGGCCCGGACGTACACGCAACGGATCGTTTTGCACACGCCGATCGTGTCCAAGCGCGACGGCGATCCGGTGATCGACATGGACAGCGTGTTCAAGTCCGACCGGGCGGGGCTGGAACAGATTTACGAGGGGTCGATGAACCCGGCGCTGAGCCGATGGGCCAAGATCAAGGGGTTCGAGAAGAACGTGGAGTTGAGCGTGGACGCGGCCATCATGTCCGGCCAGGAGGGCGGCACACGGGCGCGGGTGCATTTCAGCATCAGCGAGTTGCCCAACGGCGACTACAAGCCGCGGCAGGCGGATCCACGGGTGGGGTACGCGCTGACGGCGCGGATGAACTGGGGCAGGAAGCACGACGAGAAGACCGTGTTCGACCGGTACATTCACCGGTGGCAACTGCGGAAGGCGGATGCGGCCGAGAAGGTGTCGGACGTTCATCCGGACGATCAGGTCGTTTTTTACATCGAGCAGACGGTTCCGGTGCAGTACCGGCGCTACGTGCGTGAGGGCATTTTGCTGTGGAACGAGGCGTTCGAGAAGGCGGGGCTGCGGAACGTGATGGCCGTTCGGCAGCAGACGGATACGAACGAATTCAAGGACATGGACCCGGAGGACGTACGGTACAACTTCTTCCGATGGATCGTCAGCGGGCGGGCGTTCGCCATGGGGCCGTCGCGGGTCGATCCGCGGACGGGGCAGATTCTGGACGCGGACATTGTGTGGGACGACTCGCTGGTGCGTTCGCTGTTGACGCAGTATGCGAACCTGGCGGCGCGGGGGCCGGCCGCGTCGTACGACCCGCAGCTGAACGAATTCCTGGCGCGGCGTCCGGAATGGAATTTCCAAATGCAGGAGGAGCTGTTGACGCCCGGCACGGTTCACATCGGCGGCGCGGACCTGTCGCGGGCGCTGCCGGCGAACGACCCCATGGGGCAGGGGATGCACACCAACTGCAACATGGCCGACGGGTTGCGACACGAGCTGGCACTGGCGGGGTTCGCGCTGCAGGCCCAGGGCATGGAAGGGCTGACCGAGGAGTTCATCGGGGAGTTCATCCGGTACGTAACCTGCCATGAAGTGGGTCACACGCTGGGTCTGCGGCACAATTTCAAAGCGAGTTCGTGGAAGCCGATGGATGCGTTGCTGGGGGCGAAAGACGCGCACCTGCCGACGTCTGCATCGGTCATGGATTACAACGCGGGGATCTATACCGATTCGAAGGACAACCAGCCGCGGTTTTTCACGCCGAGCGTCGGCCCGTACGACCTGTGGGCGATCGAATACGGCTACCGGCACACGGATGAGGAGTACAAGGAGGAGCCGGCGTTACTGGCGGCCATCGCGTCGCGCGGGAATCAGGACGGTCTGGCCTACGGCACGGACGAGGACACCGGTCTGTTCGCGCCCGATCCGCTGGTGAATCGCTGGGACAATGGGAGCGACCCGGTGGCGTACGCGAAGCACCGGATGGAGTTGATCCAGCGGCTGCAATCGACGTTGGCCGATTGGGCGGTCAAGGACGGCGAGCCGTACACGTATTTGCGGCGGGCTTTTGACGCGTTGCTGGCGGAGTACGGCCGGTCGGCGCAGTTCGCCGTGCGGCTGGTGGGCGGTCAGTACGCCAATCGCAATCACAAGGGCGACGCGGACGAAAAGACACCGATCACCATCGTGCCGGTGGCGAAGCAGCGGGAATCGCTGGAATTCGTGATTGAGCACGTGTTCAGCGACAAGGCGTTCACGTTTGACGCGGCGTTGTTGAACAAGCTGGCGGCCGGCCGGTGGGGTCACTGGGAATCGGACGATTTCGACAGCCAGCGGGAGTATCCGATTCACGACCGGATCGCGGCCGTGCAGTATTGGCCGTTGTTCTATCTGATGAATCCGTTCACGCTGGGCCGGGTCTATGACGCGGAGATCAAGGTGCCCGCCGATCAAGACGCGGTGACGGTGCCGGAGGTGATGACGCGGACGACGGCGGCGATCTGGTCGGAATTGACGCGGGACGCAGGCGAAGGAACGTGGTCGACGCGGAAGCCGTTCGTGAGCAGCGTCCGGCGGACGCTGCAACGGACGCATTTGAACATGTTGACGGACATGGTGTTGGCCCCGCCGGGGCGGGACATGCCGGCTGATATTCACGCGTTGGCGCGGATGACGTTGAAGGGGCTGGTGCAGCAGATCGGCCAGGTGCTGACGGCCGATGCCGGCGGGAAACTGGACCCGTCCACGCGCGCGCATCTGGATGACGCGAAGACGCGGATCGAGAAGGCGCTGCAAGCGGAATACAAACTGTAATAACGGCGATCGCGCATGAAAGGACATACCGTGAAAGAAGTAATCAAGAAACGACGGCTGATCCTGTGCATGACGGGGTCGTTGGTCATGGTCGGCGCCCCGGTGGTGTCGGCGGCCGGACCGGGTGGCGGAGGCAAGGACGGAAAAGAGGGCAAGGACAAGGATGAACTGCCGAAGTTCGAAGACGTGACGAAAGACATGGAGGTCAAGGAGGGGTTCTTCACGTTGTACTACGACAAGAAGAAGGACACCCTGCTGGCACAGATACCCAAGACAATGCTCGACGAGCCGTTTCTGGTGAGCATTTCGATTCCAAGAGGGCCGACGTTTGCGAGCTGGATGATGGGGGAGGCGGCCGTCTATTGGCAGAGGCACAATAACAAATTGCTGTTGATGGAATCGAACACGCGACAGGACCGCGGCAAGGGAAGCACGGTCGAGGACGTCATCGGGCGAACGTACACGGATGCGATCATTCGGGCGCTGGAGGTAAAGACGGAAGCGTCGGGCGGCGACCCGGTCGTGGATTTGGGCGATCTATTGAAGAACGATCTGATCGGGCTGGGGGAGATGTACGGGCAGCGCAAGCTCGACGCGTCGTTGAGCCGTTGGCGGACGAAGAAGGCGTTTCCGGACAACGTGGAGTTGGCCGTGGATGCGGCGATGATGGACGCGAGCGGCGGGTTGATTTCATCGGTCTATGCCAGCATGTCGCGGTTGCCGAAGAACGGGTATACGCCACGTGAAGCCGACGACCGCGTCGGCTATATCCTGTCGGCCAAACAGGACTGGGCGACGGATCACGAGAGCAAGACGGTATTCAAGAGGTACGTCCACCGATGGAATCTGGAAAAGCAGGATCCCGACGCGGAAGTGTCGCCCGTGAAGGATCCGATCGTGTTCTATATCGAGAAGACGGTGCCGGTGCGGTATCGTCGGCACGTGCGCGACGGAATTCTGGAATGGAATAAGGCGTTCGAGAAGTGTGGTTTCCTGGCCGCCGTGCAGGTGCGGCAGCAGACCGACGCGAATGAATGGAAAGACATGGATCCGGAAGACGTGCGCTACAACTTCTTCCGGTGGATCGTCAGCGGGAGGGCGTTCGCGCGCGGACCGTCGCACGCGAACCCATTCACCGGGCAAATCCTGGACGCGGATATTGTGTTCGACGATTCAATGGCCCGATACTACCTACAGGATTACAGTTTAATGGGCCCGCCGGGGACGGACAGTCTTTCCGATCCGGTGGCCGAGGCGTTTTACGATCGGCATCCGGAGTTTCAATTCGTATCGCCGCGTGAGGCGCTGACGCCGGAATACTACCGGGCGGCGCGCTCCATCGGAACGCGGGACGCGCCGGACCCGGTTCAATGGCTGCGGTCGCAGCACGAGGACCCGTGCGAGCTGGGCGGCGGAATGGTGCGGCAAATGGCGTTCGGGCAACTGGCGAACGCACATGGGGCGGGCGGCCGCAATCTCCCGGAAGAGTTTATCGGGCAGGTAATCAAGGAAGTGGTGATGCACGAGGTGGGCCATACGCTGGGTCTGCGGCACAATTTCAAGGCCAGCGCGTGGAAGAGCGTGGAAGAGATTACCTCGAACAGTGCGCAAGACCAACCGCTGACGGGGTCGGTGATGGATTACAACCCGGCCGAGTTCGCCGGGACCGAAGGCGAGCAGGGCAATTTCATCACCAGGACGCTGGGACCGTATGACTACTGGGCGATTGAATACGGCTATCGTCCGCTGATGAAGGGCGGCGAGCTGAAGTCGGAAGCGGATATGCTGAAGTCGATCGCGTCGCGGGCGGCCGACGCCGGCTTGGCGTACGCGACGGACGAGGACACGTCTGATTTCGGGCCGGACCCGCTTGTGTACCGGTTCGACAACGGTTCCGATCCGGTGGCGTTCGCCAAACACCGAATGAGGATGGTGGACACGCTGACGAAAGACCTGGTGGATCGCGCCGTCGACGATGGCGAAAGCTACGCGCGTCTTCGCCGTGCGTTCAACATCGTGTTGGGCGAGTATTCGTTCGCGGCACGCATGGCCGCCCGGACGGTCGGCGGGCAACTGGTGAACCGCGACCACAAGGGCGATCCCAACGGGCGGACGCCGTTCGAAATCCTGCCGGCGGCCAAACAGCGGGAAGCGTTGTCGTTTCTGGCCGACACGGTCTTTTCAAGCAAGTCGTTTCAGTTTCCGCCGGACCTGCTGAACCGATTGGGGGCGGGGCGATTTTGGCACTGGGACAGCGACGAACTGGATACGGACCTCGATTACGATCTCCACGAAACGGTTCTGCGGATCCAGTCGCGGGTGCTGACCTTGCTTCTGAATCCGATGACGGTCAATCGCATTTACGACGCCGAGCTGAAAGTGGCTTCCGAGCAGGACGCCATGACCATGCACGAACTGGTGTCGTCGTTGACCAAGTCGATCTGGTCGGAATTGGACCAGAACGACCGCGGTCAATGGACCAACCGCCGGCCGCGGATCACCAGTTTCCGCCGCAACCTGCAACGGGACCATCTGCGGCGTTTGAGCGACGTGTTGGTATCCGAGTCCGGCGTCGGTTGGAACGCGGATACGCGGGCCGTGGTGCGCATGACCATGAAGGACCTCGGCGAGAAGATCGGCAAGGTTCTGGAGTCGTCGAAAAACGAATTGGACACGTACAGCCTGGCCCATCTGGACGAGGCCGGGGAGATGATCCGCAAGGCGCTCGAGGCTGAATTCGAACAACGAAGTTGATGACGTGCTGAAAGGCGGTCGTCGATCGCATTCGAAATCAGGGGGCCGAACGTCGGACACGGCGTTCGGCCCTGTTCGTTTTGTCGCAGCCGGGCGGTTTTTCGACGCGAAAGACGGGCGTTTGGAACATTTGGCGGCGGCCGCAAAAAAAGGCCCGAGCGGTTGCGTGCGGAACGGAAAGTGCTTATGAAACTCGGCCAGAGCAGTAGGGCGGTCGCGTGGATTCACGGGCGGGCGATCGGGAATCTCGTTTGGGTCGCGTTCGTGCTTGATTGCCCGGGCGCGTTGGATGGCTATGAAGATTGCGGTCCCAAAGGAAGTCGCACCCGGTGAAACACGCGTCGCGCTTGTGCCGCAGGATGTCGCCCGGCTGGTGAAGGCGGGAATTTCAGTGGCGGTGGAGTCCGGAGCGGGTCACGCGGCTGGTTGCGCCGATTCCGATTACACGGCCAAGGGTGCGACGATTGAAACCGGCGTCGAGCCGCTGTTGGCTTCGGTGGACGTGGTGGTCAAGGTTTTCGCGCCAATTCAACACCCGACTGCCGGGCGGCACGAGGTGGAATTATTGCGTGAAGGGAGCGCGTTGATCGCCCATTTATCCGCATTGGGTGGTTTGGAGGACATGGGGCTTCTGGATCGATTGAACGGACGGCGCATTAGCGCCCTGTCGCTGGACTGCGTGCCGCGGATTACCCGGGCACAGAGCATGGATGTGTTGTCGTCGCAGGCGACAATTTCGGGATACAAGGCGGTTTTGATGGCGGCCGACGCGCTGCCCAAGATGTTGCCGATGTTGATGACCGCGGCCGGCACGTTGGCGGCGGCGCGGGTGTTCGTGCTGGGCGCGGGGGTCGCGGGATTGCAGGCAATCGCGACGGCCAAGCGATTGGGCGCGGTGGTGGAGGCGTTCGACACCCGGGCGGCGGTGAAGGAGCAGGTGCAAAGCCTGGGGGCGCGGTTCGTCGAGTTGGAATTGGGCCACGGCGACGCGCAGGACAAGGGAGGGTACGCGAAGGCACTGTCGGCCGATCAACACCAGAAGGAACAGGAATTGCTGGCCCGGCACGTGAAGGACGCGGACGTGGTGATCGCCACGGCGCTGGTGCCGGGGCGGAAGGCGCCGGTGCTGGTGACCGAGGATATGGTCAAGTCGATGCGCCGCGGATCGGTGGTGGTGGACCTGGCCGCGGAACGGGGCGGCAATTGTGCATGCACGGAGCCCGGTCAGGTGACGGTGAAGCACGGAGTGACCATCTGTGGCACGCTAAACCTGCCCGCCCTGCTGCCGGTCCACGCCAGCCAGATGTTCAGCCGCAACGTGTCGACGCTGGTGCTGGATTTGCACAAGGACGGGGCGTTGCGCCTGGACCGCTCGGACGAGGTGGTGGCCGGCGCGTTAATCACCCACAACGGAGAAACGGTTCACGAGGCGACGCGGAAGCGGCACGCGGCGCCGGTGGGCGCATCGTAAGTCGCTCGTGTGAGCGTGTGTCGGATCCGCGGTGAAGCGGCACGAACAACGGTAGCCCTTGGTCCGCGTACGGCGGGCGTGGATGGATGAGCGCGGAGCGCGAGTCCGAGGCCAGGAACACGGGCAAGCGAGCACGCTTGCCCGTGCCACCCGAGGGGTTCCGCTCGGTCGCGCGGCAATCGGAAAGGAAAGGTGGGCGCGTGCGGATAGTGCTGCAATCCAATCTGGACCTCAAACTCGACCTCGAGTCGATGGTGTTCGTCTTCATGTTGTCGACGTTCATCGGCATCGGGGTCATTCGGCGGGTGTCGCGTCTGCTGCACACCCCGCTGATGTCGCTGACCAACGCCATTTCGGCCATCGCTGTGGTCGGGTCGATCATCGTGGCCGGCGGAGAGAACCATCCGACGTACATGCGCGTGCTGGGCGCCATCGCATTGTTCGCGTCCATGACCAACATCATCAGCGGGTTTTTGATCACCGACCGGATGCTGAAGATGTTCAAGACGCCGGGCAAAACGCAGGGATAGAATGACCAGGCAGGCATGGGCGATCATGAAGTTTGACACCGCGATGACGACGGCGAAGACCATCGTTACCCCGCAACGGACGGCATGAACATGCAGAGCTACGCGATCACGACCGCCTACCTCGTCGCCACGGCGTTGTTCATCTTCTCGCTGCATTGGATGAGCGATCCGAAGACCGCCCGACGCGGCGTCTTCGCGGGCATCGCGGCCATGCTCGCCGCCGTGCTGGCGACGTGGGCGGGAAACAAGATCGTTGAGCACTGGTGGATCATCATCCCCATCGCGGCCGCAATTATCCCCGGCGTGTGGCTGTCGATGGTGCCGTTGACCGCGGTTCCCCAGCGGACCGCGTTGTCGCACGCGTTCGGCGGACTGGCGGCCGGTTTGGTGGGAACGGCGGAGTATTATTACTGGTTCAGCCACGAGCCCGAGCAACTGTCCGCGTTCCGCATGACCGCGATCATCGCCGAGGTGATTCTCGGCTACCTGACCTTCACCGGAAGCCTGATCGCGGCCGGCAAGTTGCAGGAGGTCAAATGGATCCCGCAGCGACCGTGGACCTACCGCGGACAGAATTTCGTGAATCTGGGGGCGTTGGCGCTGGCGATCCTGCTGGGCGTCCTGTTGATCGTCCGGCCGACGACGGGTTGGGCGCCGTGGGTGTTCGGCCTGGTGATCATTCCGCTGGCGCTCAATTTCGGTTGGATGATGGTCATGCCCATCGGCGGGGCGGACATGCCCACGGTCATTTCCATCCTGAATTCGTACGCCGGTCTGTCGGCCGTGGCCATGGGCTTCGTGCTCGACAACAAGCTGCTGATCACCGCGGGCGCGCTCGACGGTTCGTCGGGGTTGATCCTGTCCATCATCATGTGCCGGGCAATGAACCGCTCGTTCTTCAACGTGTTGTTCGGCGCGTTCGGGCAGATCGCGGCCGGCGCCAAGGAAGGCGAACGCAAGTCGGCCAAGAGCGCCTCGGCGGAAGAGGCCGCCCAAATGCTGGGCATGGCCGGGCGCGTGGTGATTGTGCCGGGGTATGGCATGGCCGTCGCCCAGGCGCAGCACCGTGTGCGGGAATTGTACGACCAGTTGTCCAAGCGCGGCGTGGACGTGAAGTTCGCCATTCACCCCGTCGCGGGGCGCATGCCCGGTCACATGAACGTGCTGCTGGCCGAGGCCGACATCCCCTACGATCGGCTGATCGAGATGGAGGAAATCAACACGGACATGCCACAGACCGACGTGGTGCTGGTCATCGGCGCCAACGACGTGGTCAACCCCGCCGCAAGGCACGACAAGACCAGTCCGATCTACGGCATGCCCATCATTGAGGCCGACAAGGCCCGTGCGGTGCTGGCCATCAAACGCAGCATGAACCCCGGCTTCGCGGGCATCGACAACGAGCTCTACTACATGGACAACACGCTGATGGTCTTCGGCGACGCCAAGGTCGTCGTCGGCGACATCGCCAAACAGCTTACTGGTCACGCCGGGCATTAGTGCCCGTCCCGGCTTGCCCTTCCCGCCTCGCCGACCGCCGACCCGCACCTGAAACCCGGATTTCGCATTGCACGAGCGTGGGCGAATGGGATAGTATCCAAGTTGGACATTTCACGGCGGCTCAAGGTGAAGGGACGGATTCCATGGGAACTGTTCATGCGCGTTCATGCTTGGTGCGGCTGGTTCTGTTGGGCACAATTTGGGCGGGGCGGGCGGCGGCGGAGCAGTGCGAGTTGCAGGTGACACTGACCGCTTCGGACGGGGCGGCGGGCGATGCGTTTGGGCAGTCCGTTGCGCTGAGCGGGGACACGGTCGTGGTCGGGGCGTACGAGGGCGACGGGGCGGTCCCGGACGCCGGCTCGGCGTACGTGTACGTCCTGTCCGGGGGCGCGTGGACCGAGCAACAGGCGCTGAGCGCGTCGGACGGGGCGGATGGTGATGGTTTCGGATGGTCCGTCTCGGTGAGCGGGGACACGGCGGTTGTCGGGGCCCTGCTCGACGACGACGCGGGAACATCGTCCGGCTCGGCGTACGTCTTCGTCCGATCGGGGGGCGTGTGGACGCAGGAGCAGAAGCTCACGGCCTCGGACGCGGCGGCGAACGACGTGTTCGGGATTTCGGTCTCCGTGGATGGGGACACGATCGTGGTCGGGGCGGGTTTGGACCACAACGGCGGAATGGGCGGGACTGCCGCCGGGTCGGCGTACGTCTTCGTCCGCAGCGGCGGCATGTGGAGCCAGCAGCAGAAACTGATCGCGTCGGACGCGGCCTCCAATGACCAGTTCGGGAGTTCCGTCGCGGTGAGCGGGGAGACGATCGTGGTCGGGTCGTTCCTGGACAACAACGCGGCCGGAACCGACGCGGGGTCGGCGTATGTTTTCGTTCGCTCCGTGGGGGTGTGGACGCAGCAGCAGAAGTTGGCGGCGTTGGACGCGGCTGCGTTTGACCAGTTCGGGAATTCCGTCTCGGTGAGCGGGGACACAGTCATCATCGGGGCGCGCCTTGACGACCACGCCGGCGGGACCGACGCGGGCTCGGCGTACGTGTTCGTTCGCTCCGGGGGCGTGTGGACGCAGCAGCAGAAGCTGGCCCCGTTTAACGCGGGCGCGTCTGGCGGGCAGTTCGGGTTCTCCGTCTCCGTCAGCGGGGATCGCGTCGTGATCGGGGCACCCTTCTGGGAATTTGAAACCGCGACCAACGACCAGGGCACGGCGTACGGATACATCCGCTTGGACGGGGCTTGGCAGTACCGGTGGCAGACGCACAACGGGTCGGTCTCGGAGGGCCAGTTCGGATACTCGGTCGCGGTGAACGGAGATGTGTTCGTGATGGGGGCGAACGGCGAAGACCTCGCGGCCGGGATCGACGTCGGCTTGGCGCAGGTGATCTTGTGCACGCCGGACCCTCCGGTGGGCGCCTGCTGCCACGAGGGCAGCGGAACCTGCGGCGAGAATGAAACCCAGGCCGACTGCCTGCTTTCCGGCGGGCGATACGGCGGGGACGATTCCGTATGCGCGACGATCGATCCGCCCTGCAGCGGGCCTTGCGGCGAGGAACAGAACCTGATCGCGTCGGACGCGGCTGCGAAAGCCTTTTTCGGGTATTCCGTCTGGGTGGGTGGTGACACGGCCATGGTGGGGGCGACCAACCTCAACGGCACGAGCACCAATTCCGACGCGGTGTACGTATTCGGTCGCTCGGGTGGGGTGTGGAGCGAGGTGCAGAAGCTGACCGCGTCGGATGCAGGCTTGGTTGACGGGTTTGGGAACGCCGTCTCGGTGAGCGGGGATACGGCCGTGATCGGGTCGTACTGGGACGACAACGCGACCGTGGATGCGGGCGCCGCGTACGTCTTCGTCCACACCGGGGGATTGTGGATCGAGCAGCAGAAGCTAACGGCATCGGATGCGGGTATCGGCCACCGGTTCGGGGGGGCCGTCTCGGTGAGCGGTGACACGATCGTGGTCGGGGCGTACCTGAACGGCGATCCGGGCGATCTGTTTCCGCCCGGCGCGGCATATGTGTTCGTCCGCACGGGAGGAGTGTGGACCGAGCAGCAGAAGCTGATCGCCGCGGATGCTGGTGCGGGTGACCGGTTCGGAGAATCCGTCTCTGTAGACGGTGACACGGCCGTGGTGGGGGCGAGCGCCGCCGACGGGCTGGGCCTCAACTTTGGTGCGGCGTATGTCTTCGTCCGGTCGGGTGGGGTGTGGACGCAGCAGCCGAAGCTCATCCAACCCGCTCAGAACGGGCTCGTCGGATCCTTCGGGAGATCAATCTCGCTCAGTGGGGATTCGATCTTAGTCAGCTGTCGCGAGCCATACGTCTTCGTCCGCTCGGCCGGAATGTGGAACCTGGAGCAAAGGCTGACTTGTGCGGACGCGGGCGGGATAGATGACTGTGCTGGACCGGTCTTTCTAAGCGGGGACTCGGCCGTTGTCGGTGCTGACTCCTCCGCTTATGTCTTTGCCCGCTTCGGGGGCGTGTGGGGGCAGCGTCAGAAGTTGACCGCGGCGGGGGGTTTCGGGTCTTCCGTCGCGATGAGCGGGGACACGGCCTTGGTCGGGGCGAGAAGTAACAGCCACGCGGGTGGGGTCAATGCCGGCTCGGCGTATGTGTTCCGGTGCAGTGCGCCGTGCTCCCCACCCGATTGCGGCGACCACGCGACGTGCGTGGACGGCGCGTGTGTGTGCGTTGCGGGCTACGCGGGAGCGGCGTGCGATCAGTGCGCGGCGAACCACTACAACTACCCGACGTGCACGTTGTGCCTGGCGGCGACGACGTGCTCGGGCAATGGCACGTGCACGGTTCTTGGCGGCTGCGATTGCGACCCGGGGTGGTTCGGACCCAACTGCAGTTCGACCGTCTGCGTCTCGAATGACGAGTGCGACGACGATGACGCGTGCACGCAGGACGTGTGCAACGCGCCCTGCACGTATATTCCGCGGATGTTCGGCGACGCGACCTTCGACGGAGGGGTGGACATTTTCGACATCTTATGCGTGCTCGACGGCTTCGCCGGGGTCTTTGGTCCGTCCTGCACGAAGAGCAACGTCGATCTCGCGCCCTGCGACGGCGATTCGATCAGTGACATTTTCGACGTACTGGCCGTGCTGGACGCCTTTGCGGGCGTCAACCTCTGCAATTGCCCGGCGGGGCCGTGACGGGAAAGTCGAAAGGCGAAACGGCGAAAGGCGAAAAAGCGGGAAGGGGAGTACGGAGCGAGAGCGGCGCGTGGCAAGAGTCGTGGCGGGGGGGGTCGCGCATACTTTTGCGGGCGAATCCCCCATGCGGCGAAGGCTCAATCGAGTTTCATCGCGGACCGGTAGACGATTAGGCGGTCCGGGCGGTAGTATCCACGCCATGGACGATGGCGTGGCGCGAGATTCGAGCGGCCGGCGGGTTGCGCGGACAACGACGACTCCGGAACGCGTGTTGCACAGGGTTTTTCGGGCGACGATCAAACCGTGGGAAGCGTTGTTTTCGGAGGCGGCGGCGTTTGCGGGGTCGATTGATCCGTCGAAGCTGGTGACCATTTCGCATTCGTCGGACCTCGGCGAGGGGGTCGTGGTGGTGTGGTATTGGGGGCTGCCGAAACATTGCCGGCGGTGCGGGTACGATCTGACGGGGAACACGACGGGTAAATGCTCGGAGTGCGGGACTGAGACGTAACGCCTCGCGAAGAAATCATCCACAGATTTCGCAGATTGACGCAGATGAAGAGGCGTCGCGAGCGCATTGTGAGTCGCGGGAAGGGACTTCCGCGAAGAGGCGTGCGAGACCCTTGACATCGCTTCGCGATGCCAAGGGCAGGCGGGAATCTCGCACCAGCGGGCAGCGGTTCGAAGCGTTGTTGCGGCGCGGGCATGGCCACGCGAGCGTGGACCATGCCACCCCAGCCTTCCGCAACCCAACCGTTCCGCCGATCGTCGCCTGGTGGACGGCCGATGCTACGGTTTTCCGCGGCCGGCGGGTTTCGCGGGCGGGGCGGCTTGGCCTTGTTCGAAGAAACGGGCGAGGGCGCCGCCGTCCTTGTATTCGATCTGGCCGGTGGTCATGTTGTAGCGATAGACGGCCAGCGCGGCGGTGGCCGTGTCGATGACGTACAGGTATTCCTCCTGATCGAACATTTCGCCGGTGAGCACCTTGTAGTCGCCGCCGGTGTCGCCCATGCCGGAGGCGAAGGCCGGTTGCGGCCGGGTGTGGATCACAATCAAACCGACGAACAAAACGGTGGCGGTAGTGCTGAGGACGCCGATGGCGAGGTCTTTTGAATTCATGAGAGATCCTTCGTCAACAAAAACGTAGTCAGGAAAACTAGGACATTGGTTTTTGGATTGGACAGGATTTACAAGATTGACAGGATTCAGGTGATCTGATCGCCTTGCCGGTGAGACCCGCCATCTTGTCAATCTTGTAAATCCTGTCCAATCCGATCCGTCCATCCCGTTGCCGGGCAGTTCCCATGGACGGAAAACGATCAAGGGTCATCCCGAATCGACTCCGATGCACCGGGCCGGATACGTGTGCGACGGTTTCGAGACGGTCGCTTCCGCAATCGCGGTCATGGGCCGTCATTTTGCTTTGAAATCGCGTTCCAGATTCCGCATGCCGCCGTAGGCCATCTGGCCGGTGCGCTGGCGGTTGGGCACGAAACAGTGCAGGTTGCGGGTGGACAGGTCCACGATGTAAAGGGCGTCGTAGTCCTTGTCCGCGCGGCAGGTGACGGCCACGTAATCGCCCGCGGCCCCGCGGCGCTGGGCATGGGCTTGGGGCAGGCTGTTGACGCTCAACAACAGCCCGGTCAGCAGCATGAGGTTGACCGCGACCAACGCGGCCAACACGGTCCGTCTCGTCAGCATGATGGTTGCCTCCCGTGGTTATGGTTTTTAGGCCGGCCCGCCCTCGATCGGGGCGCACCCGGCCGGATCACGTCTGGTGGGTGCGTTTGGGGTTCTTGGAGGAGATGGCCACGGTGACGCCGGTGAACAGGATCACGCAAACCCACTGCACAATGGGCTTGCCCTCCTCGTCCGGAGGACCGACGGTGTTCTGGGCCAGCGCCGGTTGGGCCATGAAAAACCCGACGGCCACGATCGCCCCCGCCAGCCGGGCAGCGGCCGATCGCGTCATCACGGTTAACCATCTTCGCATGTCGGGCAGTATACCCGGTTCGGACGATTCGTACACGTCAATTGATAACACCGCCCGGAAGATTTCACCGCGGAGGCGCGGAGGGCGCAGAGGAGGAGAATGATGGAGGAATCGTGGCCCGCCTAACTTCAAATACCTGTTTTTTACTTTCCTTCGAAGATATTGAGCCCTGACCTCGGAGTTGGTGAACGTCCGGTCTTTTCCCGGCGTCCTCTGCGCCTCTGCGGTGAATCCGTCTGCACGAGCGCAAGGCGGCTTCGCGGCCGGCCGGTCAGCCGGTTTGGGCGGGCGACCAATGCGGAGGAGCCTGGCGGCCGCATTCCTGGATGGGTTGGGCCAGCGATCGGAATTGGCGTACGGGCATGGAACGGGTGCCCCAGCGCGACGACCGGCGGCGGGCGTGGGCCGCGTAGGTGTCGGCCGGAATGGCCATGAAGGCGTAGTAATGGTCGCCGAAGGGGTGGACGTGGCGGGTCGGCTGGCGATTGGACGAACCCAGCAAAATGTAGGCGAAAACGACGATCGATCGGAACCCGCGCCCAAAGACCGTTTCCCAGCGACACAAACCGGCCAGGTCCTCGTCGGTGAGCCAGTTCTCCCAATAGCGTTTTTGCCGGTCGATTTCGTAGGGAAACTTGCGGCCCTTCACGTCGACCAGCCATGTTTCGCCCGGTTCGCGGTAGATCAGAAAATCGAACGACTTGACAGACGCCCCGGCGAAGACCGCGCGGCGCTGCTCGTCGACGGCGACGTAGGCCGTGCCTTCGGACCGCAGGTAGTCCTCGAACGCGGCTTCGTAATGGATGTGGCGTCGGGTCATGTTACGTGTCAGTCGGACATGATAGGGTCCCTGGCTGTGCTGGCAAGGTGGGAACGATCGGGAATTCGGAATCACCGGTGACAGAATCTGTCGCCGAGCCGTGTTCATACGCGGAGGATGGACAGGATTTACAAGATTCACAAGATGGAAGGGACTGGAATCCGGCCGCGTTCGGGTGCAATCGGCCTGCTCATCTTGTGAATCTTGTAAATCCTGTCCATTTGAAGGTCGTCAGCAGGAGGTAACGCACGGCCGGGGAGTTCGGCAGCGGAGGTTACGGCGTCGCGAGGTAGGCCTCCACGGCGTATTCACCGCCGTCGGGGAGAGGGGCTGTGAATCGCACCGTGGTGGAGCCGGTCTTGTTAAGCTGACCAGCCGCCGGCAGATAATGGACGTGGAACGCACCGTCGGCGTTGGGTCCGGAGTATTCAAATCCGTCGGACGCCGCGCCGCCGGTGGCAATGTGCGTGGACGACCCGTCCTTGCGAAGAATTTCGAGCCGCCCGCGCGACAGGTCGAGTGGGACGCCGTCGGGCGGACGCACGGGCAGGTCGATCTCGCTGCGGTAGACGATCAGGCGAACCGAATCCCCGGCCAGCAGCCGATCGTGCTGGTCGTAGGGGTTTTCGGCCTGCACCCATTCGTCGCCGATCAGCATCGCATCCTGCTGACCGTCCTGCCGGTACACGGCCGCAGTGACCACGATGCCGGCGCCGTGAGCCCGGTCGCCGACGTCGCCCCCGAAACGGAAATGCCCGCCGTCGTCGAGCTCAACCGCAACATGCCGACCGTCAATGGTTGCGTCGCAGTAATCGACGATGCCCACGGGGTCGAGGGGGGCGGCGGCGTTCGCGCTTTTGGAAATGACGAAACTGAACGCCACGCGCTCACCGGCGTGTACGAATTGCTCGTCAAGCGTGGACCAGCCCACCGAACTGGGGCCCGAATCGGTGGCCAGATACCCGCGAACCGTGGCGCAGCCGGTCTGCGAAAACGACAGCGCCAAGCAGATGATCGCCGTCCATCGCCACCCACCGTCGGGATGCCCCATGACCGTCTCCCCGCGGCCCGCTACCCGACCGCGACCCGTTTCGACCGCTCGTTGCCCGCAGCGGTCGATTTCGACCGACCGCGGGACAACACGCCGGGACGGGCCGATCGTTTGCGCGTCCGCGGGCGTTTCCGCAGTTTGGCCAAAAACTCCTTGCCGAAGGCGACAAGCTGCTCGGGTTCGGTGAACAGGTGTTCGTAGACATAGTCGCCGCCGACGTAGTCGCAATCCTGGGCCTTGTATTCGCGGCAGATGGTCGGGCGGGTTTCGTAAACGCCGCACTTGAAATCGGGCCGCAGGTTGCGGCAGCGGGTGCGAAACTGGATGTACCAGTCCCCTTCCTCGACGAACACCGTGACGCCCTCGTGCATCAGATACCAACGCATGTCGTCGAAATCACGCCGGTTTTCCGGCTTGTCGATGGGCAGGGCGACGTACTGGCAGCAGACGGCCGTGCAATGTTCGCATAGCGTGCAGCCCATCGCGGTGGTTCTCCTTGCCACGGGTCGGGTGGCGGCGGATTATAGAAACGGGAACCGCGTCACGCAATCGTCCTGGAAGTGGACGCCGGTTTCGTACGGCCCGCCATTCGCGTGCATACGGCGACTTAGCAGCCGGCGGATCAGCCGGTTTGGGCGGGCGACCCGATGGGGGGAGTTCACCGCGGAGGCGCGGAGAGCGCGGAGGAAGAACGTGATGAATGAAGCTTAACCGGCGGAACGTCACAAACCTATTTTTTTGTTCTTTTATGACCGCCTCGATTTCCGGCTCTGCGCCGGTAACAGTCCGGTTTTTTCTCCGCGTCCTCCGCGCCTCCGCGGTGAATCCGTCCGCCCGAAGCGGGATTTGATCGACGGGCGCCATGTGACGTTGATGCGACGGGTCGATTTGGAAACGCAGGCGAGCACATGCGGATCATTGCCGGAAAATGGCGGTCACGCCGGATTGAACACCCGCCCACCGTCCGCACCCGCCCCATGCCCGATCGGGTCCGCGAGGCCGTCTTCGATATTCTCGCGTCGTGGTTTGATCTGCCCGGCGGAATACCGGCGGTCGCCGTGGCCGACATGTTCGCGGGTAGCGGCAGCCTGGGGCTGGAAGCGGTGTCACGCGGGGCGTCGGGTTGTGATTTTTTTGAACGGGCGGGGTCGGCGTTGGCCACCTTGAAATCCAACCTGCACGACCTCGACACCGGACCGGAATGCCGCGTCCTGCGGGTCAACGCCTGGACGTGTCCCTTGACCACACCCCGTCCGCCGTCGCCATACGGAATTCTGTTCGTGGACCCCCCCTACGCGGATGCCCGCGATACGTCGCCGACCGGTCGCGTTCCGCGGCTGTTGAATGACCTGTATCTGGCCGCATGGGCCGCTGGCGAATCCGTCGTCGTCCTTCATCACGAGGACCGCGTGCAGCCCGATGTGATTCCCGGTTCGGCGTGGTGCGTGGCCGATCGACGAGTCTACGGTTCGACCGGCATCACGTTTGTGACGGCCACCCCCCCGCCGGCCGATTCGCGTGAATCGATGACCGCGAGCCCGCGCGATGATCTCGGTTCGGACACGAACGCGCCGGCCGTGGAGGGCGTACCCGGTGGATGATCGCGTCCGGCAGACGGCCGAATCCATCATCGGTACGTTGCGCCACGCCGGTCACACGGCGTACCTGGCGGGCGGATGTGTCCGCGACATGCTGCTGGGGCAGCCTCCCAAGGATTACGACGTGGTGACCGACGCCCGCCCGAACGACATCCGTGGGCTGTTTCGCAGAACGGAACTGGTCGGGGCCAAATTCGGCGTGGTCATCGTCCGGCTTCACGGGGTGATGACCGAAGTGGCCACCTTCCGCGCCGACGGAACCTACAGCGACGGCCGTCATCCCGACGAGGTCGTGTTCGGCGGCGAGATTGAGGACGCCCACCGGCGCGATTTCACCGTCAACGCCATATTCTACGATCCTGCGGACCATCGGGTCATTGATCACGTCGGCGGGCGGGCCGATCTGGACGCCCGTCTGATTCGTACCGTCGGCGGTCCCGACCGCCGGTTCGCCGAGGACCATCTGCGCCTGTTGCGGGCCGTCCGTTTCGCCGCGCGGCTGGGGTTCGACATTCACGCGGACACGGTGGCGGCCATCGCCCGGCACGCGGACCGCCTGCCGACGATTAGCGCCGAACGGATTCGCGAGGAACTGAAACTGATCCTGACGCATCCGACGCGGGCCGACGGGTGGGGTTGGTTGACGTCAACGGGATTGGCCAATCACCTGGTCGCGGGATTGAACTGGCCGGCACCGGAGCGCGCCCGCATCGCTGCGCGTCTGGCGTCGATCGAGGGCGGCATCGGCTTCGCGCCGGCGCTGGCGGTCGTACTCCGCGACCGTTCCCCCGCGGATGCCCAGTCCGTCTGCCGGTCGTTGCGATGCACGAACGACGAGGTGCGTAGCGTGGCATGGTTGCTGCGATCGCTGCCGCGCGTGCACGATCCCCGTTCGCTCGAATTGGCCGACCTGAAAATGCTGATGGCCGACGACGATTTCGACGACCTCGCGGAGTTGCTGCGCGGCGACCTGTTGGCCGACGGCGCCGGGCTCGGCCCATGGGATGCGTTGATGGCCCGCGCCCGGGCGATTCCGCGCGACGCGGTGGCCCCGGCGCCGTTCATCACCGGCGAGGACGTTCTCGCCCGCGGCGTGCCCGCGGGGCCGGATATCGGACGCATCCTGGACGCCGTTTACCGGTCCCAACTCAACGAATCGGTCCGCGATCGATCGGCCGCAATGGTTCTGATGGACGAACGGATTCGCTCGAAATGACGCTACCGCAGCAGACCGGCTTCCAGCAGGCGCATGGCCCACGGCTCGATCCGCACCACCCGCAGTCCGAAGTTCTCGCCGCACTTGACCGCGTTGCCCACGCCGATCGGAGTGTTGTTGACCATCAGATTCAACTCCGCGTCCGCATGGCGCTCGAATTCGATAATCGTTCCGATGTTGACCTCCAGAACATTATCCAGCGGCATCACCCGCTCGGCCAGGCGGACGGTCAACGCCACGCGAATGGGCATGATGCGTTGAATCTGGTTCCGCGACGCCGCCAGACGGAACTGCGCCGGCAACTGCGCCGACGGACGTGAACGCCCCGTCCGGGCCGCTCCGTCGCCGCCTGCGTCGCCGCCCGCGTCGCCGGGCGCACCACCGGCGGACAACAGCGAATCAATATCGGACTGATCCAGAAAGCTCACGAAAACCTCGTCCGGCGGGCGTGCGGGTCCGCGTTCCCGCGAACCACGGAACCCGACCGGCGCCCGCTTCCGATCCTATCGTCGCGACCGTGGACCCTGTTTAGCAGCTTACGGGAACCGTTTGACGATCAGGCTGGCGTTGTGCCCGCCGAAACCGAACGAATTGCTCATAACCGCGTCGATGCGCAGGTCGCGGGGCGTGTTGGGCACATAGTCCAAGTCACAGGCCGGGTCCGGCGACTGCAAATTGATGGTCGGCGGGGCGACGCCGTTGGTCACCGCCAGCACCGAAACCACCATCTCGATGCCGCCGCTGGCGCCCAGCGAATGACCGATCGAACTCTTCGTGCTGCTGACCGCCAACCGCCGCGCGTGGGCGCCGAACACGTTTTTGATGGCCACGGTCTCGGCCACGTCGCCCAGCGGCGTGCTCGTGCCGTGGGCGTTGACGTAGGCCACCTGCGTGGGCTCCATGCCGGCATCGCGGAACGCGTGGCGCATCGCCGACGCCGCGCCGCGCCCGTCCTCCAGCGGCTGGGTAATGTGATTGGCGTCGGCCGACGCGCCATAGCCGACCACCTCGGCCAGAATTCGAGCGCCGCGCGACCGGGCGTGGTCCAGTTCCTCGAACACCAGCACGCCCGCCCCTTCCGCAAGCACGAACCCATCGCGACGCACGTCGAACGGGCAGGACGCCTCCGTCGGCGGCGCCTCCCGGCTGCTCAGCGCCTTCATGGCCGCGAACGCCGTCAGACCCAGCGGCGTCAACGCCGCCTCCGATCCACCCGTAATCATCACGTCCGCCACGTTGCTGCGGATAAACGACAACGCCACGCCCATCGCGTCCGCGGCCGACGCGCACGCCGTCGCCACGGCGTTGGACGGTCCGCGGAACCCGAATTCGATCGACACGTTCCCGCTGGCGGCGTTGACCATCAGCTTGGGAATGGTAAACGCCGACACCTTGCTCGGGCCTTTTTCGAGGAGGCGCTGCTTCTGCGTCTCCAGTTCCATCAGCCCGCCGATGCCCGATCCGATGATGACCCCCGCGCGGTCCAGATCCATAGCCGCGGGTTCAAGCCCCGACGCCTTCATGGCCTGTTGTGCGGCCGCCAGCGCAAAATGGGCGAACCGATCCAGCCGCTTGTTGACCTTGCGGTCGATCCATGCGTCCGCGTCGAAACCCGTGCATTCTCCGCCGATGCGCACGTCGAATCCCGTGGTGTCGAACAGCGTGACTTCGCGGATGCCGCTGCGGCCCAGCAGAAGCTGGTCCCAGAACGCATCCACGCTCTCGCCGAGGGGCGTGATGACGCCCATCCCCGTCACCACCACGCGACGTCGCGACATGTCCTCACTCCAACGTGCCCGACGAACGCGTCATTTGCCCTTGAAATGGTTCTGGATGTACTGGATCGCCTGGCCGACGGTTTGCAGCTTCTCGGCCTCATCGTCAGGAATGTTGATGTCGAACTCGTCCTCCAGCTCCATCACCAGTTCGACGGTATCCAGCGAGTCCGCGTTCAGATCGTTGACGAACGAGGTTTCCATCTGAATCTCGTTCTTGTCCACGCTGAGCTGCTCGCTCACAATGCTCACGACTTTTTCTTTTATTTCTTCAGGTGTCGGCACCGGCGCTCCTCCTGCAGATCAGCCCAACGAACCCTCGTCTCCGTGACGCAGGCACGCGGGAATATAATGTCCCCACCTGCGCCCCGCAACCTGTCCAACGACCCCCGTCCGACCGGCAACAAGCCGCCCCCCCCGAATCGCCCGACGCTACATGTGCAACCCCCCATCGACCACCAGCACCTGACCGGTCATGTACGATGACGCGTCGCTCGCCAGGAACGCCACCACCGACGCGATTTCATCCGGTCCGCCGAACCGCTTCATCGGAACCAGATTCAGGAACGTCTCCTTGACTTCTGCCGGCAGCACCTCGGTCATGTCCGTGGTGATGAACCCCGGCGCCACCACGTTACACGTCACCCCGCGCTTGGCCAACTCCTTGGCCACCGATTTGCTGAACCCAATGACACCAGCCTTGCTGGCCGCGTAGTTCGCCTGCCCCGCGTTGCCCATCACCCCGCTGATGCTGCTGATGTTGATGATCCGCCCGTGCCGGGCCCGCAACATGTGCCGGCTCACCGCCCGCGTCAGCCAGAACACCGACTTCAAATTCGTGGTCAGCACCGCGTCGAACTGCTCGTCGTCCATGGCCATGACCAGTCCGTCACGCGTGATCCCCGCGTTGTTCACCAGCACGTCGATCCTGGCATGACGATCGATCACCGTTCCCACCGCGCGGTCGATCGCCGCCCGATCCGACACGTCGAGCGCCAGCGCCTCGATCGAACCCGCGTGGCCCGCCTCCTTCGACGCGGCCGCCAACGCGATCAGCTTGCTTTCATCACGTGCGCAGGCGATCACCGTCGCCCCATCGGCGGCCAACCGCATGGCAATGGCGTGACCGATCCCCCGGCTCGCACCGGTGACGATGGCGACGGGGTTCTTTTCCTTCGACATTGAAATCGCCCTACGACCGCATGGCCGCGACCCCGGCCAATGCCTGCTCCAGCCCGGCCGCGTCGCTTACGTTCATCGTTTTCACGTCGCGATTGATCTTCCGCATCAGCCCGGTCAACACCCGCCCGGGCCCGATTTCGATGAACCGCGTCGCGCCGTCCGCGATCAACCGTTCTATCGATTCCTGCCAGCGCACCGCGCGCGTCAGTTGTTGGGCCAGCTTGGCACGAATCGACGCCGGATCGCCGTGCGGCTTCGCGTCGACGTTGGATACCACCGGGCACGTCGGCGGCCGAATCGCCGTCTCGGCCAACGCCGCCGCCAACCGCTCGGCCGCCGGCGCCATCAGCGCCGAATGGAACGCGCCGGCCACTTTCAACATCACCGCTCGCACCCCGTGTTCGCTCGCCATGCCCACGGCCCGTTCGCACGCCGCCATCGAACCGCTGATCACGATCTGGCCCGGACAGTTGAAATTGGCCGGCGCCAATTCGTCGCTGCCCGCCGCCGCACGGCACAACGCCTCGACGGCTTGCCGATCGCCGCCCACGATCGACACCATGCCCCCTTTCGACGCCTCGGCCGCCTCCTGCATATACTGCCCCCGGCGATGCACCAGCCGCAAACCGTCCTCGAACGAAATCGCCCCGGCCGCGTACAACGCCGTGTATTCGCCCAGGCTCAATCCGGCCGTCGCCCCCAGCAGATTGTCGCGTGAAGCGCCGCCTTCCACCATCGCCTCCCAGATCGCCGCGCTGGTCGTGAATATCGCCGGCTGCTGAATGTCCGTGCGCGTCAGCCGATCCTCTGGTCCCTCGAAACACCATCGCGACAGTTCGATCCCCAGCACGCGGTCGGCCCGTTCAAATATGCCGGCGGCCGCCGCGCTTTTCTTCGCGACGTCGCGGCCCATCCCCACCGCCTGCGCCCCCTGCCCCGGAAATATCACCACACTGCGGGACATACAACTCCCTGCGCCCGTACGACGCACGAATGCTGCTACGTTCTTCAATCCCCGATTCCGGGTCGAAACCGCCCGCACCCGATTCCGCCCGTAGGGCGCACGATCATGGCCAGGGACTTCAGTCCCAGGATGACCGCCCCTATTTCCCCCCCGCCCGGAGGGCGGACGGAAATCACCCTCGATTGGTGGCGTCGCAAACGGACCCCGCAGTCCCAATCTCGTGGACATGCCGTGGGCTTCGGAAACACGAAACGCACGCGACCATTCTGACGTCACCCGACCGCCCGACCGACCTACAATCGCGCCACGATCGTTCCCCACGTCACACCCGCGCCGAACGCCACCATCAACACCAGGTCGCCCTCTTTCACCCGCCCCGTTCGCCGGGCTTCATCCAGCGCCAATCCGATCGATGCGGCGCTGGTGTTCCCGTATTCATGAATGTTCACCGCGACTTTGTCCGCGGGCAGGTCCAGCCGCCGACGGAACGACTCAATAATCCGCAGATTCGATTGGTGCGGCAACACCAACGTCAACTGGTCGGGGTGCAATCCGGTCGCCGCCAGCGCCTCGTCGATCAACTGCTCCATCTTGGTCACCACGACCTTGAACACGTCGCGGCCCATCATGCGAATGTAGTGCAGCTTCTCGTTGACCGTGCGCATCGACGTCGGCTCGCGACTGCCCCCCGCCGGCACCCAGATCATCCGCCACAGGCTGCCGTCGGCGCCGAAATGCGTGTACAGAAACCCACGGTCCGGATCGGGCGAACGGCCCAGCACCACCGCCCCCGCCCCGTCGCCGAACAGCACGCACGTCGATCGGTCCTCCATATCCATGTAGCGCGTCAACGTCTCCGATCCCACCACCAAAACGTTTTCGTGACCGCCGGACGCGATCATGTTTCCGCCGATGATCAGACCGTAAATCAATCCGGCGCACGCGGCCGACAGGTCCAACGCCGGCACATTCGTAATACCCAACTCGTGCTGCATCAGGCACGCCGTTGACGGGATGGGCACGTCCGGCGTGGCCGTCGCCAGCAGGATCAGATCGATGTCGTTCGGGCTCAGACCGGCGTTCGCGATCGCTCGCCGGGCGGCCTCCGCCCCCATGGTCGACGACGACTCCTTTGGGCCGGCACGATGCCGCCGCTTGATCCCCGATCGCTGCGTAATCCATTCGTCGCTGGTATCGAGATAGCTGGCGAAAAAATCGTTGGTCACCACGTCTTCCGGCGCGTAGGACCCGGTTCCGCGAATCACCACCGGCGTTTTGATCTTCATGGTGGTGTCGAGCCCTTCCGGCGAACGTTGGATCGAATGACGGACCTCACGATCAATCGCGCACCCGACTGTTCGACCGACTGATCAAACGACTGATCAAACGACTGGTTTGCGCGCCGACTGCCCCGCGACCGCCCACCGATCGGCCGTCGACCGCCCCGCGACCGCCCGCCAATCGCCCGCCGTGCGACCGCCGTTGAACTCCTCGCCCGGAGGGCGCACGTTATTACCCAGGGACTTCAGTCCCTGGGATGGGCGCCACCTCTCTCTTTTCCGCCCGGGGGGCGCACGAGCACCGATTCACGGACGACCGCACCAGTCTCAGGACCCATCGCGCCACAAACCCGGCCGCGCGGCGAACCCTGCAGCCGCCCTATTCTTCTGCTGCTGTATGCGTTTGTAGCACCAGTTTCCGGCTAACGTACCCGCACCGCCCGCACGCGCAATGCGGCAGCCGCGCGTTGCCGCATTTGGGGCAGGCCACAATGTGCGCCGGCGTCAGCGCGTGATGCGCGCGCCGTTTCCGCTTGTCGTTTTTGGATTTTTTCTTAGCTGGTAGCATGTCGCCTTGATCCTCAGTATCCCCGCCGCTTGGATCGACGTGCCCGCGCACGCCGCATTGACAACCTCACCGGTCCCTGTCTTGAACCCAGCCTGTTTACCCGTGACCGGACAATTTGTCAACCGCGCCAACTCCCCGCCGCGTTTATGCGTTTACGCGTTCATCCGATTGTACCCGCCGACGGACATTGCGCGGCCAGGGCGCACTCTCCGCAGGCCGGTTTTCTGGCCGAACACACCCGTCGGCCATGTCGAATCATCGCGTGCCCGAAATAGGTCCAATCCTCCCTCGGCACAACTTCCATCAAATCCTGCTCGATCCGCACCGCGTCCTTTTGATCCTTGCTGTTCCAAGTCAAACCCATCCGGGTGGCCAATCGCCCGATGTGCGTGTCGACGACCACGCCCTCGTTCTTGCCGAACCATGTTCCCAGCACCACGTTCGCCGTCTTGCGGGCCACTCCCGGCAGCGCTGTCAACGCTTCCATCGTGTCCGGCACCTGCCCGCCGTGTTCGCTCACAATCAGTGCGCAGGTCCGCCGGATGTTCTTGCTCTTCTGCCTGAAAAACCCCGTCGGGTGAACGATGCGTTCCAATTCCGCGATGTCCGCATTCGCGATCGCCTCGGCCGTTGGATAGTCACCGAACAACGTCGGCGTCACTTTGTTGACCGCGTCGTCGGTCGACTGCGCCGACAGAATCGTCGAAACCAGCAACTCCATCGCGCTTCCGTGCGATAGCGCGCAGTTCGCGTCGGGATACAGTCTCTTCAATCCGCGCAGAATCTTCCCCGCCCGTGCCCGGCGCCCCCCCGGCGACTCAGCTGTGTCGACCGATGACCGTGCCTTAACCACCATGCTTCGCCGGATCCGACCAGCTCGACGCTCCGTCGTCCCACACCTCTTCCTTCCAGATGGGCACGTCGCGTTTCAATGCGTCGATCAACCACCGGCACGCCTCGAACGCCGGCCCGCGATGCCCGGCCCCGACCGCGACCACCACGCTCGTCTCACCGATTCCCACGTTCCCCACCCGATGCACCAGCGCCACCCGTTCCACCGTCCATCGCTGCCGGACCGTCGCGATCAACCGCTGCATCTCCGAAACGGCCATCTCCGCATACGCCTCGTACGACAATCGTACCAGCGACCCGTGTCGCGGATGCACTTCCCGTCGTGTCACCCCCTCGAACACCACGATTCCGCCGCACGCCCCGGCCGATTGCACATGCCCGCGGACGGCCGAAACGTCGATCGCCTCGTGTTGCAACGCCGCGAAATCCGCGTCCGCGCCGCCGGAAACCGGCGGAATCACCCCCACCTCGTCGCCAGGCTCTACCATCTCCGATTCATCCGCGAATCGGCCATTGATCGCGAAACGCAGGCTCTTTCGGGCGTCGCCCAGCTTGGGATGACCGACGCACAGCCGCGCCGCCAGCTCCGCCAGCCGAACCGGCGCGTCCACTGGAACACGCTCGTCGTGCACCCCCGCCCAATCCCGAGCCGGCCCCAGATAAACCACCCTCACCGCCAATTCGCTTCCGTCCAATCACTCGTTCAGCCCGCCGTTGGCAGGTTCACCGCGCCCCGATCCGATCGAGAAGTGCATGGACACGCAATCGCGGATCCGATTATCCAGATTTGGATGCCGGCCGGTCTCGCCCGAATGACCATCATCCTTCCGGACTTTTCCCATCTTGTTAATCTTGTCAATCCTGTCTATTCCACCCATCACCGTAAAAACGCTTTTCCCTGCAGACGTCTCAACATCGCAATCTGTCCCGCGTGAAAACTCTCGTGCCGCGCACAATGCGCGATCGCCCCGTACACCGTCTTGTAATGCGGGTGAATGACCCCGTCCTTCCCGAAACACGGCTCGGCCAATTTCGCGTCGCTCGCCCCGCGGATCGCCGCCAGTGCCTTCGCGTGCGTCGCGTCCATCTGTGCGATCACCGCGTGCGCCAACGGATACGAATGATCGCCCGCCGCCGACACCGGCTTGCCAATGGCGAAATGCTCCGCGAACTTCGCGTCCGGCGGCTCGCCCCCCAACGCCCGCGTCACCACCAGCAGATGTTCGGACACCGCCAGATGCCCGCACAGCCACAGAACATGCTGAATTCCCGGCGCCGGTTGAAACGTCCATTCCTCTCCGGTTACATCAGCCAGCAGCTTCTTCGTCCAGTCGCGGCTGACGTCCACCTGTTCCGCGACCCAATTCGCAATCGACACGATTCACACTCCCCCCACGTGTCCGCGCCCCATCCCGCGCCGCCGTGCAATCACCACCGCTCGGCGATGTCTTCCGGCCATTCGAGCCACGTCGCGTTGAAATACCATCGCCCGTGATCGCTGTAAACGCCTGTTGGTCTGCATGACAGCCCCCGCTCCAACGACCAGCCGGGGTTCGATGGCCGCGCACGACCATTGGCCTTCGCAGACGTCCCGCCCGATTTCGACGTTTCGCCTTTCGCCTTTCCCTTCCGTTCCCGCGACGATTCCCATCACGCCGATACAATACACCGGAGCACATGACCCTGATCTCCTCCAAACCCAGCCGCAGTTGGACCGCCGCGGGGTGGGCCGTCGTTGCGTTGGCCGCCGTCCTGGCCGCCTTCGGTCTCTACTTTGCCATCGCCCACACCACCTTGCTCACCGACGTGACCATCAACGCCCTGCATGAAGTGGCCGTCAAACGCCAGGTCGCCGCCGACTCCCATCTTCGCCGTGAATCGGAATCCGCCATCCAGTCCGTCCTTGACCGCGTTCGCACCGGCGTTCCAACCCGGCGGCCTGCCCTGCCCACATGGACCCCCGCCGGTTTCATGTGGAACGGCGATCGGCTGGCCCGCATCGACGCGTCCCGTGCCGACGACGCGTTCCTGCGGTCGGTGGACGCCGATCGTGTTCAACGTCGCCTGGCGCACTTTCTCGATTCCTTCACCCCCGCCATGGGCGCCGACGTCCAGTTCTTTCACGATCGGACCGCCAACCCCCCCTTGCGCTTCGTCGGCAGCGTGTTGTATGACCGGCTCGACCGGCCCTTCGTCGCCGCCGTCCTGATCGATCCCGCCCGTCTTCGCGCCGACTATCTCGATCCCCATTTCGGCGCCGACGGACTTCTCCACGTCGTCGACGAGCAGTCGGCGAATCGCGGACTGTGGCACGAACCGCTATCCGCGTTTCTCGCGCCTTGGGTCGTCGAACCCGCTCCCTCGTTCATCAGCGGGCAACGCCGGGCCCTCGCCGTGCGTATCGCGGCCTACGTGGCGATGACCGTATTTTTTTTATTCTCCCTGCTGGTTATGATGCGCAAGTTCATCCGCCTCGTGCAACGCGAGGTCGAACTGTCGCGCATCAAAACCAACTTCGTAGCCGACGTGTCCCACGAACTGAAAACGCCCTTGGCCCTCATTCGCATGTTCAGCGAGATGCTCAGCGATGGTCGCGTGCCTTCCGACAAGAAAAAACAGGAGTATTACGCCATCATCACCCGCGAAAGCGCACGCCTGACCCATCTGATTGACAACATGCTCGATTTCGCCAGCGCCGATGCCGGCAAGCGCCGCTACACGTTCGAACCAATCGACGTCGCCGCCGTCCTGACGGAAACCTACAACAGCTACCGCCTCGACCTCGACCGGCAGGGCTTCGATCACCGATTGACGTTGGCCGACGACCTGCCCCGCATGCACGCCGACGCCGACGCCCTTGCCCAGATTCTCATCAACCTGATCACCAACGCCGTCAAGTACAGTCACGACGAGAAAAAGCTCGACATCGAAGTCGTTCGCGAGACCCGCCGCGGCAAGCACGGCGTCCTCATCTCCGTCAGCGACAGCGGCATCGGCATCCGACCGGAAGACCGCAGCCACCTCTTCGACGGCTTCTTCCGGGCCGACGACGACCGCGTCCGGAAAAAACGCGGCGCCGGCATCGGCCTGAACCTCGTCCGGCACATGGTCGAGGCCCACGGCGGGTCCGTCGACGTCGAATCCAGACTGGTCAAGGGCACCACTTTTCGCGTATTCTTACCGGTGGGCACGCCGGTCGACGCGCCGACGAGCGCGGCCAGCCCAGCCCCTTGAACCCGTCCAGATGAAAGGAACCGCCGTATGGCACGCATTCTCATCGCCGAAGACGAACCGGACATGGCCATGGGGCTTCGCGAAAACCTCCAGTTCGAGGGATACGAGGTTCTCGAGGCCGGCGACGGGGAAAAAGCCCTGGACATCGCCCTCAAACAGCGCCCCGACCTGATCCTGCTCGACATCATGATGCCCAAGGTCGACGGATTCGAGGTCTGCAAGCGCGTTCGCGAACATGGCCATACCGTGCCCATCATCATGCTGACCGCCCGAGCGCAGGAAATGGACGTTGTCCGCGGTCTGGAACTGGGGGCCGATGATTACATCACCAAGCCATTCAGCGTCCGCGAACTGCTCGCCCGCATCAAGGTCGCCCTGCGGCACAGCGGCGCCAAGCCCACCCAGTCCCGCGTACTCAAGATCGGCAACGCCGACGTGGACCTGATCAAGGGCAAGGTCACCCGCGGCGACCTGACCTTCAACCTGGGGTTCTTCGAAATCGAAATGCTCAAGATGCTGATCGACAAGGCCGAACAGCCCGTGCCACGGAACGACCTGCTCGACAAAATCTGGGGTCTCGACGGCTTCCCCACCAACCGCACCGTGGACAACCACATTGTATCGCTGCGCCGCAAAATCGAGGACGACGCCAAAAACCCCCAGCACATCATCACGGTGCATACCATCGGCTACAAATTCATCCCCTAGTGCTTCGTCGCGGCTAAATCTTCGGAGTGGCACGGGCAAGCGTACTCGCTTGCCCGTGGTCTCCGACTTTCGGCGTGCACTGCGATTTCGACGTCCCGACCGATCGCACACGGACAACGGAGTACCGTTGTCCGTGCCACCCGACCCGTTGCTGGTGCGAGAGTCCATTCTCGCACCCAGAACGCGACCCAGGCGGGAGCGTTCTGCGCGGGAATCCCCTCCCGCAGCTGACCCCTCCCAGCCGATAGTGGGGTATGGTCGCGTCGATTGGCGTTGTCGCCGCCCGTCGACCGTTTCGCCGCACTCCCTAAGACCGCGATGAATCGGTGTCCGAAAAAAGTCGCGATAACGGAAACGGCAACGCGATCCGCATTTTTGCCCCCCAAAACGCCACCCCGCAGGAATTGACAAGTTTTTTATAGGATATTCACACCAACGTGACGTCCATATTGTAGATCATTATTGAGGCGTGATAACCACGCAAAGGAACGAAAGCATGGACGCCACGATCAATCAGAAAACGACCGAGGAACTGCACACCAGACGCCGCCGCCTCCGCGAGCGGCTCGCCGTCGCCTGGGAACGCCGCGAACCGGCCGGGACAATCCATCAAATCGAGGACGAACTGCGTCAATTGTGGAGCCTGATCGACTCGCTGGGGGGACATCACCCCCCGAACTGCCGCTGCGCCCGGCCGCCCGGCGGTACGCGGAACCCCATCCCCGAACCGGCCTGACGCCGCCCACCCCGTTCCAACGACGGGTTCGTCGAATCACACCGCGTTTCTTGCGACGCGCCCCAAGCGCCGGTAAAACGTCGGCGCAGCCGCGATCAGGTGCCCCACCCCGTCCCGGGGGTGGGCGACTGATTCGTCGGGTGGGAATCGTCACGTGATCATCGGCGTCATCTCCGACACCCACGACCGCCTCCCCGCCATCGACGCCGGCATCGCCCTATTCCAACGCCGCAACGTCGAGGCCGTCATCCATCCCGGTGATATCATCTCCCCATTTGCCGCCAAGCGCCTGTTGACCTGGACCGGCCCGCTGCACATCACCTACGGCAACAACGACGGCGAACACCACGGGTTGAAATCCGTACTGCCCCAGATCGTGAAGGGGCCGCTGTTCGTCGAGCTGGGCGGCCGGCGGATTCTCGTCCACCATTTCATTGACTGGTGCCTCCCGGCCGACATCGCCTCGGCCGACATCGTCATCACCGGCCACACGCATCAGGTCGTGAACCGGTTCGATGGCGATCGGCTGATCCTGAACCCCGGCGAGGCCTGCGGCTGGGTCACCGGCCGGTGTACCCTCGCCATCCTTGACACCGACGGCCCGTCGGCCGAGATTCTCGATCTGGAAATCGTATGAATCGTCTTACGACGGCATTTCTAATGGGTTCGACGACTGTGACAGCCGCGTTGCCCGGCTGCGTCCGCCGCACGCTGACCATCGACACCGACCCGCAGGGGGCGACCGTCCACCTGAACGACCAGGAAATCGGGGCCACGCCCGCGTCGACCGATTTCACATGGTACGGCGACTACGACGTGGTCCTCCGCAAACCGGGCTACAAAACGCTGATCACCCACGTCGAGGTGAAGGAGCCGTGGTACCAGGTTCCGCCCATCGACTTCTATTTCGACGCCCTCTACCCCGGCCGTATCCACGACGTACACCACGCGTCGTTCACGCTCGAACCCTGGACGCCCCCCACTCCCGACGAAGTCCGCCAACGCGCCGATGAACTCCGCGCCCGGGCGCTGGCCGATCAGCCGCATTAGCGCCGACCATCGCCGAGCCCCGGCACACTGTCGCCGGGGCACGTCTCGTGGTACGATTCCAGCCGGAATACAGTCGGTTTCAGCGAAGCAAGCGGGGATCGCGGGTGCGGTGATGGCATTGAATAATACGGACAGTTTCGAGCTACTGAAGGCCGTAATCGCGCTGGCGGCGTCGGATGGCCGGATCAGCGGTCGCGAGAAGGGGCTGGCCAAGGCGCTTGCCGATCGCGCGGGCGTCGGCGGTGCGTCGCTGGACGCGATGATCGAGCGGGCGTCGGGCGATCCGGATTCGCGCGTGGCGATGTTCGACCGCGCGATCAAGGATGGCGAACAGGCGATGCAATTGCTGGTGGCGGCGGCAATGGTGGACGGACACATCAGCGAGCCGGAACGGGAAATGCTGGTGGACGTATCCGCGATATTGAACATACCCGCACGGCGGTTCGGCGAGATTTTTCAGGTGGGGATGGCGGCGGCGAAACGGGTGCCGCGGCCGGGCGGATTGGGTACGTAGCCGTGCGAATCGCGCGTGAAGGTCTTCCGCAGATCGTGTTGAGCACCGTGGTGCTGGGAGGCGCGATCTGGGCCGCGGCGATCTGGTTCTGGCCCGCGGCGATTCCACCGGCGCTGATTTGGATATGGTCGGTTGCGTTTTTTCGTGATCCCCGACGGGAAACCGTTTTTGACGACCGGACGATGTGCGCGCCCGCCGATGGAACCGTACAGGATATTACGATGCTGGATGGTGACCCGACGATCGGCGGACCGGCCGTGCGGGTCGGGATTTTTTTGAGCCTGTTCAACGTGCATATCAATCGTTCACCGTGCGCGGGGACGGTTCGTAGCGTCCAATTCAAACCGGGGCGGTTTCTGGCGGCGATGAATCCGGCGGCCGGAGAACTGAACGAATCCAACACGCTGGTGATCGATCCGGAGACGCCGTTGCCGGGACCGGTGATCGTGCGGCAAATCGTGGGGGTGGCGGCGCGACGGATCGTGTGCCACGCGGAGCCGGGGACGCGTTTGACGACGGGAGAACGGTTCGGGCTGATCAAATTTGGATCGCGAACGGAATTGATCGTGCCACGAATGGAGGGCACGCAGGTGCTGGTCGGTGTTGGTGACAGGGTGCAGGCGGGTTTGACGGCGTTGGTCCGGCAATCGGCGGTGCCCGCGGAATCGGTGGGTCATGGTCAACATCGTCAAAATGAACGGCGAATCGCCGCGGCGACGCCGTAGGCGGCGGTTGCGAAGTATCGTGGTGCTGCCCACGTTGTTGACGTTGGGCAACCTGTTGTGCGGATTCGCGGCCATCCACTTCAGCATGCGCGAGACGTTTTCGGCGGGTGCGGGGGTGGACGCATCGGTGCAGACGACGTTGAACAGCGCCCTGATTGAACGCATTTTGCCATCGTTCCTGGCCATCGGCGCCATTCTGGTGTTCGTGGGAATGTTGCTGGACATGCTGGACGGATTGGCCGCGCGGTTGACGGGCCAGGCAAGCCCGTTCGGCGCGGAGCTGGATTCGCTGGCGGACATCGTGACGTTCGGCGCGGCGCCGGCGACGTTGGCACTGGCGTTGATCCTGCGGGAGTGGGATGGGGAACTGGTGCCGACCCCGTTGAGCCACCATGCCGTAGGACGGGCGATATGGGTGTGCGCGGCCATGTACTGTGTGTGCGCGGCCATTCGTCTGGCGCGCTACAACGTGGAGCACGATCGGCCGGATTCCAGTCCGGGAGATTTTCGGGGATTGCCCAGCCCCGGGGCGGCCGCAGTCGTTGTGTCGCTGGTGACGCTTCATGAACACGTGGGGGCGGGTTTCGGGTCGGTGATTTTGGCGGCGTTGCCGTTTGTGTTGTTGTCGCTGGGATTCCTGATGACCGGGCGGATTCGATATGTGCGGGTGGCGCAGGTGTTGCTGATCCGGCGGCGGCCGTTCGGGCACTTAATTGTGTTGCTGGTCGTTTTTGGCGTTTGCCTGCTGTACCAGGCGCAAACGTTGGCGGTGTTATGTGGATTGTACGCATTAAGCGGGCCTGTATTATCGGTCGCACGACGATGGGGATGGGTGCGGCCGGGAGTATTGGCGGCGGAATCCGAGGTCGATGAATCGGATGATACAGATTCCGCAGTTAGCGCTTGACCGCGGTTGGCCGGTCGGCTAAATTAGGTATGTGTTAGGTTTTCGGAGGTCGGGTGATTGATGACTGAACCGGTACGCGTGCGATTCGCACCGTCGCCGACGGGATACCTGCACATCGGCGGGGCGCGGACGGCGATGTTCAACTGGCTGCTGGCCCGGCAGACCGGGGGTGCGTTCCTATTGCGTATTGAAGATACCGATCAGACGCGTCACGTGGCCGATTCGGTGGCGAAGATTCTGGATGACTTGCGCTGGCTGGGGTTGACGTG
>JABFSN010000021.1 GCA_013140575.1 Phycisphaerales bacterium | reverse complement strand
TGGCACCCATGCGATAAATCCCTCGCGGCGCAGCCGCGAGTCCTTGCCGATCCAAACGCCGGGAGACGGTCTCCCGGTAACGAACACCCAGCGGCCGAAACTCCAATTCACGCTGAACCAGTACATAATTGTCTTGCGTGTCGCTTGATGAACTCCGGGGGGATGGCGTTGCCGATCATGCTTGAAACACACACTTTGCCGAATTCGGAGGAAAAATCGTAGTGCTTGGGAAACGACTGCAATAAGGCCGCTTCGCGCATCGAAATACCCCGATGGGCGGTCGGATGAAGAAATCGCCCCTTGGACGGATTGAAACACCCCGTCGTTATGGTAGGGGCGACGTCGTCCCATGCCATGCGGCCGTAGACGTCCTTGAATCCGTTGGACCGTGTATGGCAGGCCAGACGGAAGCGTCGGGGCAGCGCCGAACGGCTGCCGCCGTCGCGCGGAACGGCGCGAATCAACGCTTTCGTGCGCGGCGCGCGGTTCTCGGGCATGTCGTGCAACGGATCCCCGCTTCGCCCCGCCGGCGGCAGCTGGCCTATGGCGTCGCGTACCGTAACCCGGTTGCGGCACGGCTCGGCGAATCGAACCTCGCCCATTCGGGATGCAAGGACGACGAGGCGTTTGCGACGCTGCGGTACACCGTAATCGGCGACGTCCAAGACTTTGGCCTCAATGTTGTACCCCCGATCGGACAACGCCGCCTTAAACCGAGTCAGCCTCCGGTCCCCGTAGAGGCCGGGAACGTTTTCGAGCATGACGCACTTGGGCTTGAGACCCAGCACCAATCGTTGAAAATCAAATATCAGGTCGTTGCGGCGATCGTGTACGGACCGCCCGCCGTTGTAGGTTCTTAACGTCGAGAATCCTTGGCACGGCGGACACCCCCCGAGCAAATCCAGTTCACCGGGCTCAATGCCGAGGCCGTCCAGCACGTCAGCAGCGGCGACGTTGCGGATGTCATCTGACCAAAGATGCGCCCTCGGGTGATTCAGCGAATACACCTCGCAGGCTTTGGGGTCGATCTCGATTGCGCCGATGACTCGATAGCCGGCCTGACGGAGTCCTTCCGTCATGCCGCCGCAGCCCGCGAAGCAGTCCACGGCGATCGGCTTGGTGCGTCGTTTGTTGCGAATGTCCCGTTCCACGCCGACCGATCATACTGCGCCCATGCGCCTTTGAGAAAGGGGGGCGTGATAGGTCACCCCGCCACCTGAAACTGCATGCTCCGCGATTCCGTCACCCGGCGGGATGCGTCCAGAATTTCAATGCCCACCAGGTCGCCCGCGGCGTCGTAGTCCAGGATGATCCCCGGCTTGTCCTCGTCGCTCTCGCCCACGGCCGTCGAAACGTCACACAAGCCAGTCCTCAATGGTCAATCCGTCGATGCCTTCGAAGTGTCGCAGGTTGTGCGTGACCAACGTCGCGCGGTGGGACAAGGCCGTGGCGGCGATCGGGGCGTCGGCTTCGCCCACCGGGCGGCCTGATCGGCGCTGGGCGGCGCGAATGGAGCCGTATGCGTCGGCGCAGGCGCTGTCGAATACAACGAGGTCAACAAGCTCGACGAACTCCCGCAGACGCGCAAGGTTCTCGTCAGGTCGCGCCGAAACACGGACACCGAAGATCAACTCGGCCAGAACGATGGTGCTTACGGCGACTTCAGGCAACGCGGCGGCAAGCCGACCCGCGGCAAACTGATTGCCGCGCAGGTGTGCGACCACGGTGCTCGTATCAAGATGCACCATTCAGATCAACCTCGCGATGGCCTCGGGTCGTCCGGTCTCGGGCGATATCCGTGAACGCTTCATCCAGCGAATCATCTTGGGCCCACGAGCCGCACAAGGCACGCATCCGGCCGCGGCGATCCTCCAGGGGCAATCCGTCGGCCTCAATGTGCACGGTGACGGAGGTGCCATCCGGAAGAATGGTCCCCTGCCGCAATTCAATGACCTTCCCGTGAATGACCCCGAAGCATTTCACGACCATCTGTGGACTCCTCAATGCATTCGGTACGCCCGCCAATGGCACATGCGCCCGCCGATTCCAAGGCGCAAGTGTATCAACCGCGAAAAGCCCGGGCAACAAACGGCGTGGGGCTCATCGCCGCGAGTTCCTTTCGTGTTTATCCATCACCCCGCCACCTGAAACTGCATGCTCCGCGTTTCCGTCACCCGGCGGGACGCGTCCAGGATTTCGATGCCCACCAGGTCGCCCGCGGCGTCGTAGTCCAGGATGATCCCCGGCTTGTCCTCGTCGCTCTCGGCCACCGGTCCGGGCTTCAACTCCAGCGTGAGCGTATCGCTCGAAGGGTCATAGACTGCCTTCAAGGTTGGCTCCGGTGGGTGGCATGCTCTCGCGGTACTCCGCGTGAGCATGTTTTCTGTTCGCTTGCTCATCCGCGCGGCATGGTAATAACTGATTGCAATTCGCCGTTTCCGAACTTCTCCGCTGTGCCCCGCTCCCTCACGCTTCAGGCTCCCGCATTGTTCGCCTTCACCCTTCAGGGCTCGGAAAAAACCAGTCGCCGCCCGGTATTGGTCGTATGACCACGCTCATCTCGCAACGCTCTCTTCCGGCAGCTTCTGCCACGAGGCCGCGACGGCGTCGGCCAGATGCGATCCGTTCGTCACCGAGTATTCGCCGCGGGCATGGTGGGTGACGATGCCGGCCTGCTTGAACCACGCCAGCGCCACGTACGCCTGATAGCCGGGAATCTCGCTCCCGTCGTGGCCGTCGATCAGTGGATGCGTCGCGTCGAACACGGTGTCCACCGAGAACCGCTTGCGGTCGTGCGTTCGCTGCGCCATCGTCATAGCCAGCGCGTCCAGCGCCCGCCGCGGCGCCTTGTGTACGTATTCTTCCCGCTCTTTCTTGGACCAACCCACTTTCACCAGCTGATCGCCGCGCCGGTAGAACTTCGGATATTCGCCCTTCGCCGGCGAACGTCTCGACCGACTCGTCGCGGCCATTGGCTTGGACGCCGATTCCCCGCGCCGTCGCTTGCCTGAGCCCCCGGCCGGCCCTATCCTGGTGCGTTCACCCATTGGAACGGTCGCAAGCTCACCACCTGGCGCGCCCGTCCGCTGCCCGGTCGCATCGATGGCCGACCCGGACGGGTTCTGTCGTCCGACGCCGCGGGCGTCATCGTGTCCACTGCCGACGGCCGAATTCAACTGACCGAATGCACCATCGAGGGCGCGGACGCCGCGCCTGCGACCATCCCGGCAGGCGACGAACTGTCCTGATCGCGTTCGAGATTCCGCACATGGGGATTGAATCACTGACGGGCAGCGCCACGGAGGTCGCTTCACGCTTCCCGAAGCGCAACCGATTGACAATTCAGCCCGGAAACGGCGGCGAGTTTTTCATCGTTGGTCAGCAGCGTTGCGCCAAGCACGAGTGACGTGGCGGCAATGATCGCGTCGGGGATCGTGACGCGGTGCTTTCGGCGCAACGCGATGGCGGCTTCCTTGATTTCACCGGACAACCCGACGATTTCGACGGTTTCGAGGAACGCGCGAATCTCGGAATCTCCCGATGCGTCCAGCCGGTCGTACGACAGAAGCTCAATCTCACTGACGATCGAAACGCCGACGCGCGGATCGGGGGGCATCCGCGTGACCCGCCCCTCGAGCAGGTAAATGACGACGTTCGTGTCGAGAACCATCACCGGCCCCATTCCTCGCGCACGCGGCGCTGATAGGCGACGGCATCCTCGCCCCATTTCAGCTTGCCCGCATGTCGGGACGGGTCGATCGGCCGGGCATCCTTGTCGTGCAGTTTGAGCGCCTCCTCCACGCGACACCAGTCTTCATAATCAATCAACACCTCGACGGGACGATTCTCCTCGTCAGTCACGATCCGCTTACGAATGTTAAACATGGCGCCTCCCAGCTAATGAAGACCGTCCATTATGGCATCCTCGACCGCGCTACGCCAGCGCATCGCCGGTGGAGTCGTATTGAACGACCGACGAGTGCAAAACGCGGTCCCTCAACCGGTGATTCAAATACTTCGGATTCATCGTATGCACTCGTCGTCCCCCGAGCAACGCCGACCGTTCGTCCTCAATGTCCACAATCTCCCAACCGGGCGTGTGTTCCGCCTCGAATTCCACCAGCACGTCCACGTCGCTATCGTCGCGAAAATCGTCACGCAGGACGGACCCGAAGAACGACCACTTCCGAATGTGCCATCGCCGGCCGATTTCATCAAGCCGCCCACTTGGAACGCTGATCCGCAGGTTCGCAATTGCATTCACGATTGTTCGAGTCTCCAATTCAACCAATCCCGTGTCTCCTCTTGAAGCTGTTTAAGGTGGCTTCGCAAGACTGGCAAGTGATCGCTTGAAACAAGCGGACAGTCCAGGTGCTTTAGCGGATCAAATAGCGGCGATGGAAATATGCCACCAAGACCGCAAGGCACTATATACGATTGCATGAATCCAAACGCCTTACAGAGCGAACGAAGTGAGTCGCGCATGAGTCCCCAATTCAGCCGGTAGTTTGGGCGTTTCCGCTTGTGAGCGGCGTGCGCGACGTACTTGGTTGCATAGTCCTTGATCGTCTGGCATTGCTTCTTGATATCATTCTGTATGCGCTCGAAACACACACGAGAAATGCAAAGGTCCGACGTGCAATCCTCTTCGGAAACGCCGCACAGTTCGTTAATCTGACGGTTCGTGCGTTGCAGCACGCGTTGTCGCCGATAGTCTTTGATGCCTGCTCGACCTGTGCTGACGCTTCGATGCCTTTCCGGTGAGTCTTTGCATTCCTCATCGAACTGCATTCGGGCGATGTCAAGCAGGTGCCTCCGTGTCAATAGAGGCGCGTGTTTGGCCATGTCATCGAGGAGCGAGGAAATCGAGCAGACACCCTTCCTGCTATCTATCTTGATCTTACTCTTCGGTAGATCGACAAGCCGTCTGATGCCAGCCGCGAATGACTGCACAAAACACTCGTCCAGCAGGCTGTGCAATAGGTCGCAGATGCGCGGCTCGCCGTCGGGATCAACATCGACGAACCGGCGTGCTTCATTAATCACTCGCCACGATGCCAGGTTCCACACGAGTCCATGCAACTGATTTGCGATTGAGAGCGGATCGGTGTTATCCGACAAACAGTTTCGCCAAATCTCGCGGCGCTCAAGTAACTTGTCCAGATCAGTCATGGAATCACCCTGTTACACCGCGCAGGCCAATTCCGGCGTAGGCAATTCACTCCACATGCGACCGTCCAGCTCGCGTCCGGTTGCGTTGTTATTCACCCCGCCCCACTGCTTGAAAAAAAACGCGACGTTGCGGGACCGGCAGCGGTCACGAATCTGCCGCGCCCATTCGGGTTGCATGGGTCTTGCGCCGGGGCCGGATTCACCACCCACAATGACCCAGTCGATGCCGGACAGCGGCAGACGCGGTATCGGCCCCAGCAGCGGCTCAACGGATAGGAACTTGATCCGCGCCCCGCAGCGCCGCAGGTCGTTGGCCCGGTGGACGAATTCGGCGCTCTCGATGCTCGTGCCCATCCACGCATTGGGCGGCCAACGCAGTTGCGGCGAATAACGCGCCGTGATCGCCGGGCGCTTGGTCAGAATCTGAAACGTGTGCTGCGGGCAGCGGTGCATCACGTCAAATACGTCCTGAATGAACGAAAGCGGCACGTCTTCGTGGAACAGATCGCTCATCGAATTGACAAAAATGACCCGCGGAAGCCTCCACGATGGCGGATCGTCCAGCGCCCCGTGGTCCAGAAAGACCTGCCCGTTCCATCGGCCGCGGTCATTGACCACCTTGGTGTAATTACCCGTGCGACCCGCGGATTGCCCCGTCGCCTCGCGTGCCCGGGCGATGGCGGCCAGGCGCTTGGCCATGCGTTCGGCGTAGCAATGGGTGCAGCCGTCGCTCACCTTGCGGCAACCGACGACCGGATTCCACGTCGTCTGCGTCCATTCAATGCTCGACGTCTGCGCCATGGTGCGGCTCCTCAATACCTAACAGTTTACGAACTATGTCCGCGAAGTCAAGTCGATTCCGGCGCTCCGCCCAAACGCGGCGCCCGAACGCGCGCCCGAACGCGGCGCGGACATCAGAACCCCGGACGCAAGTCCGGGGCCGAACTAGGACCGGGCTCCGTCGGTTCTTCGGCTGGGCGCCGGTTCCATGCGGCCCGCCACTTGCGTGACGGGTTCTGATCAAGGAACTCGAAGGGCGACTCCTGCGTGGCGTTCCATTACACCGTCGCCCCGATTCGCATTTCCACCGCGTCCACAACCCGCCGCGAGCGCAGCAACGCCAGCGATTTATGAATATCCTCCCCGAACAACCGATCGGCTTCCGCATGCTCGATTTCCGACCGCACAACCTCGTGCGCGATCCGCGGACCGACGCCCGCCTTCAACGGGGCGCGATAGTCCAACGCCTGCGCCGCGCACAGCATCTCAATGGCCAGCACCGTCTCCACATTGTCCATGATCCGCCACGCCTTGACCGCGGCCGTCGCACCCATGCTGACGTGATCCTCCTGCCCCAGCGACGTGGGGATCGAATCCACCGACGCCGGCGACGCGAGAATCTTATTCTCGCTAACCAGCGCGGCGGCCGTATATTGCGGCAGCATGAACCCGCTGTTCAACCCCGTGTCCTTCATCAGGAACGTCGGCAGCCCGTCCGACCCGCTCAACAACAGATACGTGCGCCGCTCGGAAATGGACGCGAACTCGGCCAGCGCGATGGCCAGGTAATCCAGCCCCAGTGCCAGCGACTGCCCGTGGAAACTCCCGCCGCTGACGGTCGAGCCGTCCTCGAACACCAGCGGATTGTCGGTCACCGAATTGATCTCGACCTCCACGATCTCCCGCAGATGTTCGATCGCCGCCCGCGACGCCCCGTGAACCTGCGGCACGCAACGCAGCGAATAGGGATCCTGCACCTTGTCGCAATTCGCGTGCGACACCATGATCTCACTGTCGGCCAGCAACCGCCGGAAATTCGCGGCCGTCGCCACCGCCCCGCGATGAGCCCGCAACGCGTGCAACCGCTCGTCGAACGGCTTCGCACTGCCCCGCAGCGCCTCCAGCGACATCGACGCGATGATATCGGCGTGTTTGGCCGCTCGCGTCGCGCGAACCCACAACGTGGCCGCGTAGGCGCCCATGAACTGCGTGCCGTTGAGAAGGGCGATGCCCTCCTTGGCGCCCAGCGTCACGGTTTCAATGCCGAATTGCCGAAACGCATCGGCCGACGGCATCTCCACGCCCTCCACCCGCACCCGACCATCGCCCAGCAACGGCAGCACCATGTGCGCCAACGGAGCCAGATCGCCGCTCGCCCCCAACGAACCCTGCGTGGGCACGACCGGCAGCACGTCGTGATTCAGCATCTCGGCCAGGCACTGCACCGTCTCGGGTCGAACGCCGCTATAGCCCAACCCCAGCCCGTGAATCTTGAACAGCAGCATCCAGCGCACGATTTCATCGGGCGCGGCCGGCCCCACGCCCACCGCGTGCGAGCGGATTAGGTTTTCCTGCAGCTTGCCCAGGTCGGCCCGCCCGATACGCTTGTTGCACAGCTTCCCGAATCCGGTGTTGACGCCGTAAACCACCGCATCCCCAGCCGCGATGCGCTCCAGCACCATCCGCGATGCTACGATTCGGTCCCAGATTGTTTGACCGACGGTGACGCTCAGTCGTCGTTGGTAGACGCCGTCCAGATCGACCGGGCGGATGGGCCCGCCGTCCAGCGAAACCGTGGCGGGTACGGCCATCGAGTTGTTGTCCCGCGAAAGGTCCATCGACGGTGATTATAAACCGCCGCACGGCGAATCGTCATCCAACACGGCCGACTCAAGAACTGCGTCAATCGGCATGCCGCCCGAATCGTCCAAGCATCACCGGATACGCGGCCATTCCGCGGCTGTCCGTCCTTCGCCGCTACCGCGCCCGTTCGCCCACTTCGTGAAAGCGCACGCTGATCTTCTCACCGGTCCCACCGAACGCCCGATACCAGTGCCAGCACCCCACCTGCATGAATCCCAGCGTCGCGTGACCGCGGTCGGTATCAAACGACAGGTTGTAGGCCTTGATCAACGCCACCCGGTTATTGTCCAGGTTGCCGAAGTAGAATTCGCGTTTGTCCGGCTGCGTATCGCCCACCGTCGGATCGGCCGGCACCCATCCCACCCCCGGCAGCAGGAATTCCGCCCAGCAGTGCCAGTTGTTGTCACCCGTCGCCCAGCAGCCCGCCACCGGACGCGCCGGAATCCCCCCCGCCCGGCAGAGGGCCACGAATAACGCCGCGTACCATCCGCAGTCGGCCTTGCCCTCCTTCAGGCAGCGCCGCGCCCCCATCCCCGGCGACGGCGACGCGTACTCCGTGTGGTCAATCACGTAGTCGTACGCCTTCCGCGCGAACCAATAGGGGTGGGTGGTTCCCGATCGAATGCCGTCGGCGACGGCCTTGATCTCCGGATCGTCGGCCTCAATCAACTCTTCCGCCCGCGTGTACAGTTTGTACTCCGCCGACGACGTGTCGTATCGGTATTCGCGATCGGCCAGCACCTCCGCGTCGGTGCGAATTTCCTTGCAGATAAGCTTGTAACTGACCGAAAGCGATTTCGATTCCCCCGGCCGCGGGACGGCATTCGCCACGCAAAAACTCCGCACGGCCAACCCCAGCCCTTCGCGATCCACCAGCCGGAACGGATCGTCGCCCACGATGCGCACCCCCTGCACGCGCTGCTCGCGGAACTCCTGCGGAATGGGCAGGTTCAGCTCCAGCGACGCCAGCGGCGACACATCGTGATTGGTCACCTCGATGGTCTGCGTGATGCGATAGGCAACCGGGTTGACGTACTCGATCGCCTTGGGCGGTCCGGCGAAGGCCAATTGCAAGGTCATTGCAACCACGACGCACGCACCCGCCAGTTTCGACGATCGTTGCATCCCCAGACTCCGGCACGACGAACGGAGTCACATTCTACCCGCCGGTCCGGTCGCAAGGAACACGCTTGTCCGCCGGCCCGCAAGGCGTATAATCAGGCGCAGCGGCCGGCAAGCCGCCCGCGGCGCTCGTAGCTCAACTGGATAGAGTGACGGACTTCGAATCCGTAGGTTGCAGGTTCGATCCCTGCCGGGCGCAATTCCCCATCTTCCGTGCCATAAGATGGCACTCGCTTCCCCCATCGTGCCCGGAACGCCTCTGTTTCCGGGGGTTACGCTGCTTCGCCGGTATCAGGCGGCGACGCCGGGACGCTTGGCGCATCCTCGCGACCCGAACATTCCCCATCGTCCATGTTTCGGGAACCGGTTGTCGCCCCGCCGGTGCAGCGGCCATTCGCCACAGCGCCGTGGTCGGCGGGAGCGTCGATCGAGCCGGATCGCCGACTTGGACCGGGAACACGCGGCCGGGGTGGACCCCGCTCAGTCATGTCCTTCGGAAAGCACGGACATGCCCGATCGTTTTCGCGGACGCCCGTCGGCGCGCGCCCCCTGTTTTTCTCGGTCCTTCACGCCGCCGCTGTTCGATGGGCATGCGCCATCTCAACTTCCCGCGCGTCACTGCCTTAGCCGGGCGGGCATTTCGCCGATGGTGACGATGGGCTGGAATCGGTGCCTTCACTGTACCTGTGCCGGACGTCCGGCTTTTGGAACCCCATGCTGATTAGACCGCTCATCGTTTGGGGGGCCTTGGCTGCCACTGGCTTGGCCGTGCTGGGACACTATCAGTCGACGCCCGGGGCCGATGGCGGCTCACCGGTCCGATGGCCTTGCGACTCCCCGATCGAACGCGATCCGTCCAGGTTCACGCTCACCATGTTTGCACACCCCCATTGTCCGTCTACGCGCGCCGGCATGACCCAATCGGCCGGCACGCCGAACGAATATGAGACGATCAGAAAACCGGGTGCGAGCTCGATCGCCCAAGACGGTGGAACTCGTGTGCGGCCGGCATGGTGCCACCCCTCGATCAATTCCGACCGATTTAGAGGACAAGTGCCTTGCACAATAACCAAAGCTCGAACGGTACGGCCGCGTCGTCCAAGGGAATCGCCGCCAGGCTCCTGTTAACTGATATTGCCGGCGAGGATTCGTTTCATTGCATCCCAAGTCAGGCGAGGACGGGTTGACGATCAACGTGTGGTCGTCCTGGGTTCCGGGTGTTGAGAAGTGGGGTTTCTTCCGGCGGTCCATTCGTCACTTTCAACTCGGTCGAACAACGCATGACACTTCACACTCCAGATCCGCAAAGTCGCATCCGATCCACTGCCTCGCATCTTGACCGGTGCCACCGGAGGCAATCCTTCGGAATCTACGTTGGTCTGGCGCTGTCGGGGACGGTGCTGCTCTTTTTCCTCCTCCATCATCAGGCGACTCTTGTCGTGCAGGGCATGGCCCTGCAGGGCACGGAAATTCAGGTCAAGTCGCTTGAGGCCATACGGCATTTTTATGCAAACGATGTCGCCGGACCGGCGCTGCGAAACGGATTGGAAGTCACTCACGATTACGAAAACAAGCCCGGCGCCATTCCGTTGCCCGCCACCTTGATGATGAAGCTCAACGATTGCGTGGATCAGGAACGACCTGGCGCCCACGTGTTTCTATACAGTGACTATCCATTCCCCTGGCGCCGGAGCCGCGTGCCAAACGACGCATTTGCGACCAACGCGCTCGAGGCATTGCGCCGCGAACCCGACGAATCTTACTACCGGTTCGAGGCGTTTGAGGGCCGTCCATCACTGCGCTACGCAATCGCCGATCGAATGGCACAATCTTGCGTTGACTGTCACAACCGGCATCCCGACAGCCCCAAACGGGATTGGAAAGTCGGCGATGTCCGCGGTGTGTTGGAATTTGTGCGACCGATGGACAACGAAGGGCCCATCGCGGTGTTGGCGGCACGCAGCGGACTGACCTGGTCGTTGATAGTGGGTACCGCGGCCCTGGGTTGCGGTGTCTTGGGGCTGGTCCTGACCGTCCGGAGGCTGCGCGCCGCCGAGACCGCGGCCCGCGAGGCGATAGCGGAATCGCACCAACGAAAGCTCGCTCTCGACCACTATGCGATTGTGTCGGAAACCGACACGCAGGGCCGGATCACCTACGCCAACGACCAGTTCTGCCGCATCGCCGGGTTCTCCCGCGAGGAATTGCTGGGTCGCAATCACCGCATCGTCAACTCGGGCTTTCACTCGCGCGGTTTTTGGCAGGAGATGTACGCGATCCTGGCGCGAGACGGCGTCTGGCGGGGCGAGGTGTGCAACCGGTCCAAAGGCGGCTCACTTTATTGGGTGCATTCCACCAATGTGGCCACACGCGACGCGGATGGTCGGATCACCGGCTACGTGAGCATTCGCATCGATATCACGCAGCGCAAGGAGCTTGAGGAGCACCTGCACGCCCAAACCACCGAGCTTGAGGAAGTCAACGCCCGCCTGGAAGAGGAGGTTTCCGAGCGTCTTCGCGTCGACGAGGAGTTGAGGCACTCGGCTCTGCATGACGCGCTCACCGGGCTGCCCAACCGCAACCTGCTGCTTGATCGGCTGGATCAGGGCATTAAACGAACCCAGCGTCAGGGGTGTCATCGAGTAGCCCTGTTGTTCATCGACTTGGATAATTTCAAGCTGGTGAACGACAGCCTGGGGCACGACGCCGGCGACGAGCTGCTCATCGAGGCGGCGCGGCGGATCGTCACGTCTCTTCGCGACACCGATTGCGCGGCTCGAATCGAGAGCGAACTCACCGCGCGTCTGGGCGGCGACGAATTCGTCGTTCTGCTGGACGGCATCCGGGCCTCGGAGGACGCGGTTCGGGTGTGCATTCGGATTCAGCAGGAATTGGGCAAGCCCCTCCACATTCGCGGGCACGAGATCAAAATGGGCGGGAGCATCGGCATCGCCCTCAACCAGCCCGGGCAATCGTCCGCGGACCTGATCCGCGACGCGGATACGGCCATGTACCGCGCCAAAGCGGCGGGCAAGGGCGGGTACGCCGTGTTCGACGCGACCATGCACGCCCACGTACGCGAGCGCCTGCAACTCGAGAACGATCTGCGCCGGGCGATCGAAGACCGGCAACTCACCCTGCACTATCAGCCCATCGTCGATATGGCCACCGCCCGCACGGTCGCCTTTGAAGCGCTGGTGCGTTGGCAACATCCGGAAAAGGGGTTGGTCAGTCCGGCGGACTTCATCCCCATCGCCGAGGAAACGGGTCTGATCGTCCCGCTCGGCGATTGGGTCCTTGAGGAATCACTGCGCCAGCTCGAAGCGTGGAATCGGGACCGGAGCGCGGACGCGATGCTGGGCATGAATGTCAATGTGTCCAGACGGCAACTGATGGATTCGGGTTTCGTGACCCGTCTCGAGGCGCTTCTCGATCGAGTCGCCGTCCCGCGTGACAAGGTCCGTCTCGAAATCACCGAATCGCTGATCGTCTTGTCGCCCGAACACGCCCGCCCCGTGCTCGAGCGCCTCGTGCGATTGGGCGTCGAGCTGCACCTCGATGATTTCGGCACGGGCCTCTCCTCCCTCAGCTGCTTGAAGGACTTTCCGCTGGCCGGGCTAAAGGTTGACCGCACTTTCATCAAGGGAACCGATCTCGGGCGGCCGTTTGCCGCCATCCTGCACGCCATCGTGACTCTGTCCCACAATCTGGGGCTCCGCGTCGTCGCGGAGGGCGTCGAGAATCGCGCTCAATTGGCCGCCGTGCTCGCCCTGGAGTGCGACTTCGCCCAGGGTTTCATGTTCTCCAAACCCGTTCCCGCCGCCCAGGCCGAAGCCTTCATCGATCGCGAGTTCGACGTCGGCGGCGAACTGCTCGCCACAACCCGCCGCGCCGGAATCTAATCCGGTGTACCTGTTCCGCCGCACTGAAAACAGGTTCAAGCATGACCCACCATCGTCATGGTCATCCCCCCGTTTCGACGTTTCAGCGTTTCTGCGGATTCCCCGTTCTCCCTCCGCGCACCAATCCCTCCGTTGTTCCCTTCACACAGTTCGCACCCCTCGCACCCTCACACCCTTCGCACCCTTCTCCCTTCCCAATCTGCGCCAATCTGCGAAATCTGTGGGCCCTCTTACTCCGCGCCTCTGCGGTGAACTCTTCTCTTCCCGCCTCCGTGGCTCCTCCTTTCGCCTTTCGCCTTTCGACGTTTCGCCTTTTTTTCCCCCTCCCCATCTGCAAAAATCCGCGCAATCCGCGGACTCCCCCTTCTCCTCATTTCAGCGTTTCAGCTTTTCCGCGTTTCCCCTCCGTCCCTTCCCTCTCCGTCTTCCCCTCCGTCCCTCCGTCCCTGCGTCCCTATGTCCCTTTTTTCCATCGGCCTATCCCCCGGCCCTCACTCGACTTGCGCCGCGCCCCGAATTTTCCCCTTGACTCGTCGCCAAGTACGGCTTATGTTAGGTTATGGCGTCGCCCTCGAAAGGGCGACCGTGGATCGTGAACGGGGTGAGCGCACGACGCGGGGCGCCGCGTGACAGGGTTGGTTTCCGGCCCCTTGGGTGGACGTCCCGTGTACGGGGCAGTGTCTCCGAGTGGCACGGGCATCTTGCCCGTGGTTCCCGTGGCACGGACATCTTGTCCGTGTTGCGTCGAACCCGTGCGTCCCGCCCGTCTGCCAAGCGCAGGCCTCCCGCGCACGGGGAAGCGTCCTCGAGGGGTGTCGCCGGTGGCGTGCCGTGGCCCACAGCCTGTTCGCTCGGTGCTTCCGCCGCGCGGCTTGCGGGGGCGACTATCACGAACCGGGCGGAAACTATTTCGATCAATGCTGAAAAGACCGGGTCACGCGACGACTTGTATCTCTCCTCCGGGCCTTGGGTTACGGAGTATCACTCGAGACCCAGGCCGCGGGAGCGCGTGTTTTCAGACCAGCGAGTCGCCCGCGATCTCGCCGCGCGAGTTGGCTGAATCCACGCTCCGGTGTAGATTGCCCCGCTCGCGAATTCCGGCTGGCCGCTCGTGGAGCGGCACAGGAGCACAAGCCAATGAGCGATCGAATCCTCGTCGCAACGCGCAAGGGCCTGTTTCAACTGCGGCGCAAATCCGCGGCCGGGCGAATCCATTGGGACATTACCAACGCCGATTTCCTCGGCGATCATATCACCATGGCACTGCCCGACCCGCGCGACGGGATCTTCTACTCCGCGCTCTATCACGGCCACTTTGGTTGCAAGATGCACCGCTCGCGCGACGGCGGGGCCACCTGGAGCGAATGCGGCACGCCGGCCTATCCGCCGCAACCGGAGAATTGGAACCCGCCGCCCACCGCGGCCGGCAGCGTGCCCGCGCCGTGGAACTTGCAGATGATCTGGTGCCTCGAAACCGGCGGACGCGATGAAGCCGGCGTGGTGTGGCTGGGCACCATTCCCGGAGGGCTTTTCCGATCGGCCGACGGGGGTTCGACCTGGGAATTCAATCGCCCGCTGTGGGACATGCCCGAACGGTTGCAGTGGTTCGGCGGCGGATATGACCACGCGGGCATTGATTCCATAAGCGTGGACCCCCGCGATTCGAGCCACGTCACGCTGGCCATCTCCTGCGGCGGCGTATGGGAGACGCGCGACGGCGGACGGTCGTGGTGCTGCAACGCCCGGGGTCTATACGCCGAGTACATGCCTCCCGAACGCCGGGACGACCCCAACATTCAGGACCCGCACCGGATGGTGCACTGCCCGTCGAAACCGGACTGCTTCTGGATTCAGCACCACAACGGCGTGTTCCGGTCCACCGATGGTGCCAGACAGTGGCACGAAATCAACCCGCCGGTCTCGAAATTCGGCTTCGCCGCGGCGGTGCACCCGAATGACCCCGACACGGCCTGGCTGGTGCCCGCGGTCAAGGACGAGAAGCGGATTCCGGTCGACGCCCGCGTGGTGGTCACCCGCACCCGCAACGGCGGCAAATCGTTCGACGTGCTGACCGACGGTCTGCCCCAATCGCAGGCCTACGACCTGACCTTTCGCCACGCGCTGGATGTCGATGCGTCGGGCCGGCGGCTGGTCTTCGGCAGCACGACCGGCTCGCTGTGGATCTCCGAGAACCAGGGCGACTCGTGGCACTGCGTCTCCAACCACCTGCCGCCGATCTATTGCACGCGGTTCGTGGCGTAACGGGACAGATGACGGGCAAGGCTGCGATGCGACTACAATCAAGACAGTCGTTGAAGGGCGCGCGACGATTAATGATGCAGTTGGAAATGGACAGGATTCACAGGATTTACAGGATTTGGAAGTGGCGTGACAGATCAGCCCATCGCCATGATGCGACGTTCAAGACACTTGTATTGCCCATTTGGGGGGCGGGTATTAGCCGGCGTTCGCGGTCCGGGCGCACACGGGGAGTGATTTTCGCACCAGCGCTGTCCGCGTTCCTATTCCCACGACCAGGCGAAGCGGTGTTTGAAATGGCGGTAGTACAGACCGATCAACTTCATGGCCACGATGGCCGCGTAGGCGAACACGAACGCCATTAACACGGAAGCGGCCAACGGGTGTTTCAGGATGGGCGACGTGCCCGCGGCGTTGGGCGTCGTCATCAGGCGCACGATCAGCCACGACGTCCCGATCAGTAGAAGCAACAACGCCCAGATGATCGCGTACGGACCGGCCGTGCGGAAGACGGTGTAGACCATCAAATCGGCGCGGACGAAGGTGCTGACCCCGCCGATGGAGATGCACAGGGCGGCCATCGGCCACATGAACACGGCGAACCATGCGGCCGCGTAGATCCACACGGTGGGGATGTTCAGGTTCCACGACCAACGGGCCAGGTACATGACCCCCGCGGGCAGCAGCAGGCAGACCCAGGTGAAGCTGAACATTGCGATCGGTCTGCCCACCGTCTCGAACGGGCCGCCCATGGAGGTGCTGGGCAGGTCGTCCTCTCCGCCGGCGGTTTCGTCGACGATGCGCATCAGGTAGGCGCCGATCCACGCCGCGGAGAATACGCCGGCGATGATCAGGCCCACGATCATGATTCCAACATTGGAGGCGACGAACAGCTTTGTGCCGCTGAAGATGAAGAACGACGCCAGCAGCGAGAAGAACGCGACGATTCCGAAGGACATCAGATTGTCCGGCTCGATGAAGAACAGGAAGCTGTTCACCACGTCGGCCGCGAACGAATGTCGGGTGATCGGCGGGGGCGGGGCCAATTCTGTTTCTTCGATGATGACGTCGGTGTCGCGCGGTCGCTTGAATCCCGGCGGGCCTTTCCCGGGGAGGTCGGCCAGCGGGATGATGTTTGGATCGGGCATGGCGGCGCAACGTTCGGTCGGTGTCGTTACTTGATGGGCGGATTGTAGAACGGGCGGCGGGGATCCGAAAGTCGAGCTTGCGGCCGCGGCCCTCGATGACGCAAGCCCATTTCGCCGAACGGGTTACGCTTCGTCTTGGTCGGGCGTGCGTCGTGGACTGGCAATCCGGTCCGTCCTTCGGGTACACTGTTCGCCCGCGGGTCGGTGGTGGAGTTCGGTCGCCCGGACCCTGCCAAATCGCTCATCTCGATTCATCATGCGGCGGCGGATGGTCCGAACCATTGGCGGCTTCGGCGCGGGAGGGGGCAGGGGGCATGAAACGAGGCACGGCGAGTCTCTTTGTGCGCGTGGTCGTGGTCAGCGCGACGACGGCGTTGGCCGAGCATCCGCGCGTGTTTTTCGTACCCGCGAATCTCCCGCCGTCGACGAATTCGGCTGGTCGACTGCAACTAGCCAACACGCAGCAGGGCGGAATCATCTGCCTCGATTTGTGCGGCAGTTCACCGGCGCCCGGTATGCACAAGTCCATTCAGTTGGGCATCGGTGACGCGACGGGCGGTGCGTCGGGCGCGATCCTGCTCGACTGCGCCACGGTCATGATCGATACCGGCGATCCGTCGCACCCCGGTAATACACTGAACTACGTGAACCTGTTGAACTGCGTCGGCGGACCCCCGCACCAGGCCGTCTACTCATTCGGTCAATCGCCGGGGGGCGCCGCCAACATCGCGCTCGCGGCTACCGGGAGCTACCTCGGTGAAGCGTGTTGGAATGTGTCTGCCGATGCGTGCGGTTCGTTCGCGATCGATTACCTCGGCGCCCAGTGCAACCGCCCGTTCGAGACCTGCGGGATGACCCATTTCCTCGCTGCAGACGGCTTTTTCTCCGTGCCCATATTGGATGACGGCGTGGACGTGGACCTCGGACCGCCGCCGGCGAACGACGGCTGCGCGAACGCGACGCCGCTGGGGGATCCGTTGGGGTTCGCCGCGTTTCCGTACGACACGACCTGTGCGACCGGCGACGGTCAACCGGCGCTGTGCGGCGCGCTGGACGGCGACATCTGGTATTCCTATACGGCCACGTGCACCGGTTTCAATCCGATATGGACGACCGGCGGCGCCGATTGGGCGGTGTATAACGCGAGCGGCGGTTGCGTTCCGACTCCGGTGGACGAACTCGGCTGTGGAGCGAGCGTTGCGGAAGCCGTTCTTGTCCAACAAGGCCAGGATTACCTGATTCGGATCGGAACGGACGATGCTTCCTCGACGGTCGGCGACTTGATGTTCTTCCGGCCGGCATACTGCACGGAGAACCTGCCCGCCGGTCATCCGTTGACGGTGTCGGAATGCGGCGGGGCGTCGGAATGCACGTTGCCGTTCTGCGAGACGTGCGTCGGATGCGTCGAGGTTTCCGCGCCCGACGGTTCCGCGTGCCTTCCCGACGGCGACGGTCTGTTCTGCACGATTGACGACGGTTGCCAGGCCGGTGTCTGCACGGGCGGCGCCCCGCGCGACTGCTCCGACGATTTCAGTTGCACGGTCGACGCGTGCAATGAAGCACTCGACCAGTGCAGCCACGCGGATGTCAATGCGACTCCCTGCGCCGACATCGCGGACTGTCCGGTCGGCGCGAATCGGTGCGCCAACGGCCTGTGCGAATGTTTCGAAAGCCCCGATCTGTGCATCAACGCCGCGCCGGGGGGTTGCTACGACGAGGGGGCGAACGTGGTCGTGACGGTGGAGATGGGTTTTTCCACGCTGCCGATCTGCACGGCCCAGTTCTTCCTGCAATACGATCCCTCGGGGCTGGACTTCGTCTCCATCTCCCCGGGGGGCGGCGTGTTCACCAACGTCGTCTACCAGGCCGTCGATGAAGGCGCGGGCACGATCGACTACGCGCTGGGCGCTTCGCCGGCGCAGGTCTGCAACGGCACGCAGGGACCGGCCACCGTGGCGACCATCGTCTTCACCGCCGTCGGCAACTGCGAAGCCAGCGGCATCTGCTTCCGCCCGCACAATCCGGCCACCAAGCTGGGCGCGGCGAGCGGCGGTCAGGTGTGCCCGGCGGGGCACGAGGGACCGTTGTGCCACGACTTGATCGACCCGTGTTGCTCCGGTGCGTTTCATTTCGACGGAACACCGCCGACGATGCTTTGTCCGGGCGACGTTGTCGGGCCGGCGGACTGCGGCCGGGAGACCAAATTCGCCACGTTCGACCTGCCGGCGTACGCGTGGGACGATTGTGACGGCGGGGTTCCCGTGGAATGCGCGATCTTCAACGGCAACGGCGTCGACGTGGACCATCTTTTGCCCGGCGGCGGCGACTTTCCGCCAGGGGCCACCACCATCGTCTGCACGGCCACGCAGGAAACGTGCGGCAACGTCGCGGAATGCGTCTTCTCGGTGATCAACAGCGGGCTCAACCGGTTATGGGTCGATCTCGAACTGTCGCCGACCATGAAGCAGGGGCCCATCGTCCGCGCGATCAGCCTGTCGCTCACCGACTGCGGCGATGTCGGCGACGGCGTGTCGGTCGAGGTCTGCGCGGACGTGGAACTGGGCTTTCCGTACCATTTGCCCGGTCACGGCTCGGCGCGGGTCGAGGTGCCCGCGGCCAATTACTCGTGCCTCGAGGCGTGGGACCGCTTGCACGGGCTGAAGGCGGCGTGTGACGTGACCTGCGAGGTGATCGACGGCAACAGCGTGTGGTACGCGGCGTTCAAGAACTCGCCGGAGCTGAACGGCGCCTGCCATTGGTTGATCAACGGCAACCTGAACGGCGATTCCAACATCGACGTGATCGACTACGCCCAATACCTGGCCTGCATCGACGACCACCCGGTGCCGGGGAGGGACACGCCGTGCACCTTCACGGAAGCGGCTTTCGGTCTGCACTGCGACCTCAACGGCGACGGCATCGTCAGCCTGGCGGACTTCTCGTTCATCGCGGTGAACTTTTTCGACGACGACAAGGCCGGCTGTGAAGCGGTGTGCGACCCGTCGGCGACGCCGCCGGCGCAGGCCGGTCCGATCGCGTCCGTCAGCGTTCGCGAGTTGGACCGCATGGGTCTGGGTCGCGTGGCGCGCATGGCCGATATGAACCGCAACGGCGTCGTGGACATGACCGATATGGCGCTGTATGCCAACGGCGGCGGCGGCGTGCCCTCGATTCGTGACCCGCGTCCGGTCGCCCGCGAAGGCCGCACGCGGCATTGAGCGGGCGTAACAGGTCAGCCAATTGCAATGCCACGACAGTCAAGACACTCGTTATGTCCAAATGGCAGGGCGGGTATGAAATGGAAGAGAGAATGGGAGGCGCGGTCACCAGGGACTGAAGTCCCTGGCTACCGTCGTGCGCCCTGCGGGCGAAGCGACGGCGGGTAAAACCCGCCCTACGAATGAAGACGGCGGGTAAAACCCGGCCCACGAATGAAGCCGGCGGGTAAAACCCGCCCCACGAATGCGTCGGCCCGGCGATTGCGGGTCCGCGGCATCGCAAATGGCTGAACTGTTACGAGCGGGCAGACTCGCGCATCGCGGTCGGCGCGCCGTTGGCGTGCACCGGGCGTCGGCTCGATCCAACGCCGCAAGCCCTGATCGAGATCATTGACTCGCGCCCCGTCCAAATCCAGAATGCCGTGGTCGAGTCCGGCACGGTCGCCGGTCGGCGGTCGGCGAGAAACCTACCATGCCCGTCGAACGACCCCTGTGGACGCCATCACCCGAACGTGCCGCGGCTACGCGGATGCACGCGTTCATGCGCCGCGTGAACGAACGCCACGGCGTGTCGGCCGATTGGGAGTCGCTTCGGCAATGGTCGATCCAACGTCGAGACTTGTTCTGGCCCGAAATGCTGGATTTCGCCGGCATCCGCGCGCATACGCCGGCCTCGGCGACCTGCGTCGGCGACCGTATTCAGACCGCGAGATGGTTCCCGGGCATGACGCTGAACTACGCCGAACACATGCTCCGTTTCAACGATGACCGCGTCGCCATCCACGCCGAGGGCGAATCCGGTGAACCCCGGCGGATCACGCATCGCCAGTTACGGACGTCGGTGGCCGATTTCGCCGCCGCGCTCCGCTCTGTCGGCGTCACCCGTGGCGACCGGGTGGCCGCTTTGATGCCCAACATCGCCGAAACCGTCATCGCCATGCTGGCCACCGCGTCTCTGGGCGCGATCTGGTCCAGTTGTTCGCCCGATTTCGGCCTGAACGGCGTTCTCGACCGCTTCGGCCAGATCGGCGCCAAGGTGTTGTTGACCGTCGACGGCTATTCCTACAACGGCAAGCCGATTGCCTTGCTCGACCGCGTCGCGCGCATCGTCGACGGGCTGAACGGGCTGAAACGGGTGGTGATCGTCCCGTATTTGCACGACCGGCCGGACATCACCTCCGTGCCATCGGCCGTCACATGGGCGGAATTCACGCGCCCGGTCGACTCCCGTCCGCTGGTCTTTGAACCTGTCGATTTCGATCATGCGCTCTTCATTATGTATTCCTCCGGCACCACCGGCGTGCCCAAGTGCATCGTCCACGGTCACGGCGGCACGCTCCTTCAGCAAACCAAGGAATTGATGCTCCATTCCGACGTCGGCGCCGGCGACACTATTTTCTATTTCACGACGTGCGGTTGGATGATGTGGAACTGGCTGGTGGCCGCGCTGGGCGTCGGCGCAACGGTCGTTCTGTTGGAGGGCAACCCGATGTTCCCGCGGGCCGGCCGTCTGTGGGAAATGGCCGAACGCGTCGGAATGACGCATTTCGGCACCAGTCCCAAGTTCATCGCCACATGCCAGAAAAATGATCTGCACCCCGGACGTCAGTTCGACCTGTCGCCGTTGCGTTGCGTGTTAAGCACCGGGTCGCCGTTGTCCCGCGAACAGTTCGAATGGGTCTACCGCGAAGTCAAGGGGGACCTGCAATTGGCCAGCATCTGCGGCGGCACGGATATCGTCTCCTGTTTCATGTTGGGCAATCCGTTGCTGCCAATCCACGCGGGCGAGATCCAGTGCCGGGGACTGGGCATGGACGTACACGTGTTTGACGGCGACGCCCGGCCGGTCATCGGCCGCAAGGGCGAACTGGTCTGCCTGTCGCCGTTTCCGTCGCGGCCGGTTTGCTTTTGGAACGACGCCGACGGCGAAAAATATCGCTCCGCCTATTTCGACGTCTACGACGGGGCCTGGCGGCACGGCGACTGGATTGAAATCACCGAACGCGGCGGGGTCATCGTGTACGGGCGCAGCGACGCGACGCTCAATCCCGGCGGCGTCCGCATCGGCACGGCCGAAATCTATCGCATCGTCGAGGGCATCGACGAGGTCGTCGACAGCATCGTGGTCCCCAAGAACGTCCACGACGACGTCGAGGTGTGCCTGTTCGTCGTGCTTCGCGAAGGCGGCAGATTGACCGACGCGTTGCTGGCCCGCATCAAGTCGGCCATCGCCGACGGAGCATCGAAACGCCACGTCCCCCACCACATCCGGCAGGTGCCGGCCATCCCCCACACCATCAGCGGCAAGAAGGTCGAGTTGGCCGTCACGCAGGTCATCCACGGACAGGAGGTCCGGAACCGCGACGCCCTCGCCAACCCTGAAGCCCTGAACCACTTTCGCGATCTCGTCTGAACGAACCACGGTTTCGGTTCGAGCAACTCGCGGATTCCATCGAATGTGCGTGCGGGGTTTCGTTTCGGAAGACCCATTGCATGGAATGGCTTGGCCTCCGCTCCTCGATTTCGTAGACTATGGGCTGGCGACCGACTGCGAACGAGGGCTCCATGACCGTCCGTGAATTCGTGCCACGCGCGTTCCGCGCGACCGCGTCCGTGTTTTCGTCGATTACTGATTGGCTGCTTCATTGTCGGCGGAATTCGCCGCGGCGCCGAACATCCTTGAATTCAACGGTTTGCCATTTCACCGCCGCCATCGGTTTCGCGATTTTGCCCGTCGTCGACACCGCCCAGGCCGGGGAGATTCGCTGGCGGTCGGCCGATGCACGCTCACGAGCCGTCGCGCCCACGAGGCAGACCGGTCGTGGCCCGGCCGCGTGGCGGGGGCTCTTGAACGATTTGACGATGGATTCGCTCCCCCGCGCGGGCGACGGCTCTGCGGATAATTCATCGCGTCGCGACGGTCCGCGGGTTGATTCGTCGCCCGGCCCGGCGCTTC
>JABFSN010000144.1 GCA_013140575.1 Phycisphaerales bacterium | reverse complement strand
TGAACCGATTTCGACGCATTCTGATTCGCTGGGAGAAGAAACCGGAGAATTATCTGGGCTTGCTGCATATGACCCTGGCCTGCATTACCTTTCAGGCGTCGAAACTGTTTTTGGGATAGGCCCTTAGGCCAGAAGGCAAGGAATCAGCTCGTCATTTCGCCAACTGGCTCGGTCCAATCGCTCCCTCGCTTCCCATCAGGAGCGTAGCCCTTTTCGATCCCAATGACGCCTATGTTCGCATCGCGCCACCGGAAGCAGCCAAGCATACTGAAGTCATCGTTCGTTTCCCCTACACGGCGTCATTTGAAACGCCCAGTTATACGTCACGAGGCCTGCTGCATCAGCTCTTCGCGGGAATGAGCGCTCGCGACCTTAACGTATTCCATGTGGCGAACGTCGTGACGAACCGGCATCAACAAGGCGAGGATAACCGAATTACTGTGGTATGCCAGTCTTGCGATACCTCTGACGAACTGATGAAGCGGATCGACAGCATCAAAGACTGGCTAAGTGAGCCCAAGAGTTGGACACGAGAACTGGGTTTTCGGATTGACGTTGATAAGAGACGATTGGACGTCCGGCCATTGGGCGGAAAGACGCTGTTCATTTCTACCAGATTCGATTGGACTACATGGCGGGATGAGGGTATTGGGAAGATTCCTCGAATTGCCAATCGATTCGGGTTTAATGCTACATGGGGTGGAAAGGACACGCGCGGGACCATTGATTTTCCGTTGGCAGCGGACGCCGAGGAGCGAATTGCAGGATCGGATGCGTTCATACTCATCCTACCGCAACTTAAGTCCAAATCGGGTGCCCTCAACTGGGCGTTATACGAATACGGCTATGCGAAGGCGAAGAATATACCATGCGCAATATGCGTGGATACAACGCATAGAAGTGTGGCGTACTGGACGAAAGAACTCAAAGTGGGTGAGGGGCGATTTCTAAAGGGGTTCGATAATGCGTCGTTATGGAAGACTGTCAGTGAGGCTATTGCAGAGTTGGGCAGAGTTCTAGCGGTGTGAATTGGGCATCGCTCAGCACTGCGAATAGTGCGGCGTTGGTACGGTTGGTGGTTCCCGACGTACGACTGCGACGTGTCTTGGGTTGATCCGGTACGGAGCTCGCAGTTGTGCTTCGGACAGGTTTGTTCGATAGGGTATACCCATGGCTGTCGATCTGCATCTTGCCGAAAGTAAGCTGAAAAAGTTGTCGGCCCAGGCGAGGTCTCAACTGGAGCGGACGGACACCGGAAGTCGGGATTCGTTCTTTGCGATGCACAGCATCGTCGAGAAGTTCAATTGCGTGCTGGCTGATTTGAGTGGCTCAAATGCAATCGCATTTGGCGAAGTGGTCGATTTGATTTGGGATGACAATCATTGCTCGACGGACGAGGTTGTATTTCACATCGAGTACGCGGTCGAAATCGTACAGCATTTGCTTGAGGCATCCGGCGCGTCCGGGAGGCAAGAGGCCACCAAGCAACTCTTGGCTGATCGGCACGAGCGAGCGTTTGGACCGTGGAAAGTCGCAGGACCATTGGGCGGCGGTGGTCAAAGCCAAACCTTCACGGTCTATCCCGAAGGGAAATCGCCGGATCACGTTTGTGTATTGAAGGACCTCAGAACCCATGATGCAAAGGCGCTCGCTCGATTCAAGCGAGAAATCGATGCCTGCACAAAGCTGGATCACGGTAATATCATCAAAGTCGTGGACTACAACTTGGACGATTCCAGGCCGTACATGGTGACCGAATACTGCGACCGGGGCTCGCTCAGCGATTACGGGCAACTAAAGTCGATGCCAACGATTGAGCGATTGAAGCTGTACCACGCCATCTGCGAGGCCGTGGCATGCGCGCATTCGCATGGCATCGTACATCGCGATCTCAAGCCGGAAAACATCTTCGTGAAGAGTGACGGCACACCGGTCGTGGGTGACTTCGGAATTTGCTTTCTCGAGGGGGATGGTGTTCGTTTTACGTCCATAGATGAGGGGGTGGGCCCGCGCCGCTTCATTCCGCCGGAACTTGCCGACGGTCTGCTCGAAGATGTGAAGCCGAGCAGCGACGTGTACATGCTCGGCGGTCTATTGTACTGGCTACTGGCCGACCGTCGGCCGCCTGAGAGAAAGTCGCATCGGCACCCGGATTGGGACTTGCAGAAGAAGCAGCCAACGACGGGAATGACTTTGGTCAATGCCTTGCTTGACAAGATGATGGCGCAAGACCCGGGCGACCGGCTTCAGTCGGGCACGGAAGTTGTTAAAGAAGTTGAATCGATGATTCAGCGGCTTGAAGCCGACGGGCGACCGACTGATCTGGCCGTTCCGATTCGGTGCGTGTGGTGCGAGATGGGGGAGTATCATGTTCTGGTTGATGATGAGTTCGTCACTAATCGACCAGGCGACTCGCACGAACTGGATCGGTTTGGGTTCAAGTCTGACAATCCGAACGGAAGAAACGGCGCGTGGATAATCCTCGCCTGCAAACACTGCGGAAACGTCCAGGTGTTTCGCCCGGATTTCATGAGTGCGCGAAACAATTGGAAGCGCTCGCCGCAGAGTAAACCTTGACGAATGCCAAAGGCGTGTCGCCTCGAGTTCATTCACGTCCTAACCCGGGGATTGGTGGGCGGTGCCCACCCTACGGGGACGGATGGCGGACCGCTGGTGCGAGAATGTCTTGTCGCGTTCACGACGGCGGGAGTCTTTCCGCTACGTCATTGGCGATTTCCGGAGGGCCTCCTCTGCTCTTGCCGTGGTGGGTTGCCAGGGGGGACCGAATCGACGGGTTGCGCGATGCCGGGCATCGCTCCACGAGTGGCTACAGCCCGCCGCCCCGCGCGGGGGACGAAGCCGTCGATAGGACATCGACTCTCGCGGTCGCTGGTAAATAAACCGGGAGCAGGTCGGGGCGGTTTCTAATCGTCCACGGTCGCCGGCAACAGTGAATCGCGGTCGATCGAGGCGAATTGCGGTTGGGCGAGGTGCATCGCGGTCGGGCGAGGTGAATCGTCGGTGGCGTACGACCGATATTGTGCGAATGACCACAGCATCCTCTCCTGCGCGGGTGCCCCACCCCATTCCTGGAGTGGGGGACCGAACTCGGGGCCGTGAGGTGGGTTTGTTCGGAGTCGTGTAGGTTGGGTCATCGACCCGACATTCTCTCGGCCGGAGAGAACTTGCCGTGACGAAGCAACGTCGGGTCGAGTACGTTTTTAGCGTTGCTCCGGGCGGACCCTCCGCCCCGTTCGGGGCGGGATCAGAAGTGGGATGACGTCCACGGGTTGCGCGAGGCTGCGCCTCGCTCCACCCGTGGCTACCGTCCGCCGCCCCTTTCGGGGCGGAATGCATGCGCGACCGCGGCAGACCGCTAAACAGGTACCGGGTCGATGACCCGACCTACGTTGTCTTCACCGCGGACGACGAGAGTCCCCCGCGTTGCGAACGTGTGACCCCCGTCGCGACGTCCACTTCGGCACATCAGTCCCCCACCCCAGGAATGGGGTGGGGCACCCGCGGGCAGAACCCGGCATCAGAGCCGTGGGCGCAAGCCCACGGATGACGTGCGCGGCCGGAATCCATCACCACCCCATCACCGGGCTTGCGCCCGACGCGCTGATGGGAATGGAGTACGATAATCATGCACCTCCGGATTCGGGTACGGGACCAACTCTCGCCCTGGGACGCGCTCCGGAACGCTGCGAGCCAGCCGGGCTCGCCGGCGGTCCGCGTGAATCGCCGCCTCCCAAGTGGAGTTGCGATCTCCCAAGGGCAATCGCCGCCGTCCACGTTGAATCGCCGACCGTCGAGTTGAATCGTCGGCGGCGTACGACCGATATTCCATGAATGGCCACGGCATTCAGACAGGCGCCGGCGCGCAATTCGGCCCCGGCGGTTGATCAGACGCGACTATCCGATCACTTGCCGACGCACTATCCGGCCCCGACAGCCGATCCGGCGCCGCTGCCTGAACCGGCGGCGACGTCCTACGAGATTCCGGCGCGGTGGGCGGGGGACGACCCTTATCGCCTGGAGCACCGTGGGAGCGGCGATTGGGAGGCGTGGGGACGCGATCTGGAGTTGCTGACCGACGCGGTCGCCGATTGGCGAGCGCAGTTGGCGGGCGTCGACCGGCCGTGGTTGTGCTGGTGCGTGTTGGACCGGTTCTGCCGCATTCAACAACGGCTGGTGATGGAATTCGGCTGGACGCCGGTGGTGGGCGGCGATCCGCGGGCCGGTGCGCCGACCATTCTGCCGGGGGCCGTGCCGATGGACTGCAACCGGGTGCTGCAATTGCCGGCGATGTGGATGTGGATGCCCGTCGAATTCGCGCACGAACTGGCCCCGCGTCTGGCGTTCTGGCACAGCGACCTGCTGGTCGGGCGCCGCGACATGGAACGGCTCGTTCGCACATTCGATGTGTTGGACGATGGCGAGGTGGCCGCCTATCGCCCGCAATTGCCGCGATTCGGCCGGACCGCGCCCTGTCCCGGCACTGCGGCTTGCACGACCCGGGCCGCGGCGCGAGACCAGTGGGATCACGGTTGCGGCTGGTGGCGGTGGTTCACCAAGCACCCGAACTTCGCCGGGGAATTCGCGGTCGCGGCGGAACATTGGGATCACGGCTACGGCCTGCGATACTGGAAGCGCCATTACGGCGGAATGGTGCGGCCGGTTTCGCCAAGCGAACGCGGGCACTGCAAACTGCCGTGGGGGCGATGGAAGGGGACGATGAGCAAGGGCCGGTCGATCGAGTCGTTTTTTGATATTGGTCAGCTGGTTCGCGAATTGGGCATCGCCGACCTCGACGATTGAACCACTGCGAATGACGAGCGCTTCCATGTTGCGATCTGGTTGGATCGGCTTTCTGACCTGTTTGTACACCGGGCTTCTGGTCTACGCATCGTCGATTCCGTTCGATTTCTCGTCCTCGGCGGCGGCCGATGGGATTCCCACGTTTCTAGGCATCCCCATTGTCGAATTGCGAATCCCGGACGCGATGTCCAATCTGGCGCTCTATCTGCCATTCGGCATGTTGTGTCGGGCGTGGATGCAACGCCGGGGCGCCGGCGGACTGGGCGCGGCCGTCGGGACCGTGCTGGCGGCGGCGGGCATTAGTTTCGCGGTCGAATCGTGCCAGGACTATTCGCTGACGCGGGTGGCATCGGTCGCCGACCTGTTCTGCAACGTCTTGGGCGCGTTCATGGGCGTTCTGTGGCTGACGCCGGAACGGTTTCTGTATCGGAAGACTGTGGCCACGGCCGCCGGCGAAATCGAACGCGACGCGGCGGGGGTGCTGCTGGCCGGATGGGCGATCGTGACGGCGCTGGTGGCGCTGGCGCCGTTGGACCTGACGATCGACGTTTCGCATGTCGCCGGCGCGTTGCGGCACGCTCATTTCATTCCACTGGAAAAACACGCGGGCATGGTGGAACAGGCCCGTTGGAACATTGCACCCGTAGTCGCCGCGGCGGCAGCCGTTGACCTGTGGCAGTTGCGGCTGGACTACGTTGCCGATGTGGCCGTATTCGCGGTGACCGGCGCACTGGCCGCGCATTGGTCGCGTCGTGGAGGGCACACGAACACACGGGCCGCGATTCAGGCGATGTTGATTGGCGTCGCGATCGGCGTGGTGACGACCTGTGCGGAATTGTTCGTGATGTCGGTCGGTTTCGATGGGACGCGCATCGTGACCCGTTCGTTGGGGGCGATGGTCGGCGGGTGCGTTTTCGGCATGGTCCGATTCGATGCCCGCCGGGTTACGCCGTGGCGGTTGGCGGCGCTGGCCTGCGGCGTGTACATCGTCGCCCGCGCGTGGGCGCCGTTTTGTCTTGATCGAGTCTTCTGGAAAACAGGCGGGTCCGCCATTGAATGGCTGCCGCTTCACGCCTACTCGCTGGGCAAGCTGCCGCAGGCGGCGGCCGACGGTCTGCACAAGTCGGCCCGGTTTCTCCTGCTGGGGTTCCTGTTGGCGGGCGGGTGGTTAACCTTGGGCGTGGTGGTGACGCGCCGCCGGCGCATCGCGACGGGTTGCGTCGTCGCCATCGCGGCCACGCTGCTTGAGTTGGTGCAGCAACTAATTCCGGGTCGGTATCCAGCGATTACGGATGTGATCCTGGCGAGCCTGATGACACCCGTCGGTATCGTCGTCGCCCAACGCCTGCATCGGTTCGTCGACCGTCGTCGCGAGGCGGACGAGTCGCATTCGTTGGCCGCCATGTTCAACGCTCCGATCCCGCCGCCGGATTCGGCGACCGCCGTGTCGAGACAGCGCGGGGTCGCCGGTGGCCGGGCGGAAATGAACCAAATCCGTAATTGACTGGCCCCGGCGGCATTCCGTTTGCACATTCTGATTACAGTATAAAGCGTATTATTGCCGGTGCGATGGGCGATGGCCTTACCCTACGTTGATTTGGGCAACGCGGTGTCGGCGGAAGGCGTGCTAAAACGAGTTCAAGTCTACGGTCGTTGCCGAAAAAGGTTGCAATTCGAAGACGCGGCGTGACATTATAGGGTACGGGTTGGTGCGCCGATGCGGAGCGGTTGAGGATGTCCCGGCCGACGGGTTGGCGCCGGAAGTGTTCGTGAAGCAAGCGGTCACGTCGGAAAACATAAACGAGCGGGAGACAGGCCATGAATGACAGGGGATATGCGCGGATCGGGTTGGCGATGGCGGGGGTGTTGGCCATGGTGGGATCGGCGCGGGCCGGATCGCATTCCTGGCGGATCAGCGAGGTGTTCAGCAACGCCGATGGCACCGTTCAGTTTATCGAGCTGAAGGAATGCTGCGGCAACGGCGCCGAGAATTTCGTCGCCGGTAAGACGGTCACCAGCCAGGCGACGGGCAGCACGTTCACGTTTCCGGGGAACCTCGTCGGGAGCACGGCTGGAAAGCGCATCCTGCTGGCGACGACCGCATTTGCCGCCCTGTCGGGGGCACCGACGCCGGACTACACCATCGCCGCCAATTTCATCGGCTTGAACGGAGATACGCTGAACTACGCGCCCGCGAACATGTACGACTGTTTCACGTATGGAATGGGGGCGCTTCCCACAAACGGGATTTCATCGATCAACATTACCGGGACGGCGTCATCGTGTCCGGACGCGTTCACGACTGGGGTCAACAGCCCGACGAACTACGTCACAGGAATACCGGGATCGGTCATCGCGGGTTGCATCGACGGGGACGGCGACGGTTACGGCTCGCCGGGCGACAGTTCGTGTCCGAACGGTAACGCACTCGATTGTGACGACACCGACGACACCGTATTTCCCGGTGCAACCGAATTGTGCGACGGTTCGATCGATCAGGACTGCGACGGGTTGGACGATTGTGAGGAGGCCGCGTGTTGCGACGACGACGACACCTGCACCCAGGAGCAGTGCGGGATCGGCGGGATTTGTGAATCCACGGCTCGCGAATACGGCGATGCGAATAACGACGGTGCGCAGGACATATTCGACATCCTGTGCGTTTTGGACGGATTCGCGGGTGTGCTTAACGTGCCGTGCACGCTGACCAACCTCGATTTCTCGCCCTGTCCCGGCGGCGACGGCGCCATTGATATTTTCGACATCCTGGCCGTGCTGGACGGTTTCAGCGGCGTGAACGGGTGCGGGTGTCCGGCCGGTCCGTGACGACGCCTCGAGAACGGCGTTATGGGTATACGCCGCGATAGACTAGCGACGCGACGGACCTATTTTTTCGGGGTGGCACGGGCAAGCGTACTCGCTTGCCCGTGATCTCCGACTTTCGGCCTCGACTGCGATTTCAACGCGCTGGTTGGTCGCACACGGACAACGGAGTACCGTTGTCCGTGCCACCCGGCCCGAAATCTAGGCTGCGTCGGAACACTCGATAGCGTCGTTACAGTTGTTTTGGCTGAACGGCGCGGCCGGTTTTCCCTCTTTTTTTTGCGGATCCGCTGGATGATTCGCCCGCGTCCGTTGGTTTGGGCATCCCACGTTGCGCCCGATTTCGGCACTTCCCGCGTCCGCCAGCGTCGAAACGTGTTGCGAATCGAGTGGGTCGGTGTATACTACGAGACCGTTCCAGGCATATCCGCGTGACGCGACGGATGACATCCGGGTTTTCCGCCGGCGCGGCTCGGTTTCAGGAGGCAGGCGGTCACGTCTCGGTTGACCAAGCACGGGAGAAGGCGATGAACGGCAAATCATGTGCGAGGGTCGGGTTGGCGGCGTCCATGTCAGTCCTGATCGCGGCCGGAACGGTGCGGGCGGCGGGTCACACCTGGCGCGTCACCGAGTTGTTCAGCAATTCCGACGGGTCCATTCAGTTCATCGAATTGAGGGAGTGTTGCGGCTTTCCAAACGAATTCGGGGTCGGCGGGCAGGTGGTCACAAGTGATGCCACGGGAAGCAGCTACATGTTCCCCGGAAATGTCGCGGGAAGCACGGCGCTGCGTCACATTCTGTTGGCGACGGCCGCTTTCGCGGCGTTGCCCAACGCGCCCACGCCGGATCACATCATCCCGGCCGGGTTCATTAACATCGGCGGGGACACGATTTCGTTCGCGCCGAAATTCAATCTCGACTGCTTTACGTTCGCGAACGGCGAGCTTCCCACGGACGGGACGTTGTCCATCCACGTTACGGGGATAGCGGCTTCCTGCGACGACCCGTTCACCCTGGAGCCGAACACGCCGACGAACTACGCCTGGGATACGGCCACGATAAACGCGGCCGATTGCGTGGACGGCGACGGCGACGGCTACGGCATCACGGGGCACAACGGCTGTCCGAACGGCTTCGCCATCGACTGCGACGACGCCGTCGATGTCGTCCACCCCAACGCGACCGAGATGTGCGACGGCGCCATCGACCACGATTGCGACGGGTTGGACGATTGCGAGGAGGCCGCGTGCTGCGACGATGACGACACCTGCACCCAGGAGCAGTGCGGGATCGGCGGGATTTGCGAATCCATGGCCCGCGAATACGGCGACGCGAACAACGACGGTGCGGAGGACATTTTCGACATCCTGTGCGTATTGGACGGATTCGCGGGTGTGTTCAACGTGCCGTGCACGCTGACCAACCTCGATTTCTCGCCGTGTCCCGGCGGCGATGGCGCCATCGACATTTTTGATATTCTCGCGGCACTGGACGGTTTCGGCGGCGTGAACGCGTGCGGCTGCCCGGCCGGTCCGTGATCGACAGACGCCGCCGCGTTTGGTCACCGGTCGGAATCGGGCGTGGCTTCCTTGGGCACATCCCGCGTGTCGCGATACTGCTTCTTGCAGTACCAGCACTGGCCGTCGCACATGATGGCCACGCTGCAACCGTCGCAGGTGGGCATTTTTTCAATGGCGACCAACAACCGCTTGAATTCCACGATGGCAATATTGAATTCGGCATTGTCGGTGTATGCGACGTTGCCCGCCATTCCGCGCCGGCACCGGTCGCACCATCCGTACGACGACGCGTTCGCCCGACAGGCGGCGCAGTCCAGGATGGCCGGGTCGGTGTGTTTCCCGAGCGCCAGGTGATAGGTCAGCGGCGACATGTAGGCCAGGTGGTTGACGTATCCGATCCGGCAATCGGGGCAGAAGCCGCCGGTGTCGTAGTGTTTCCGGCACGCGGCGCAGGGGATGAAATTCGGGTCGGCCTGATGGCCGTGGGCGTCCAACACTTCAAACAGCAGGGGGGATGTGATCTTCACCCCGGCGAGAAGGCCGACGTTGTGGACCTCGCACCACACGTGGCGCTGAACGGCCTCCGGACACAGGCACATTTTGGGGCCGGGCTCGTCGCGCGGCATTCCCAGTTGCGTCGGCTGCAACGCGGGCAACATTAACAACAGTAGTGCGCGCATCACGCCATTCCGCGGCCGTCCGACCGTTTCTGACTACCGGGGTCTCGTCGTCACAACGGTCATTGTAACACATTCAAGCCGCGGTCGCGATTGTAACACATTCAAGCGGCGGTCGCGCGGGTCGTTTCGACGCACCCGTGCGTGGCGGGGCTCCGATCGGCGGGTTCGGGTTGAAAGCCCGGCGTTTGAATAGGTTGGCGATGGCCGGGTTCGCGGGCGGATTGACCTTGTAATCCTAACAAAATCCGAATAGTATCGGTTCGCAGGTCATCAACGTCCGGGCGCGGCAATGAAACCGGTAGCCAACCCACCCAATCCCTATACGTCGCGCCACGCCGAGTGGCTGGAACCGCCGCCGGCGGCGCGGGTCGAGGTTTACGAAGAGACGGCGCGATCGATCCTTTCTGAAAACGACAGCCCTGATCTTCCGTTCCGCTGGTCGGTCAATCCCTACCGGGGGTGCCAGCACGCCTGTGCGTATTGTTACGCACGACCCTATCACGAATTCCTCGAATTGGGCGCGGGAACGGATTTCGATACGAAACTGGTGGTCAAGATCAACGCTCCAGAATTGCTGGCCGATGCGTTCGCCCGAAAAAGCTGGCGGCGGGAGGCGGTCAACTTTTCGGGCGTCACCGACTGCTACCAGCCGCTGGAGGCGGTCTGGCTGTTGACCCGGCGGTGCCTGGAAGTGTGCGTCGACCACCACAACCCGGCCATCGTAGTGACCAAGGGGTATCTGGTCGTTCGAGATGCGGATCTGCTGGCTGAACTGAACCGTCGCGCCGGCGCCACCGTGTACATCAGCGTGCCGTTTGCGTCCGACAAAACGGCCCGCGGGATCGAGCCGCAGGCGCCGCCACCGTCACGGCGGTTCGCCGCCATCCGGCGCCTTTGCGAATCCGGAGTGCCGGTCGGAGTGCTGGTGGCGCCGGTCATCCCCGGATTGTCGGACAGCGAGATTCCCGAAATCCTGGCGCGGGCGGCCGACGCCGGCGCCACGTCCGCAAGCTTCGTCGCGTTGCGATTGCCCGAGTCCGTTCAGCCGGTGTTTTGGGAACGGTTGAAACAGACCATGCCGCTGCGCGCGGAACGGATCGAGAAGCGGATTCGCGACATCCGCGGCGGACAACTGAACAACACCGGGTTCGGCCGGCGCATGACCGGCGAGGGTGTCTATTGGGACGGCGTCCGACGGCTGTTCGAGGTGTCCGCGGTGAAGGTCGGGCTGGAACGCCTGCGCTCCCCCAATCCGCAAGCGACGGCGGCCGCATGCGGCGGCGCGAATGCATCGCGACCGGGCGAACCCGATCTGGCGGAACTCGTGTCTCGCGAGTCGTCCCGGCGATCTGCCGAATCCGATCAGATGACGTTTGGTTTTTGACGCGGCAGGACGAACGGGAACGTCTCGCGGGGCGGTGATCCGCCGGCGTCAGACGTATACCCGCTTGTTGTAGACGGTCCATTCGATCAGCGAGAGCACGAGCAGGCCGAGGACGAAATAGTGCCAGATGGGCTCGTTGACCAGCACCTGGCCTTGCCGGGCGGCGATGCGGCTGCCGCCGACGGTGAACGAATTGGTCGGGGCGACGTCGCCCTCGTCGGCGTCGAACAGATTGACGGTGAACACGTCCTGCCCCGGCAACGACGGATCGACACGGTAGATGCCCACGTCATGCGTCCGGGCGTAGGCCACCGTTGCGGCGCCGGCGGCCGGAATCGTCTCGCGTTGACCGTCGGGCCGGGACACGGTGATCGCGTCGGCGCCCGATGGAACCGGGATGGTCACTGGATCGCCGGTCCGCACGCCGGTCAATCCGCGGGACGCAACGGCCGATCCCAGGAAATCCACGGCGTCGTCGTTGAACATGATGAACTCCAGGTCCTCGGGCCATCCGTGGTTTGCGTAGGGTTTCCCGCCCTCCTCGAACACAAACGGGAATGCGACGATCAGGAACTGGCTCGCGCCGGAGGTGAAATAGGCCAGCAACGTCGAGTCCTCGGATTCGCCCTCGATCAATCGGACGGCACGATCGGGCAGGCGGATACGCTTCCACAGATACACGTCCAACGATTCGACGTTGATGTTTCGCAGGATCGGGTGGGTTTCGTCCCAGTCGATGACGACTTCGTTGTCGATGACCCCGCGGTCCTCGACGCCGTCGATCCGCGGGACGCAAGCCCAGAACATGTAGTTGCCGATGCCCAGCCGCGCGGTGTCGTGACCGTTGAACACGACCACGTCGAACCGCGATCGGTCGCCGTCGAATAGTTGATCATCCGGGGCGGCCTCGTAATCCGCCGTCGTCATGGTCGACAGCGTGACGCCGATGCTGCCCAGCGCGCCATCGAGCGGACGGCACCAGTCACACACCAGCAGTACGTCGAGCGCCCGCGGGGGGGGCACGACCGCCCATGCCTTGTTGTCGGCCGGCAGCGCGTCCTGGATCGACAACCGAACCTCCACCACGCCGCTGCCCTCAAATTCGACTTCGTCGAACGCGACAGCGGCCATGCTGCCGGGCGGAGCGCCCAAGTTTGCCTCGGCGGGCCGCGCGGGGACTGCCGATTCGCCGGTGCGGTTGGGATCTCCGCCTTCGTCGTTGGATTCTCCGCCCGCGGCGCTCGATGATTCGGCGTCGCCGGTCGCCGATTCCCATCGGCCCGGTTCCATGCGGACCGCCTGCACGTCGACGTGTCGATCGTTGATGACCAGCGTGGCATCGAATTCCATGGCCCGGTCGGAAAAATTGCGGACGGTGGCGAAAATCTGCACGACTTCCGGACGCTCGTAATGCCGCCGGGCGTCCATGGCGATGATGCCGGCGTTGTCGGACCGTTCGCCGACGACCACGACTTCCATTTTGGACAGGTCCAGCCGTTGCGGCGACAGGGTGGCCGTGTCGGACACCCGGCCATCGGTGAACAGAAGTACGCCGGGCTGCGCTTCGGTGGATTGCACCTCGATGTCCGACCCGGCCGTCGGGCCGCCGATGATCATGTTCTGCGTGTAGGCTTCGGCGAGGGCGACGGCCTCGGTCAGCGTGGTCCGGCCGTCGGTCTGTTCGATGTCATTCAGCTTGCGCTTCAGAGATTCGGAATCGGTGTCGAACGATGACACTACGGTCGCCCGGTCGGAAAACGCGACGATCATCGCCCGGGTGTTCTCGTCCATGGTTTCCAGAATCTTCCCGGCCTCGCGTTTGGCGATGTCCAACCGGGTGACGTTGCCCGATTCGTCGACACCCATCGAGGCCGACTGGTCGATCATCAACACCAGCGATTTCTCGCGGTTCTTTTCGTGGGTCAACGTCGGTTTGCCGAGGGCGAGCGCGGCCAACAGCAATACCAGCAGTTGCAAAACCAGCAGCAAACTGGACCGCAGCCGCTGAAACGGCGCGTTGACGTGCAGATCCTCGATTGCCTTCCGCCACAACAACGTCGACGAAATGGGCATCACCGTCCGGCGCAGTTTCAGAAAATAGAGCGCGATCAGCGGTGGAATGGTCAAGCCGGCCGCAATGGCGATCGTCGCGGGCGATAGAAACTGCATCATGCGGACGCTCCGGTCCGACGCGAGGATCGTTCAATGGAATCAGGCCGCGCAGTCATCGCAGCAGCCCCCGGCGCCGCAGGTAGCGCAGCACCACCTGGTCGAACGGCACTTCGGTCCCGGTGAACAGATAGGTGATGCCCCGACGCGCGCAATAGTTCCGCAGTCCGCCGCAGTAGGCCTGCAGATTGTGCTTGTAACGGTTGATGAGCGCCCGGCTGACGGTCACCTCGGCCACGTCCTCGTCCTCGACGTCGGTCAGACGCAGATCGCCGGACAACGGCGGGTCAATTTCCTGCGGCGACAAAATCTGCACGACGTACAAATCAAGATCGCGGCCCAACAGAAATCGCAATCCCGATTCGTAGCCGCCCTTGTCCAGAAAATCGCTCAGCAGAATCACGATTCCGCGTTGCGGATGCCGAATTGCGTAATGCTTGCAGGCCAGCGTCAGGTTGCTCGTCGGTTCGTATTCCAGACCGTCCAGAAAGCTCAACATGCGGTGGCTCAAGTGTCGCCCCCGCAGACCGGCCAATTGATTCCGCAATCCGTGGCCGTAGGCGTACAAACTAACGCGGTCCTGATTGACCAGCCCGATGTACGCGAGCGCCGCGGCCAGCCGTTTGGCGTACAGCCCCTTGCCGGGTTCGCCGAAATCCATGCTCTTGGACACGTCCACGATCAGACTGACGTGTAAATCCTCTTCCTCGAGAAACAGCTTGATAAACAGCCGATCCAGCCGGGCGTAGATATTCCAATCGAGAAACCGCAGATCGTCGCCCACCGTGTAGTTGCGATGGTCCGCGAATTCGACGGATTGCCCCCGCCGCCTGCTCCGCCGCTCCCCGCGCATCTTGCCGGCGAAAATCTTCCGGCTGACCAGCTCGAGCTGTTCGAGACGGGTCATGAATTCGGGATCAAGCAGCATCGTGGATTGATTCACTGTCTTGCAACTACTCGTCTCAACGCAGTCCGCCTGGCGCTTGGCGGGTTCACGCCGCCGCCTCGGCCATGGTCGGCGTCGCGTCGATGATTTTGCGCAGCACGTCGTCGACGTTGATCCCCTCGGCCTCGCCCTCGAAATTCAGGAGCACGCGATGCCGCATGGCCGGCAGATAGACCTTTTGAACGTCGGAAAAGCTGGTGTTGAACCGTCCGTCCAGCATGGCCAGCAGCTTGGCGCCGAGCGTCAACGCCTGCGCCGCCCGCGGGCTGGCGCCCCAGCGGACGTATTTGTTCGTGGCTTCCACCGCGAATCGCCCGCCGGGCTGCGTGGCCATGGTCAGGCGTATGGCGTAGTCCTGCACGTGCGGGGCCATCACGATCCGCCGCACCAGCGCCTGCGTGCCCTGTATCTCCGGCCCGGTCATCACCTTGTTGATCTGCGGTGTGTAACCCGTCGTGGTGCGATCCAGAATGGTCTTCAGTTCCTCCCGTCCGGAATAGGTCACCACCAGTTTGAACATGAACCGGTCCAGTTGCGCCTCCGGCAGCGGATACGTCCCTTCCTGCTCGATCGGGTTCTGCGTGGCCATCACGAAAAATGGTTCGCGCAGCACGTATCGTTGCCGTCCCACGGTGACCCCGTGCTCCTGCATGGCTTCCAGCATGGCCGACTGCGTCTTCGGCGTCGCGCGGTTCACTTCGTCGGCCAGGACAATTTGCGCGAACAGCGGCCCTTTCTGGAACTCAAAACTACGTCGCCCCGTGGCCGCATCTTCCGATATGATGTTCGTCCCGATGATGTCCGCGGGCATCAGGTCCGGGGTGAATTGAATGCGCGAAAACTCGAGGTCCAGCGCCGTCGCCAGCGTGCGGATCAGATACGTCTTGCCTAGACCGGGCACGCCCTCCAACAAGACGTGTCCTCCGACGAAAAGCGCCGTCAGGACGCCTTCGACGACGTCGGCGTGACCCACTATGGCTTTCCCGATCTCTTCGCGCACTTTCTCATACTTCGCCCGTAGTTCCTTGCACGCGTTTTCCACTGCGGGATCAATCTGATCGGCCATTCTCGATTACTCCCATGCACATCAAAACATGACATCATTCGTGGCAACACCGAATACCATTCGATTCAGGACGGGTCGTCGTCCGAAGGCGGCGCCGGCCCCGTGCCGCTCTGCGTGTCGCCCCGCGCCCGCCGCTTCGCCCGCAGCAGACGCGACGTCGTAGCCTCCGACTCGCCGACGCCCGCATCCGTAGCCGACGTCGGCCTCTTGGGCGCCTCGATGGCCGATTCCGTCGCTCCGCCCAACGCTTCGTCAAGACCGATTTCCGGCGGTCTGTCGCCCGTGTCGCCCGTATCGTACCGTCGTCGTGGGTCGACCGTCGCCGCCGTCGGCCGCCTTGTGGATTCGGCGCCCGACGCGCCTCCGCCCGTCACGCTCGCTGATTCGCGCTCTTCGCGCACGCGGTCCTTGACCGTCCGCAACTGCGCCAACGCCGCCGCGCTCCGGTCGCCGGTTCGGCTCAATACCGCGGCCGTATGCGTCAACCACTCCAGGCAAGGCTGAATGGACCGGAACCGTATGGTCCAACCCACCAACTCGGCCAGTAGAATCACGCCCAATACGCCCCACCAATGCGTATGGATGACATCCATCCCGAACAGCAAGACCGCCAGAATCAGGACTTCGACAAATAGCGATAATGCGACCCAGCTCGCAAGGCGCCGACAGGCCACGTCCAGCAGGAATGCGGGCAACAACAGCCACGTCAACGCCCATTCCCACGCCGGTCGACGTGATTCGGTCGGCGGCAGATCATGGTCGAAAACCACGCTCGACTGCGTCGCGTCGACGTCGAGAACGCGACCGCCAGTCATTTCCGCGACCTGCTCCAACAAAACATCGTTCGTCGATAGCTCTTTTAATTCCGGAGAATACGGAACCGATGCGCCGGTGTGGAGCGATCCCTGATAGGCGCCGCTCTGGAAGACGTTGACGGTCGCGACGTATTGCCCGGTCTGGTCGATTTCAAACGTACCTTCATAGCGTCCGGGACCGGTCTGCACAAACTGCATCGGCACCCCTCCGCGCCCGGGATGCAACACGGTGGCGCGCAAATCGAGAAAATTCACGTAGTCCGCGTCCTTGTCCATTGCCTCGATTATCACGCGCCCCGTGTTGCCTTCGATCACCGTATACGTGTCCAGATTCGCCGGCGCGTCCTGACGCATGGTCCAGCGCAGCACCTGGGCCCAGAACTTCGAATACTTCGACCACCGCACCCACGCCGTGCCCCACTTCGGCCAATAACCGCTGGTAAACGCCACCACCCGCCCCAGTCCGCGCTGCCAATGGGCCAACAGCGGATCATTCCCGTCGGTCGTCGCCCGTACCAGCGCCAGTTGGGCCGCGTCTTTCGGCGTCGTCAACACCATCCCGTCCAATTGCGGAAGCGCTTCCGACGGATCAATGCCCGTCAACAGATCACTGAAGGCGTAGTTCACTGTCGGGACAAACGTCTCTTCCACGATCAACGGCCGGCGGACGACTTTCGATTCCTTCACGAATATCTGCGGCAACGTCCGCGGATTCCGAACGGGGTAGTAACGCCCCCCCGTCCGGCTCGCAATGTCCCGCAACGGCGGCTCCACTACGTGCGATCCAAACCCGACCCCGATCGTCGACACCGTGATCTGCTGTGCGATCAGTCCGTCCATCACCGACTTGGACGGCGGCGACGGATCTCCATCACTGACCATGATTATGTGCTTCTGCGACGCATCCGTCGCCGTCAGTCCCTTCAACGCCAGGCTCATCGTCGTGTCGAAATCGGGCATGTCGCCGATGCCCATCCGATCGATGGCGTTCTTGACGGCCGACTTGTTCGTCGCCAACTGAATCGGCACCTCCCACGACTCTCCGCCCATGGCATACGCCAATACGCCTATGAAATCCCGGGAACTGATGGTGTCGACCGCCTTCTTGGCGATGTGCACGCCCCACGCATTGCCCCGTTCGAACTCGCAACTGTGCATGATCAGAACCAGCGCCCCGCGCGGAATGATCCGCTTGTGTTTGATCTCCAGTTCGACCGGCAGCACGGCCTCCAGCGGCGTGCCGATCCACCCGCCCGCGCCGAAACCGTCGTCGCCCCCGGTCATGATCAGACCGCCGCCCATGTCTTCCACGTAGGCCGCCAACGTTCGTTGCTGCTCTTCCGTAAACACGTTTGCCGGAACGTTGGCCAAAACAATGCACGCATAGTCGATCATACCGGCCGGATCGGGGATCTCATGCGTCACGTCCACCAGCGTCGCCTGAACATTCTCGCGACGCAGGGCGTCGACCAGCGCCCCGTCGATCGCCGGGTCCATGCTCATCACCGCGACCTTGCCGCGCCCCGACACGAACGAAAACGACGACGCCTGATTGTTGTCCACGATGGCGTCCATGTTCGGATCGTCCGGCACAAACCGCGTCTCGAACCGCTGCACGCCGTCCGTCTCCACCGGCAGTTTCATCACGAACGCGTTATTGCCCGGACGCAGCGCCATGCGCGTGTACTCGTCGCGCAACGCCACCTTCGCCCCGTTGTGGTAAACATCCAGCCTCCCCGACGCGTGACTCGTGGCGTGCAGATTCCCGCGGATCGCCACCAGCTCGCCGCGCTCCGCGTACGTCGGGGCCGACAGCTTTTCGAAATAGACTTCGTTTCGCCGCGCGAACCACAGCGGCGCCACGTCGATGGACACCCCGTCCGCCTTCGCCCGCCGCGCCTCGCTCAACACGTCGCCCATGTTGTCGTTCCCGTCGGACATCAAAACGATGCGCTTCGCCGAATCGTGCGGAAACATGGCCATTGCCAGCCGGATCGCCGCCGCCACGTTCGTCCGCTCGACGTTCGGCAACTCCGGCAACCGGCCGCGCTCCAGAAAATAGCCGCCCTTCATCGGCAGTTGTTCCAGAAACGCCTCGCGCGCGAAATCAATTACGCCCGTGCGGTCGTCCGCCGGAATGTCCCGCGTCACATCTTCCATGAATTGCTGTTGACGGTCCGCATGTTCACGCACGCTCAACGAACGGTCCATCAGAAACAGGACCGTCAGATCATCATTCCGCAGCACCCGATTGACGTCGGCCAGCGTCAACGCCGTCGCCACGATCACCAGCGACCGCACCGCCAACGCCGCCGCGCGCCGCACCGGACCCAACCCGGCCAACGCCCGCCACGACCCCAACGCCGTCGCGGGCGCTAGCAACAACAGCCACAGCCACTCCGGCCGGCCGAACGACAACGGAATGTCCCACGGAAACGCGGCGATCATCGGCGAAACACCTGCACCCGCATGTTCAGCGAATCGAGCACGTAGACCACGCCGTTCGCCCGGCAGAACACGCCCCACGGCGAATTCAATTGTCCAACTTCGCGTCCTGCGCCGCCCCACATGCCCAACGAGCGCCCCGTCCGGTCGAACCATTGAACCCGGCAATTACCGTATTCGCACACCACCAGTCGACCTTCCGCATCAATATCCAATCCGTAGGGATAACGCATCTGACCCGCGTCCCGCCCCAGCGTTCCAAACGAATGCAACAATCGCCCATCCAGACTAAATCGCAGAATCCTATGGTTGCACGCGTCCGCCACCCATAACGTCTGCTCGTCGTCGATCACAATCGCGGCCGGACGCTGCATCGGCTCGCCGCCGACTTCGCCCGCCACCACCACCCGGTCGAACGTCAATTCGGGTGACCATTGCGTGATACGGTCGTTGCCGCCGTATTCGGCCACGTAGACGAACCCCGCCGCATCGAATGCGACGTCCGTCGGCAATCGGAATTGTCCGTCGCCGTCCCCCTCCGCGCCGAATCGGGCCAACTCCGCGCCATCCGCTTCGTATACGACGACCCGATGGTAATGCGTGTCGGCCACGAATACCCGGCCGTCGCCATGAACGGACAGCCCCACCGGCTTGCCGCCCGCGTAATCCGGCATTTTCCATTCCACCAGAAACGTGCCGTCCGCCGCGAATCGCTGGACGCGCGCGCTCTTGTCCACCACATAGAATGTCCCATCCGCCGCCGACGCGATTCCGCGCGGATACGCGAACGCCCCGGGACCGCGGCCCGCCTCGCCGATCACGTTCATAACATTCGCCGGCTGCGGCGCCGCCGGGCTGCACGCGCCGATGAAGATCATCAGTCCGGCCAATGTCTCCACCGTCACCCGTAGCCGGCCCATTCCCGCCGCCGCAATACCGCCCACACCAACACCGTACCCGGAACGGCGCTGACCATCAGGCATACGCTCAACGCCGCCAACATCCCGTACTCGAATCGATGGAACTTCTCGATCACGAGCATCGCCAACATCGTCGGCGACGGCACGCCCACCACCCCCACCACCGCGAATTCCGACATCGCCATCGCCGAGGCGACTGCAACTCCGCACACCAGCACCGGCCATTGATGGCGCCAGCACATCGTGACCGTCTGCGTCAGCCCGGCGGCGCCGTCCAGACTGGACTGCTCCTGATGCGCCCGCGGCACGCCCCGCGTCGCCATCCATCCCGCCAGCCAGCCCACCCACGCGAACCGGCCGGCCAGTCCGATCAACACGATCGGCCAATGGCCGTAGAACCACCAGGACGCCTCCGCCGCTCGCGGAAACGCATTCATCCATTCCGCGGGCCGATAGGCGGACAACATCGCCGATCCGACGACCGCCCCCGGAACGACGCCGAACAGAAACGTCCCGACCAACCCAATTCGCGCCGGTCGAACACCGGCCGTCAACGCCATGCCCATGATTACCGCCAACACCCCGGACGCCGTGCATAGTCCCACGCTGCCCAACAGTTCAGGCCAATACGTCGTCACCGTCTCCGCCAAATCGCCGATCAACGCCCGTCTGCCCGCGACCCCCGTCAGCGGCAGGCCGCACGTCACCCCCACAATGACAATCATCAGCACCAGCGCCTTGCCGCGCCGCGACGTCGCCTCGGAATAGACCATGCCGCCGCTCGCCCCGTCGGGTGCGGGCCAACACTTGCTCGCAACGACGATCCCCGCGACCGTCACCACGATCAACGGCCAACTCAACCCCAGCACGCGGACCGCCATTTCCCCCGCCGCCGACTGGCCCGCCGTGTCCATCAGCTCGCTGGCCATCACAAACACACCGTTCGCGTGCGGCACACTGTACTCGCCCACGAACCACACCAACAGAATCACGGCCGACACCATCACGTGTCGGCGCAACGACGGCGCCACCGCCCGCAGAAATGCGTTGCCCGGCGTGGTCACCAGCACGGCCGCTTCGCATACGCTCCGCCCGACACGCATCCATCCCGCCGCCAGAATCATCGCCGGAATCGGCCAACCCCACGACGCCCAAACCCAGACGCATCGCGCCATCGGTGACAAATCGCGAAACCAGTATCCGCCCAGCAATCGCTGCCACCCGAACACAACGATCATCGGCGGCATCAGCAACGGCACAAACGCCAACGCCCCGACCAGCGGCGCGTGGGAAAACCGTCGAACGCGGGCAATCGCCCACGCCCCCGGCAGCGCCAACACCATCGCCAGCGCCGTTCCGCAAACCGCCATTCCCACCGTGCGGCCATACAATCCCCACTGCCGCGCCGACGGCCAAATCGCCGCGCCGTCGGCACACGCTCCCGTCCCCGCACCCACCGCCAACGCTATTCCGGGAATGACTATGGCGCCGACGAACCCGATCGTCCCCGCCGCCACGACGACGATGCCCAACGCCCGCGCCATCACCGTAGCAGCACGTCGCGCACGACCCGGTCGCTCCGCGGCAGCGCCGCCGCGATCGCCGCATAGCCCACCGGCGGAGTTTTCGGATTCAAGCGACCGTCACGCAGCCCCGGTCGGACCGGCACGAATCGCGCGTCGCTTTCGGCCATCGTTCGCTCGACTTCCGCGGAAACCAGGAATGAAACCAGACGTCGCCCCGCCGCCGAATGCGGGCCCGATCGAATCAACGCCACCGTACACGGAATCCACATCGTGTCGCCGTGTCCCATGTCCGGCAGAACCATTTCCAACGACACGTGCCCCTCCCGACGGGCGGCATACACGTCATCCATGTCCGTCATGCACCAGCGCGCCCGCCCGTCCAGAACCGCCCGAACCGCCGAACTGTTTCCATCCACGAACATCGCTCCGTGCGCACGCAGCGATTTCAGATACTGCGTCGCCCGCTCGTCGCCCCACGCCGCGAACATCGCGGCCACATGTCCACGCGTCGTCCCGAACAACGGATTGGCCATCGCCAGATGCGCCGCCCATCGCGCGTCGCCCAATTCCTCCCACGATCGCGGCAACTCGTCCGCGGCCACCCTCGCCCCATCAAACGCCAGCACCCGCGCCCGCAACGACACCGCCGTCCACCGGTGCTTCCCGTCGATGTAGTCCGATGGTATGCCTTCCCACATTTCCGGCAGGAACGCTTCCAGCGCCCCTCGTTCCGCCAATTGCATCGTGCCGAATAACTCGCCGGAAAACAACACATCCGCGCGTGGCCGGTCGCCTTCCGCAACGATGCGCTGCAACAGTCCCGTCGTCTTGCCCGCCTCGTGATCCGTGACCGCCCGAACTGCGATTCCCGTCTCCCGCTCGAACGCGTCGAACAGCGGTCTCGCGATCGTCTCGTCGACGCTGCAATAGACTACGACCGTCTCTGCCCGCTCCTCGCAGCCCACGCAAGGAACTGTCAGAATCGATGCGCACAGTCGGCAACACATCCGTCCGATGCGATCGGGTGCCTTCGGTCGCAATCGAATTCGCGCCCCGGAATGCAATGGCAATGATCTATCCGTCGGTAGGCTTGTCGGATTCGCTCGACGTTGGTCCGTCCGTTGCCGGTTTGTCGGCGTCCTTCTCGTCGGCCGCTTTGCCGCGATCACCACCCGCGGCCGATCGCGCCATATCCGAAAAATACTTCTTAATCGCGGCGTGATAACGCCGCGGAACCCGCGCCCGGTTGACCGATTCGGTCGCGTCGCGCTGCGCCGCCTCCACGATCGCCTGCAACTGCTGCGACGCCTCCCCTTCCACCTGCTCCGCGTCCACCAGAAACTGACCGATGATCGCACCCGGCCCCGATTTCGTCTTCTCCCGCTGTTTCACGAAATCAACCGACGTTTCCTGCTTCCCCGCGATGCCGCCCCGACCGCGGCCCATCTGCT
>JABFSN010000249.1 GCA_013140575.1 Phycisphaerales bacterium | reverse complement strand
CCCCCGCCGGGCCGGCCGCTCTCCGCAATCCAATGATACCGGCTGGAAAAAGCCAGCGGCGTGTCCACGCCGTGGGTGGCCTCGGCGATGACGTCGCCGCCATGCCCGCCCGTGCCGCCGTCCGGCCCGCCCTTGGGGATGAACTTCTCGCGGCGGAAGCTGATGCACCCCGGCCCGCCGTGCCCCCCGCGTACGTAGATTTCCGCGCGATCGACAAACATGTGGGATCAAGGACCAAAAAAAAGGTGACCCCGCAGGTCACCCACTTCAGGAACGGATTGCCGCGACACGGCACCGACGGCCGCGGCTCCGCGATCGTCAGTTATTGGGCGTGACGTGTACCCGGCGCCCCTGAAACGACACGATGCCGTCGGAAAGCGCGAATAAGGTGTCGTCGCGACCGCGCCCCACGTTGTGGCCCGCCTCGAACGGAGTGCCGCACTGCCGAACGAGGATCGTCCCCGTGCTAACGGTCTGCCCCCCCCATCGCTTGACCCCGCGGAACTGCGGATTGCTGTCCCGGCCGTTGCGCGTCGATCCCTGTCCCTTTTTATGTGCCATAACCTGACCCTTTTCTTACTTGCAGCGAATCCCGCGCGGCGTTTCGTCTACGCCTTGCGTGCCACTCCGCCGCAATCCGCGGCTAGCGCATCACCCATTCCTGCCGAACCCGCACCGGCGTCGACGACGACCGCGTCATCGAATCGCCGGGAATGTCGTAGTAAATCGCCAGCGTTTTACGCAGCGTGAAAAACTGCGAATTCCCCGCCGACTCGCCCCGGCGCCGGTCGAATCGCGGATTCCGCACCTTCTCGATCTCGCCCGACAACCCGCCGACGTACAATCGAAAATGATTCACCGCCGCATCCGGCACGTGAAACACCATGGCCGACGTCCGGGCGTTGTCCTCGCCCACCAGCAGCGGCCCCAGCATCTGCGCCGGTCGCACAAAAAACGGGTACGCCTTCCGGTGCCGCGCCTCGACCGCGTCGTAAACCGCGGGGTTGATGTTCGCGCCGCCTTCGATGACCGTCAGGTCATCCGTGACGATTTCAAAACTCGGATAAAACGGCACCTCCCGCCCGGTGGTGTTGGTCACGGTGTACAGCACGTACCAGAACGTCGTTGCGTCCGAATCGCCGGGCAACCGGATATCGATCGGCTGCGGATCGTGAAACGCAAACTCGACTTCCCACGCCCGGGGGACGATCGCCGGCTCCGGCGCCGCCCACATCGTGCCGGCAACCGCGAATAACGACAGCGTGCCCAGTACCCCAGCGCGCATGCCGTCATGGTAGGTAAATCGCCCACGATGTCAATGCACCGGCCCGGGCTGTCGCTACGCCGTCATCGAGCGCCGACCCCGAATGGCCAACGACGCCGCGATGGTCAGCAGCAGAACCATCCACGCCGCTCCCCACGTCGTCGCCGCCGGTACATCCTGCTGAACCGAAATGTTGATCGTGCCGTTGCCGAATTGTCCCGGAACCTGGCTCCCCAGATCGAGTTTGTAGCAGTTGCCCGCGGCTACGTCGAATTGGATTTCCGTTTCCAGCGTGGGGGACGCGGAACTGCACGTCAGCACCTGGCTTAACGGCGCGCACGAGCACCCGTCGAGGGCGGCGATCCGCGGCGGGAAATTCGCCTGAACCGTCACCGTCACCCGACCCGACAGAAACGGAAACAAGTTGATCCAGATGTCGTGAAACACCGGACCGTCGCAAAACGGGTCAACGTCTCCGCTGGTCGTCGCCCCCACCGTGCTGAACGGCGACAACCCCCACGGCAGCGGAATTCGTTCCTCGCATTCATCAGGCACAGCCCCCGGTCCCTGCGCCTCCGGACTCGCCGCCGCGGCGACTTCGACTTGTACGCCGCTGGCGCGGATGGTCCAATCCTCGCCGCCGGCGAACGCGTGCGGCGTGATCAATGCAATCACTCCAATCGCCTGAACTGTGACAATACTTTTGACCATGCTTCATTCTCCCCGACACAAGTAAAACGCGCGGTCGGACACGTCCCCTCGTTGCAAAAATTCCATTCTAATCACCGGATGGCTACTCTTTCAAGGAGCTTGCGACCCCAAAACGCCCTATTTACCAAGAATCGCGATTCGCACCGCCCCCCGAACGCGGGATCCACCCCGTTTTGGGGTCAATTAATGACCGATAGCCCGACGGCGGGTTGGAAAACGAGGCATCGGAGATGTAATCGCGCCGGAATATTTACGCTTTTGAGCCGATTGAACCACCACTTTCGCGTTACTTCTGCATGATGACGCCCCAACGCTGGCAGCAGGTGAAGCAGATCTTTCAGTCCGCCCTCGAGCAGCCGCCTGGGGAGCGGTCGGGGTATCTGCATTCCGCGTGCGGTGAAGATGACGCCCTGCGCGACGAGGTGCAGTCGCTGATCCGCTCCCACGAGGGCGACCCCTCGTTCATTGACGAACCCGCCGAACAATCGGTCGCCGTCGCCGCGTCCGAACACTTCGCCACCGGAATAAAGGGGCAGCGCATCGGACCGTACCAACTGACGGACATCATCGCGGCCGGCGGCATGGGCGCGGTGTACGCGGCCGTCCGCGCCGACGACGCCTACCAGAAACGGGTGGCAATCAAGCTGATCCGACCCGGGGCCAACATCCACGATCCCAAGAAACGCCGCGAAATCCTGCGCCGCTTCCGCACCGAGCGTCAGGCACTGGCGCTTCTCGACCACCCCAATCTGGCCAAACTGCTGGACGGCGGCACCACCGACGACGGGCTCCCCTATCTGGTGATGGACTACATCGACGGCCAACCGGTCGACGTTCATTGCGACGCCCAAAAACTTTCCATCACCGATCGATTGCGATTGTTCCAGCACATCTGCGACGCGGTCAGTTACGCCCATCGCAACCTCGTCGTGCACCGCGACCTGAAACCCAACAACATCCTGGTCACGCCCGACGGGCATCCGAAACTGCTCGATTTCGGCATCGCGAAAATCCTGGGCGCCGACGACACCGACGATTCCACCAACCGCACGCTCACCGGCGTTCAACCCATGACGCCGCGCTACGCCAGCCCCGAACAAATCACCGGCGGCGCCATCACCACCGCCACCGACGTCTACTCCCTGGGCGTTGTTCTTTATGAACTGCTGACCGGTCACCGCCCGTACGGCCTGGACACGGTGACCGACCGCGACCTGGCCGCCGTAATCTGCGAACGGAACCCGATCGAACCCAGTTTGGTGGTGACGCGGACCGAGACCATTCTCGACGCGGAAGGCGCCGCCCGTCGGTCCATCACCCCTGACGACGTCAGCCGCTGCCGCGCCGGGCACCCCGACAAGCTCCGCCGCGAACTCGCCGGCGATCTGGACAACATCGTCCTCAAGGCCCTGCGCAAGGAGCCGGAACGCCGCTACGCCTCCGTCGAACAGTTCTCCGACGACATCGATCGCTACCTCACCGGGTTGCCGGTCAGCGCCCGCAAGGACACGTTCACCTATCGCACGGCCAAGTTCATCCGCCGCAACAAGCTCGGGGTGACGGCCACGGCGACCATCGTCATTGCCTTCGTTTTGGGCATCGTGGGAACCGCGTCGCAGGCTCGCGTCGCGGCACACGAGCGGGACGTCGCGAACACGAACATGGTGCGCGCCCAGGACGCCGAACAGCAGGCCGCCGCCGAGGCCGAAATGGCCAACCGCGTCGCCGATTATCTGGTCAACCTGTTCGACATCCCCGACCCGCTGCGTTTGGGTGAACCGGACGCGGCCCGCGGCGTTCAGATGACCGCGGGCGAAATGCTGCGCCTCGGCGCCGAACGCGCGTCGGCCGAATTCAACGACCGGCCCGACATCCACGCCGCGCTGCTCAACGCCATCGGCCGCGTCTATCGCAACCTGGGCGCCTGCGACGATGCCATCCGCGTGCTGTCCGCCGCCCTCGATGCGGAACGACGGTCGGCATCGCCCGATCCTTCGCGCGAGGCCGATATTCTGTTCCATCTCGGCGCGGTGCACCTCGATCAGGGCAAACCCGAATTGGCCGAACCCCCCCTGCTGGAATCACTGGCCATTTTGGAACACCTGCCCGAATCGGATGCCGCGGCGCTGGCTCGCGGTTACGCGATACGCGGCGATCTTCGTTTTGCACGGGGTGATTACGAAGCCGCTGAATCCGACTGCCGTGACGCGATCGACGTGTTGGATGAAACGGGCGAACCCGACCATCCTGACGCCGCTCACTACCGCGGCCGGCTGGCCCGGATCGTGGCCGAACGCGGGCGATACGACGAAGCGCTGGAACTTGCCCGCGCCGCCGTCGAACAACTGCGCCGCATCCACGGCGACCGGCATCCCAACGTGGCCGATGCCATGGGCGAGCTCGGCCGCCTGTTGATGTCTCCCGGCGGCGATTACGACGCCGCTCGCCAACTACTGCACGACGCCATCGACATTCATCGCGATTTGCTGGGACCGGATCACCCGGCCGTCGCGACGGGCTTGAACAAACTGGCCGTCTGGCTGATCGAGCAGGGTCACTACGCCGACGCCATCGAACTGCTGAATGAAGCGTTGGCGATTTTGAATCGTGCCCACGAACCGGACCATCCATCCATCTTGGACTGCCTCAATAACCTCGGCTACGCGTCCAAACGCGTCGGCAACCTCGCCGCTGCGGAACAGGCCTATCAAAACGCCCTCGATCTGCGCCACGAGACCCTCGGCAACGACCACCCCGACGTCGCGGAAAGCCTGAACAATGTCGCCGCGATGCGTTACATCGCGGGGGACTACGCGGCCGCGGCGCGCATGATCCGCGAGGCGTTCGACATTCGCCGGAATCGGCTGGGCGATTCGCACCCCGACACCATCGACACCGGCTACAACCTGGCGTCGGTATTGGTGGCGGCCGAGGAGTACGACGCGGCCGAGAATGTTTTTGTAGATCTGCTGCGCACGGTTCGACTGGCCTACGGCGACACGCACGCCCGCGTGACATCGGTGATGAGCAAGTTGGCCGTCGTGCGCCGGTACAGGGGCGATTACGAGGGGGCCGAACGCGCTCAGCGCGAGGCCATCGGTTTGATCCGCCAACAACTGCCGCTGGGCGGCAAGGTGCTCGCCCATGCGTTGTTCGAACTGGCCCGCGTGTTGAAACTGGCCGGCAAGCCGGTCGATGCCATCGAGGCCGTCAACGAATCCGTCGAACGCTGGCGGGAACTGATCCCGGTGGACAACGAGGGGCTGGCCAGGGCGTTGCTGCTGCAAGCGCAAATCTTGATCGACACCAACCGTGCCGCCGACGCCGAACCCCCCGCGCGGGAGGCGATCGGCCTGTTTCGGACCACGCTTCCCGAGGACCACCCGCTGGTCATCGAGTCGCAGGAAGCGCTCGACGCCTCGGCCGGCGACACCGCGGCCCACTAGACGGCCCGGATGATTGCCGACAGCGGTTCCCCGGCCTATCGTGCAGGGCAGGTCGCGGTCACCAGCCCGCGTCTGCGCCGGTAGCTCAGGCGGATAGAGCATCGGATTTCTAATCCGACGGTCGCAGGTTCGAGTCCTGCCCGGCGCGTCGTCGGCGACTGGGTGCCAGCCGGTGTCATCCGTTGCACCGAAGCGCACGAAGCCCTTGATTCTGCGACAGTTACGTTTCGCCTCAACGCACCGGCCGTTTCGTCCATCGCGCAGCTTGGTGAATAATCCCGCATTTCCCGTGAACCCCGTTCCGGCAAGGAAAACGCCAAGCTGGACGCCAAGCTTTTCGACCCAATATCACAAGTGCCCGTCGCCCGTTGGCGTTCGCGGTCCGGTCCGTTCGACAAGTCGGGAAGCGCCGACAAGGCGTCAGCTTGTTCGCCGATGACGGTGTGCGAGTAGCGGTCCATCGTTAGCGTGATGGTCGAATGGCGGGCGAGCGCCTGCGCCAACTTGGGATGGACACCTCCGCGGGCAAGGTTGGTGATGAACGTGTGCCTCAACGCGTGGAAATCCACGACGCGGCCCGAATCGTCCTTCTGCCGTAGGAACGCTGATCGGCGTCGCTCGCGTCGTTCGGCTCGGTCGGCTGTCTCACAAATCCAGTGCGCCCGGGCGGCTCGCAGGTCACCACGAACCAATCGGGATGTCTTCTCCGGCAACGTCGGGAATACGACGGCTCCCGCGTCCAGCGAGTCCGAGTTGTCGCACCAGCGGCCCAGCGTTTGCACGAGTTCGCGTTTCAGCGGCAGCACGTCATCCCGCCGGTGTTTCGAGTATGCGGCCCGGACCGTCACCGTTGGCGGGCTTCCGTTGAAGTCGAACGCCCCCCACTTCAGCGTCCGCAGTTCATTCGCCCGTAGACCCGTCTCGACCGCCAGCCGGTACAGCATCGCCCGATCCGGCCCGGTCATTCCGAACCGCGTCGGCCCGGACTCCGCCGTTGCCAGCACTCGCCGCAGTTCATCGGCCGACAACGCCCGCCGATCGTGGCGTCGGTCCGCGTCGGCATTGGTCAATGACAAATGCGTCAGCGGATGGTCCGCGGCCCGCCCGTCCGCGACCATCCATCGGGCGAATCCCTTGACCGCCCGCAGGTAGTGATTGCTCGATTCGGATGAAAGTCCGCCGCCCCGCAACGTGGCAAGGCACGCCTGAACGCGGCTCGCGGACAAGTCCTGCCAATGGACGATTCGGCACTCGTCCAATACCCGATGTACTCGGCTGACCGGTTGCTTGGCGTGTGCTTCCGTCCCGCCCTTGGCGATTATTGCCGAACGCCAATCGGCGACGTGCTGCGCCAGCGGTCGCTTGCGGTGGTCGGCGAAACGGTCCACCAGCCCCGACTTGCGTCGCTCCGCGTTCCGTTCCAATTCGGCCGCAAGCTGTTGGGTCGCGGCCTTGTCGGTGTACCCGGCCTTGCGGCGGACGATCCCGTCGGCGTCGCGGTACTCGACGTACCATTTCCGCGCCGTCCGCGTCACCCGTTCGCCGTCCCGGCCCCCGGTCGTGTATTTCGCTCGAAACACCCTTGCCACGATGCACCTACGCTTTCGCTCGGGCATTCCGCCCGCGTTTGAATTCCACGGTCAACCCCAGCGCCCCGGCCAGCCGCAACATCGTTTCGATGGTCATCCCGTCCCGCTCTCGATGGGCGATCCGGTAGACGGCGGCGTACCCCAATCCGGCCGCCTTGGCGATGCTCAACAGGCTCCGCCCCGACGCATCGATTTCCGCCTGCAACCGTTCCGCGATTTCCGATGTCGTTTGCATACCCATAGGATATCCCATGATGGATATTCTGTCAAGTCATTTCCTGGAATCCCATCAGTTTCGACGTTTCCGCCCATGCACCCGCTTCGGCGTGTTCGCGGGTTTGTCCGCCCTCGAATTCCCTGATCGCGGCGCGTTCCTCGTAGAATTTGCGCCATTCCGGCGACACGTCATCCGGCACCAGGTATTCGCGCGGCGTCGTGACCAACAAACCAGACGCTGGACCGGGCATCCGCGCCGGTGTCGCCTCGCTGCCCGCGTCGAAAAGCCCCTCCAGGAATGCCTTCGCATCCATTCTCATCGTGTGATTCGCTCCCGGTCAGGACGTGCCCTACGTGCCCTCACGTACCCTCGATGCCGTTTCCGACCCACCGAGGGCACGATTCAAGGGCACGTCCCCCGCCGCCACGTACCCTGGGATTCCGCCGTTTTCGTCCTGCAAACCGATAACCGGCGGGCGCTGGGGCACGTGGGGCACGTCTACGGGGGGAAGCCCCAGGTCCATCGCGTACGCCCGTTCGACCCGGCGGATCGCATCGACCGTGACGCGGCCGTACACCCGGACGCCGCCCGTCTTGTGGGTCGTCAGGCCGTAGCGATTCAACGTAGTCGCCACCCCCTTGCTCGACCACTTCTCAAATGCCGGTCCGTTCACCGCCCGCGCCCGGCGAAGCAACTCGCCCGGCGCAATCCGGTGGTGTTCACCGGACACCACGGCGCCGGCCAGCAGTCGCAGCAGGATTTCGTCCAGTTCCGGCGTCGCGTCGTCGCGGGCCGATTCCGATGCGTGAATGGCGTACTGTTGCACCAGCGGCAGAAGCCCGTCCGCCCCGCGCTCCGTCAGCCACGCGGCCAACGCCAACAGGGGTTGCCACAACTCGAATTCGCGGCCCGACAGACCGGATGGGCACACGTCGTCGCGTCCGACCAGTTCCAGCCACGTCGGTCCGTACTCCAGCGCCAGCGTGTGCAGGTCGTCGCGCATCGCCCCCCATTCCCCATCCGCGTCGATTCGACGCCGTGGCTTCGGTGAATCCGGGACCGCCCGGAACATCGACAGTCGGATGCACCGATTGGCCAACTGCACGGGAAGCGACGCGATCGCGGCCAATGCCTTGGGACCGAACACGTCGAACGCGATCCGTCTGAACCGTTCGCCGATCTTCTCCAGGCGGTAAGCCGGCGAACCGCGCTTGTAGCCGCTCAACAGGATCGCGCGCAGCTCCCCCGCTTCGGGCGCACCTTCGCGCAACCGTTCGGCCTCGTCCAGCAACAGCACGCCGCCTTGATCGTGCAGCGTGCGGAACAACGCGGCCGCGGTCATGCACGACGCCGCCAGCGGGCGCAGCACCATGCGCGCCAATACGCCGAACAGCGTGGTCTTGCCCGATGACGTCGGACCGCCCACGGACAGATAGGGCACCGCCGACCAGGCTGGATAGACGTAGCTTAACAGCGCCCAAAGCGCCAGCGTCGCGGCCGTGCCCGCCGCCGTCGCCTGCGGAAAGTCGATGTAGAACGCAATCCGCCTGCACACGGCTTTGAAGGCCGCGACTGGATCGGGCGCGGCGGCTCCGTTCAGCCAGGCGGCTCGCGACGCCAACGACCATCCGGGCAGCGCCGTCGGCAACGGTTCGTCGGGTTGCGGATGAATCCACAGCCGCCCGCCACCGGCCAGTTCGATATGCGATTCCAGGGATCGGCGTTCGCGTCGACCGTCCGCCCAACGCAAATACAAACCCCACGTGCCCCGCGGCCGACCGCCGGCGAGCATCGCAATGGGGATACACACTCCCGACACTGCCGCCGTGTGAAACAGTTCCGGGCGCACGATCCGTGACAGGTCAAGCTCGGTCCCCGACGGGGCATCGACGACGGACGATTCGGATTCGAGCGCATCCAGTCTCGCCAACGCATCCCGTTCCGCCGCTTCAAGCGCCGCCACGACGCCCGCGTGGTTCGGCGTCGCCCCGTTCCACAACCGGTCGTCGCCGCACCACAGCTCGGCGACTTCGCGCCGCCGCTTGCCGTCGCCCGGCGTGTACTTTTCGCTGGTTACGTCGTCGTCACCGACGGAGGCGTTGAACACCACCCCGCGTTCCCCAAGCCGCGGCGTCACCGTGAACGGCAGTTCCGCCGTCGAATCGACCCCGCTGCCGTCGGATTCATCCGTCCGGGTCGCGTCGTCGTCCAGGGCGTCACGGCTTGCGGCCGCGTGCGCTTCTATGGCCGCAATCTCCGCCTGTTGTAGTTCCACGGCCACGGCGTCGGCGCTGATTCCGCACGGCTCGGCGCCGACGCCGTTCGTCGCAAGACCATCGGCCGTCCCGTCGCCGCCGTCCGCTTGTGGGGTCGGCGTCGCGACGTGCCCGCCGGTCAACCGCGCGTCATCAGCCCAGCGCTTGGCGATACGCAGCCGCTTTTCGCCGTCGCCGATCCCGCACCGCTCCGTCGCCAGCGCCTTTCCGTCGCGCGATGCAATGAGCAGCAACGAATCGCGACCCGTCACCCGCGCTTCGATTGTAAAGGGAATGGCCGCGCTCATCGGTGCGCCCTCCGACGAACGGCCCGGCGCACCCCCGGCGGCACCACCACCCGCGGCCGCACGACCGGTCGCCGCGGCGGAATCCCGCGGGTCGTGGAATTCACGGCATCGCTCAATAGTTCTCGCGCAATTTCCGCGATCGGCCGCGGATCGGCCAGGCAGCGTTCCGCCGCTCGATACAGACTTGCTCGCAAGCTGTACTCACGAACGATTGCCGCATAGTGACCCGCCAGCGCCGCCGACGGCGTACACCACGCCATCGCCGCCACGTCGTCCCGCCGCAGTCCGAACCCGCGGGTAACGAAATCAATGGCCCGTTCCGTGTCGGCGATCGTAAACGTCGCGTTGGGAAACTCCGAACCATAGACGTAGCCGAACGCGAAGGCGTCGCGTTGGATGTAGTCCGGGAGATCGGTTTCACGGACCCCCGCCGCGTCCGCCGCTGCTTTCAGTTCCGCCGGCGACTGGAACGCCGACGAAACCAACCGCTCCGCCGCCGACTGCCACCCGGTAACAAACCATTGGACGCCCATGTCCGACGCGTCGTGTCCCCGGCCGTGGTTTGATTCCACGCGCCCCCGGTCAGTGTCCTGTCGCGGTGCCCATCCCGCCCGTTCGTTTGACGGCATCTTGTCGCCGTGGGTCGCATTCGCTATCGTTGGGGGTGTAACAGTTTTCGCTACGCCCGCGGAAGCCGTCACAACCGGCCCGCGGGCGGTTTCTTTTCCGCTCATCGGCGACCCCCTTCCCCCGCGACCGCGGCCTCGAATTCATGCAGCGGCGGACAATTCAACTGACACCAGCGATTCACGTCCTCTTCCTTCCACCGCGTTGCTCGCGCGATCCGCAGAGCGCGGGGCAGCCGTCCGGCCGATTGGAGCTTCCAAACCTGACGTGTCGAGATTCTCAACCGCGCCGCCAGTTCCCTAACGTTCAAGAGCTGCATGGTGATTCATCCCGCCCATCCGGCACTCGCTGGGTGGACATGAATCACAAACCGGACGAGCGGATTTCCGGTTTTCGCGCCGCAATGGGCATGGAAACGCCCGTCGCTGCAACGAAACGCGGATTGGCGAACGCGGACCGGAAAACCGGAATTCCGGTTTCATCCGGTTTGGCGGGCGACACTGGCGGTTACAGGTCTTCGGCTGGGACGACCGATCGGCCGGCGCGCCCACCCCTTGCCTTGTTCTTTTGCGTGCCGGTCCGTGTCCGATACTCGCGCACGTAACGGCACCACGTTTGCTTGTCGGGGAGATCAACTTTGTCTCCCGATTCTTCAATTGTCCCCTTCACGACATCGTAGGCTTGCTCGTCAGTTAGATCGGAATTCCCCGGCATGGCAACAGCGGCTTCGTACTGCTCATAGGGATCGCGGACCCGGTTGGGAATCTCCGGCCATTCATCTTCGGGCGTCTGCCGCGATTCAAGCCAATCGTCGAACGCTTGCCGCACGGTCGGCTCAATCCACAGGTGCCACAGCACCTCTTCTCGGAAGTATCGCCAACCCCGAACCGTGCGGTTGTCCTCGTCCATAGTCCGAAGCGCGCCCGCGACCGACTTGCGGTAAAAATGGGCGCTGGGGGCGTTGAATACGTCCTGTGTTGACCATTCCATCGGAGGCGGAATCCTGAGTTCCATCAGTCCGTACACGCTGCCGCTCACGCCGTAGTGCCTCACGCGGCCCAATTCGATCAGTTTGTTTAGGGAGGCGTAACGCAAGATGTCGTTCTTGAACACGTCGGGAAGTGTGCCAACGATCTCGCACCGACCGTCCCCGCAGTCGTGCAGGAATTGAAGCAACGGCATCACAAACGCAAGCCCGGTCGGATCGACTCGCCCCTCCGATCGCCGACGAATCATCGTCCGCAGCTTGCCAATCGAATCGTCCGCATTCGTTTGCCGCGATAAGTTCTTGACCTCGTTGGCAAGCGACTCGGCCACGCTTCGAACGTGGGACCGGACGCGATGCCATTCGGCGAACGCCGGTTCACCCACCCAGCGGCCCAGTACGTCGTACCATCGACCTTCAAACATGCTCAACGCGTAGACCGCCGCCAGGTCGCGCTCCAACCCTCCCGGTACGTCCGCTCCCGGCCCTTTCGACGCAGAGGAACCCGGCTTATTGGCTTGCGGGCACAAGCAGGCAAACTTCTCGCCTAGCTCCATGTGAACGTGCTCCAGGTCACCCCAGGCCGTGGTCCGCCGCGCGTCCGTGATTGCCACCTTGCATAGTTCGTCCATCACCAGCAGGAACCGGTCGATCAGCTTCGTAGTTCGCATGGCCGCACACAGGCGGGCGCAGGTCGTCACGTCAAGGCCCGCGGGGCGCGAGGCGCGCGCCGTCACGGGCCGCCGTTCGTGTTGGGCATCGTCGGATATTCGTTTTCGTCTCATGGCCCGGCATTCTACAAATCTCCGCCAACTTGCCAAACGCAACCCCGTGCTTGGAAATGCAGGAAAACGTATTATGATGACCAATCCGTCAAGCCCATTCGCGCCCCAACCTGTGAATTCCCGGCCAACCGTTCGCGTCCCACCCGCGACCGCCGGTGCCGGGTGTTCGGTTCCCTTCGGTTCGGCCGTACTCGGCATTGCTCCCCGGTGCCGTTCGGTGCTCCGTGTTGCGCTTCCGTGCGTCGAAACGCTGGACGGGGAACGACGTTGTCGCGAAGATGCCGGTATAGGCAAAACGACCGGAGGAAATCGCCCATCGCCACGAACAACAAAAACGGCAACGGCGGACGCAAGAACGGCGGACACGCTTGGGGGCCGCAGAATCCGCACCCGCTCTCGACGCGGAAGGCCGAACTTGTTTGGGAGCGTGCGACGCCCAAGCTCCCATCCCGCGCCCCGCGATTCGAGGCAACGCGGTGAACCACTTCAGCGAAAAGGTCGCGTTTATCTGGTCCGTCGCGGACCTCCTCCGCGGGCCGTACAAGCCCGCGCAGTACGGCCGCGTCATTCTCCCGCTCACCGTGCTCCGAAGACTCGATTGCGTGCTGGAGCCGACCAAGGAGAAGGTGCTCGCCAAGCACGCGAGCATGAAAGGCTCGAAGGTCGAGAACATCGAGCCGATCCTGAATCGCGTCGCCGGGCAGGCGTTCCACAACACGAGCAGGCTCGACTTCAAAAAGCTCAAGGGCGAGCCGGACAAGATCGCCGCGAACCTGACCCGCTACATCAAGAGCTTCTCATCCAAGGCCCGCGAGATTCTCGACTACTTCGGCTTCGAGACCGAAATCGCCAAGCTGGACGAGGCCAACCGCCTCTACATGGTCATCGAAAAGTTCGCGGCGATGGACCTGCACCCCGACCGCGTGCCCAACATCGAAATGGGCTACATCTTCGAGGAGTTGATCCGGCGGTTCAATGAAGCCGCCAACGAGACCGCCGGAGACCACTTCACCCCCCGCGAAGTCATCCGCCTCATGGTCAACCTGCTTTTCGACCCGGACAGCGAAGTCCTCACCAAGCGGGGCATCGTCAAGACGCTGCTCGACCCGGCCTGTGGCACCGGGGGCATGCTCTCCGTGGCCGACGAGTACCTCCGCGAACTCAATCCCCAAGCCAGCCTCGAAGCCTTCGGCCAGGACCACAACCCGGAATCCTACGCCGTCTGCGGCTCGGACATGCTCATCAAGGGTCAGAATATCGAGCACATCGTCTTCGGCAGCAGCTTCACCAGGGACGGCTTCCCGCGCCAGACTTTTGACTACATGCTCGCCAACCCCCCGTTCGGCGTGGAATGGAAGCCCGACGAGGACGAGATTCGCAGGGAGCACGAGACCCGCGGCCACAACGGCCGCTTCGGTGCCGGGCTGCCCCGCATCAACGACGGCTCGTTCCTGTTCCTTCAGAACATGCTCTCCAAGATGAAGCCGGCCAAGGACGGCGGAACCCGCCTGGGCATCGTTTTCAACGGCTCCCCGCTCTTCACCGGCGACGCCGCGTCCGGCGAAAGCGAAATCCGCCGCTGGATCATCGAGAACGACTGGCTGGAGGCCATCGTCGCCCTGCCCGACCAGCTTTTCTACAACACCGGCATCTTCACGTACGTCTGGGTTCTCACCAACCGCAAGAGGCGCGAGCGGCGCGGCAAGGTCCAGCTCATCAACGCCGTGGACCTGTTCGTGAAGATGCGCAAGAGTTTGAACAACAAGCGCAAGGAAATCGGCGACGGACGCGACGGCAAGCGCGATCAGATCGCCGAGATCACCCGGCTTTACGGCGAGTTCGCCGAGGGTGAGCGCTCCAAAATCTTCGACAACGCCGACTTCGGATTCCGGCAGATTACCATCGAGCGGCCCCTGCGGCTGAACTTCCAGGCGTCGCCCGAACGAATTGACCGGCTCCGTGAGACCAGGGCGTTCGCGAATCTCGCCACGTCCAAGAAGAAGGGCAAGGCCGCCGAGCGTGACGTTGAGGCAGGCCGTCAACTGCAGGACGCCATCATCGGGACGCTTGGCACATTGGACGCGGCCAAGCTGTACATGAGCCGTGACCAATTCGAGGCCGACATGGCCGGAGCGTTTGAAGTTGCCGGCGTCAAACTCACCGCCCCGATGAGGAAGGCGATTCTGGCGGCGCTCTCCGAACGCGACGAAAACGCCGAAATCTGCCGCGACGCCGAGGGCAACCCGGAGCCGGACCCGGAGCTCCGCGACTACGAAAACGTGCCGCTCCAGGAGGGTATCCGCGAGTACTTCGAGCGCGAGGTCCGGCCCCACGTGCCCGACGCTTGGATCAGCGAGTCCGTCCGCGACGAGAAGGACGGGCAGGTCGGCAGGGTGGGCTACGAAATTCCGCTCACTCGGCACTTCTACAAGTACATCCCGCCGCGGCCGCTGGAAGAAATCGAGGCGGACATCAAAGCCATCGAGAAGGACATCGTACGTATGCTCGCGGAGGTGACGGCGTGAGCGAAAGCGCGGCATCTCAACCCCCCGGCGGTGAAATCGTCGTTTACGAGGCCGAGGACGGCCGCAGCCGGATTCGCGTTCGACTTGAGGACGGGACCGTCTGGCTCCCGCAGGGGTTGATGGCCGAGCTCTATCAAACGACCAAGCAGAACGTAAGCCTCCACGTCCGCAACATCTTGTCGGAAGCAGAGTTAGAGGAAGATTCAGTTGTCAAGGAATCCTTGACAACTGCCGCCGACGGCAAGCGCTACCGCACCTTGTACTACAGCTTGCCCATGATCATCGCGGTCGGCTACCGGGTCAAATCAGGTATCGCCACCAGGTTCCGCCAGTGGGCCACCGAACGGCTGGGTGAGTATCTGGTCAAGGGCTTCACCCTGGACGACGAACGACTCAAGGGCGGCGGCGGGCTGGTGGATTACTTCGATGAGTTGCTCGCTCGCATCCGCGAGATTCGCGCCAGCGAAGCCCGCGTCTACCAGCGCATCCGCGAGATCTTCGCTCTGGCAACCGACTATCGGGAAGGCGAGGATGCGACCCAGGTCTTCTTCGCCACCATGCAGAACAAGATGCACTTCGCCGCCGCCGGCATGACCGCCGCCGAAATTGTCCGACGGCGCGCCGACGCCGCCCAGCCCAACATGGGCCTGACCACCTGGAAAGGCGGACGAGTGCTCAAACGCGACGTGGCGACGGCCAAGAACTACCTGGACACGAAGGAGATCGACACGCTCAACCGCATTACGGTGATGTTTCTCGACCAAGCCGAGTTCCGCGCACAGAGGCGGCAGGACATCCGCATGAACGATTGGACCGCGTTCCTGGACAAGTTTCTGCGTGATACGGAGTTGCCCGTATTGGCCGATGCGGGTTCGATCAGCCATGACGACGCCGAGGCGTGGGCCCACGAGCAGTACGACGCCTTCGCTGAGCGGCGCCGGCTTGCCGCCGAGGCGGAGGCCGAACGAGGTTACGTGGACGACCTGAGAAAGTCAGCTAAGACCTTGGACTCACAGCGCAAAGAACCAACGACAAAGAAATCGCAGAAGCCCCCAGGCCGCATGAAGCCGAAACGCGGACCGCGTAAGACGGGTGACAAATGACAACGGGGCCGAACGCGAACATGCTGACAGAGGTGACGACGTGAGCCTCGAAGCCGCCATGCCTGTCGGGGAACTCGTCGAGGAGCTTTCTCCGCAGGGGCGGTTTCGGACGTATCCGGCGTATCGTGAGTCGGGTGTCCGGTGGCTCGGCGGCCTTCCTGTCCATTGGGCGACCCGCCGACTCAAGTTTGTGGCTACGTCCCGACCCAGCAACGTCGATAAGAAATCGGCCGAAGGAGAAATCCCCGTCCGACTCTGCAACTACGTTGACGTGTACAAGAACGACTACATCACGCCGGACCTTGATTTCATGCAGGCGACGGCGGACCCCGCGGAATTGGCCAAGTTTCGGCTTCGTCGCGGCGACGTGCTCATTACGAAGGACTCTGAGGAATGGAATGACATCGCCGTGCCCGCCTTCGTCACGCAGGACTTCGACGACGTAGTATGCGGCTATCACCTCTCGCAAGTTCGGGCACACGCGGACTTGATGGACGGGGAGTATCTCTTCAGGTCGTTTCGAGCCAGTGGAGTTGCAGAACAATTCCAAGTTGCAGCAAAAGGAGTGACACGATTCGGTATTGCGGCAGGGGCAATCGGCGGCGTGATTTTTCCGGTTCCGCCGCTCGACGAGCAGCGAGCCATCGCCGCGTTCCTTGACCACGAGACGGCCCGCATCGACGCCCTCATCACGAAGAAGCAGCGGCTCATCGAACTCCTGGCCGAGAAGCGCACCACCCTCATCAGCCACGCCGTTACCAAGGGCCTCGACCCTGCCGTCCCCATGAAACCCTCCGGCGTAAGTTGGCTGCCGGACATGCCCAGGCATTGGCGAATCCGTTCCCTAAAGTTCTTCTCGAACCTGAAGTCTCGCTCCTTTATCGACGGTGATTGGATCGAGACTCCTTTCATCACCTACGAGGGAATTCGCCTCATACAGTGCGGGAACATCGGGACGGGCGTCTACGAGGAGCAGGGCTTTCGGTGTATCAGTGAAGACACGTTTCACGAACTCCGATGCACGGCGGTTCTTCCGGGCGACGTACTTATTTGCCGCATGCGGTCTTCTCCTCGAATACTCGCGGGTCGCGCCTGTCAAGCACCGCCGCTCGGAAACAGAATGGTCACCGCGGTAGACAACTGCATTGTGAAATGCGCCGATGACGTTGACCCTCGCCTTCTCGTATATCAGCTCAGCAGCAAGGCGTATCTGGAGTACATCGAAGCGATTGCTCGTGGAGGAACCCGCGATCGAATCAGTCGTAGGATGCTCGGCGCAGTTCGGCTCGCCTGTCCGCCACCGAAAGAGCAACGAGCCATCGCTGATCTTCTCGACCATGCGTGTGCGCAAGCAAGGGCGCTGATAGACTGCGCGGGGTCAGCCATCGACCGGCTCCACGAATACCGCTCCGCACTGATTTCCGCCGCCGTCACGGGCAAGATCGACGTTCGCGGCGAGGCGCGCGCCCAATGAACGGCATGGACTCCGCCCTCCTGCTATCGCGTTTGCTCGCTCTGTCACGGGAAACGGAGTGGGTCGAGTGGAAGGAGAACGACCATCGCCCGGAGGAAATCGGCGAGTATCTTTCCGCGCTCTCGAACGCGGCGGCGCTGCACGGAAAGGACGCAGGCTATATCGTTTGGGGATTGCGCGACGGCACTCGTGAGATCGTGGGTACGAGTTTCAGGCCCCGCCAGGAAACGATCGGCAACGAAGAGCTTGAGAATTGGTTGGCAACCAAACTGACGCCGCGAACGAGCTTTCGGATGCAGGAGTTTCGGTTCGACGCGAAGTCGATGGTGTTGTTCGAAGTCTTGGCGGCAACATCCATTCCGGTTCGGTTCAAAGATACCGAGTTCATCCGCGTCGGAACATACAAGAAGAGGCTCAAGGACCACCCGGACAAGGAGCGCGAACTGTGGGCGATCTTCGCTCGCACAAGCTTCGAAGCCGGAATCGCCCTGAGCAACGTCACGGCCGAGACCGCACTCAAGCTTCTCGACTACCCGGCGTACTTCGACGTGACCAAACAGAGTCTTCCGGACAATCGTGCGGGCATCTTGAGTCGCCTTAAGGGTGAGAAACTGATTGTGGATCACGGCGACGGCTCTTACGACATCACCAACATGGGCGCGATTCTCTTTGCCCGCGACGTGCATTCGTTTGATCGGCTCGCCCGTAAGGCGCTGCGCGTCATCATCTACAAGGGTAAGAGCCGCGTTGAGACCGTCCGTGAACAAGCCGGCGTGAAGGGCTATGCGGTCGGCTACAAGGGTGCGATCGAGTTCATTGGTTCGCAACTTCCACAGAACGAACAGATCGGCCCCGCCTTTCGCCGCGAGGTCCGCATGTACCCCGAACTCGCCATTCGCGAGCTTGTTGCCAACGCGATCATCCACCAGGATTTCCACATGACCGGCACCGGGCCGATGGTCGAAATCTTCTCGGATCGGATTGAGATCACCAACCCCGGTCAGCCGCTCGTCGATACGATGCGCTTTATCGACTCACCGCCGCAGTCCCGGAACGAGACGTTTGCCGCCTTCATGCGCCGGATCAACATCTGCGAGGAACGCGGCAGCGGAATCGACAAGGTCATATTCGAGGTCGAGCTTTTTCAGCTTCCCCCGCCGGATTTTTCGGTCGTGGGCGACCACACCAGGGCAGTCCTGTTCGCTTACAAGAAACTCGCCGAGATGGACGGAAACGACCGTATTCGTGCGTGCTACCAGCACGCTTGTCTATGCTTGGTTTCGAACCAGTCCATGACCAACGCGTCCTTGCGAAAACGGTTCGCCATCACCGACGATAACTATCCGATGGCGTCGCGGATCATCGGCGACACGATTAAAGCGGGGCTGATTCGACCGTTCGACCCGGAAAGCCTGTCCCGGCGGCACGCCCGATATTTGCCGTTTTGGGCCTGAGCCTTATGTTCTGCTCATGTAACTGGAATCCCCGGAACACGGCATGCCCCCGCCTTCCAGCTATGCGGGATCCGGTTTTTACAGGGCTTGGGGCAGGCGGGCAGGCCGCCGCTTATGTAACTGGCAAGCCTGCTGACGTGGGGCCATAGGTACCATGCCGACCGATCACAGGGAACGAGCCTTCGAAGCCGCCATCGAAGATCGCCTCATCACTCGCGGCGGCTACGCCAATGCTGACCCGGCTAACTTCGACCGCGAACGGGCCATCGACCCGACGGTGTTCATTCCGTTTGTGAAGGCCACCCAGCCGGACACGTGGCTGGCGTTGGAGCGGCTTCACGGAGCGAGCACGGACGCCGTCGTGCTGGACGATCTCACCAAAGCTTTGGATGCCCCGACCGGTTCGCTGGCCGTCATCCGCCACGGCTTCAAGTGCTTCGGCAAGCTCATCCGCGCCGCGTACTTCGCCCCCGCCCACGCGATGAACCCTGACACCCAGCGGCTCTACGAGGCGAACCGAGTCACGCTCACGCGGCAACTCTGCTACAGCACCAAGAACGAAAACTCCATCGACCTCACACTCAGCTTGAACGGCATCCCCGTCGCGACCGCCGAACTGAAGAACCCCATGAGCGGCCAGAACGTCGGGCACGCCAAGCAGCAGTACCGCACCAACCGCGACCCACGCGAGCGAATCTTCGAGTTCAAGAGGCGGGCGCTCGTGCATTTCGCCGTGGACCCCGATCAGGTGTACATGACCACCAAGCTGGACGGCACCAAGACGGCCTTTCTCCCCTTCAATCGAGGGGATGGAACCGGAGCCGGGAATCCCGACAACCCCGGCGGCTACAAGACGGCCTATCTCTGGGAGCAGGTCTGGCAGCGGGATTCGTGGCTCGACATCATCGCCCGCTTTGTCCACCTTCAAGTCGAAGAAAAGGCCGTCGCCGGCAAGAAGTACCGCAAAGAGACGGTGATTTTCCCCCGCTATCACCAACTTGTCGCCGTGCGAATGCTGGAAGCGGACGCCCGCCGCGTCGGCGCAGGCGCGAACTATTTGATTCAGCACTCGGCGGGCAGCGGCAAGAGCAATTCGATTGCGTGGCTCGCTCACCGGCTCGCGAGCCTGCACAACGACCGTGACGAGAAGGTCTTCGCGTCCGTAATCGTCATCACCGACCGCCGCGTGCTGGACCGCCAGCTTCAGGACACAATTTATCAGTTCGACCACAAGCAGGGCGTCGTGCGGAAAATCGACGAGGATTCGACACAGCTTGCCGAAGCGCTGCGAGGCGGCACGCCCATCATCATTACGACGCTTCAGAAGTTCCCCTTCGTCACCGAGAAAGTCGGCGACCTGCCCGACCGAAAGTACGCCGTCATCGTGGACGAGGCTCATAGCTCGCAATCCGGCGAGTCGGCCACGGAACTCAAAGGCGTGCTCGCGGCTCAGAGCATCAAGCAGAAGGCAAAGGAGGAGGCCGAGGCCCAAGGACTCACCGACTACGAGGAGGAAATTCTCAAAACCATCGTGAAACGTGGTCGGCAGCAGAATATCAGTTTTTTCGCGTTCACCGCTACCCCGAAAGCCAAGACATTGGAAGTGTTCGGCCATCGCGGGGCGGACGGCAAACCCTGCCCCTTCCACCTATACAGCATGAGGCAGGCCATCGAAGAGGGTTTCATCCACGACGTGCTGCGCAATTACACAACGTATCGCACTTACTACCGCCTCATCAAGTCGATTGAGGACGACCCGACGGTCGTGAAGAGCAAGGCCGCGAAGGCGCTCGCTCGGTTTATGAGCCTTCATCCGCACAACATCGCCCAGAAGACCGAGGTGATGGTCGAACACTTCCGCACGTTCACGCGACACAAAATCGGCGGCCGAGCCAAGGCAATGGTCGTTACCAGTTCCCGACTTCACGCCATCCGCTACAAGCAGGCGTTTGACGAGTACATCAACGAGAACGGGTACACGGAAATCAAGACGCTTGTCGCGTTCTCCGGTACGGTTGACGACCCCGACGTGAAGGGCGTCACTTACACCGAGCAGGCCATGAACCGCGACAAGGACGGCAAGCCCATCCGCGAGAAGGAGCTTCCCGAGCGCTTCGCCGGTCCTGACTACGCCGTCCTCATCGTCGCGGAGAAGTACCAGACCGGCTACGATCAACCGCTCCTGCACACCATGTACGTGGACAAGCGCCTTGACGGCGTGCAGGCCGTTCAGACGCTTTCGCGGCTCAATCGAATATGCCCGTGGAAAGAAGACACGTTCGTGCTCGACTTCGTGAACCGGACCGAAGACATCCTCGAAGCGTTCAAGCCCTACTACGAGCAGACCGCAGTCGGCGAGCAGGCGGAGCCGCGACAGCTCTACGAGCTTCAGGCCAAACTCGAAGCCGAGCACGTCTTCCACGCCGAAGAAGTGGAAGGCTTCTGCCGGGTTTTCTTCAAGCCCAAGGCGAGGCAGACGCCGAGCGACCACGCCGCGATGAATTCGTTTCTCGACCCCGCCGTCACCCGATTCGAGGCCCTGGACGAGGACGGTCAAGACGAGTTTCGCGGACTGCTCGGCACGTTCCGCAATCTCTATTCGTTTCTCTCGCAGGTTATCCCCTTCCAGGACACGGACCTTGAAAAGCTCTACACATTCGTGCGATTTCTCTTGTCCAAGCTGCCCCGCCGGCAATCCGGTCCCCGCTACGACTTCGAGGACGAGGTCGCGTTGAAGTTCTACCGGCTTCAGAAAACCAGCGAAGGCCCGATTCCGCTTGCGCCAGGCGAGGGCGGCACCGTCAGCGGCCCGACGGCCGTGGGCACCGGCAAGAACAACGAGACCGAGGTTGAGCTTTCGCGCCTTATCGACCTCATCAACGAGCGTTTCGGCACGGACTTCAAGCTGGCCGACGAGCTTTTCTTCAACCAGATTCGCGAGGAAGCACTTGCCGACGAGAAGCTCCGTGAGGCCGCGAACGCGAACTCCATCGAGAATTTCCGCTTCGTATTCGAGAAGGCCCTCGAAGGGCTGTTCATCGACCGCATGGAGCAGAATGAGGACTTGTTCGCCCGCTACATGAATGACCCGGACTTTCAACGCCTCGTCGCCGGGCACCTGCTCAAACAAGTCTACGACCAAATACGGGAAGAACCCGCGGCGTAACTCCCCGCTTCCGACCGCTGCGTCCGCTACGTAAACTTCGGCTCTTTCCCGCGGTTCAGGCTGTCCAAAATGCTTTCCATTGCGTTCCGCTCCGCGTTCCGTTGAAACTCCACGTCCAGGAAGTTTCCGAACACCTTGCGGATGGTCGTGGCCACCAGGACGACGTCCCGCGTTCGCTCGCCCCGCTCGGCCATTTGCAGGGCCTTGCTCATCAACCGAAGCGATCGGTCCAACACCGACCACACCCGCAAGTAGTGGGTCTGGTGCCAGTCGGCCACCATCATATCGAGGCACGCCCGAATCTGCGGCCGGCGCTCCCCCTTGCGAATCATCCACGCCATTTCCCGCGACATCCCGTACTTGCGGGCGATCCGCCCCGACGACACCCCCCGAAACATATCCTCCGCAATGGCCAGGTCGCGTTCGGTCAACCGGTCGAGCATGTCCTCCTGCCGCGTAATCGACACCTGATACCGGGGTGGCGGTCCGATCGGCGGGCACCGGTTCGAGTCCATTCGTGCCGCGGGCGTCGCCCGTCCGTTGGTGCGACGGCCATTCGACCCGGCACCCCCGCCCGCCGCGGGCGTCGTCATCGGATTGGCGACAGCCACTTCACCCATGCCCCGATTCTCCCCCGGGCTCTACTCGCGTCTGTCCAATTGGGATGGCGGTCAGCCCGGTCGCAAGATTCTCCCCCGCGCCCGCCGCCGATCAAGTCAAATCGCCCTTCATTCTTCTACCCGCCGCGAAATGTAAACAGATGTTAACGCGCCCCGCTGCACCC
>JABFSN010000032.1 GCA_013140575.1 Phycisphaerales bacterium | reverse complement strand
CGCGGGCACCGAGGCACGGAGGGAAGGCGGGCGTTCACCGAATGCGAAGTCACCGGCGCCGCGGCGGCGGGTGAAACCCGCCCTACGAAACAACGGGCGAACGGTCGGCGGGGCGCGGGAATGGCGGGCGGCACGGGGCGATCATAGGATGCGTCACCGAACGCAGTTTGGCCGGGGATGCCGCGCATGGAACGATCGATCGAAATCCTGACGGCCCTTTCGCTGGGCATCTTCGGACTGTCGCATCTGCTGCAACCGCGGGTGTGGGTGCGGTTCTTCATTGACCTGCGCGAGAAGGGCGAGCCTGGGGTGTTCACTGTCGCGTTCATGCACCTGCCGTTCGGGCTGTTTATTCTGGCGTTTCATCGCGTGTGGACGGGCATCCCGCTGGTGGTGACGCTGCTGGGTTGCGCGTGGACGTTCAAGGGCACGCTCTATTTCTGCTTCCCGGCCATCGGCTTGCGGGGCATGGGCATGGTGTCGCTCGAACGGTTGTATTTTTTCCGCGTGGGAGGGGTGGCGTTAATCCTTCTGGGCGGCGTAATTGGGTATTCACTTCTGACGTCGATGCCGCCCTTCCCATTGGGTCGATGACCCGACAACGAACTCGAACGCGTGCCGCAGCCTGTGATCCTCCACCGATGTCACCCGTCAAAACGCATCGCGAGGGATGGGGCACCGACGCCATCCACGCACGGGAGATCGTCGTGTCATCGCGTTGCGTATCGGCGACTCCGGCGGTTACATTTATCGGTCGCACGTCGACGTTGCGATCCGGCAGGTCGCGATCCAACGAGGTCGCGCGTACCTCACGAAAAGGACGGGATCATGAGCAAAAAACAGGATTCGGATTCGCAAGGCAAAATCATCGTTTTCGGCGCCAAACAGATTCGCCGGGCATGGGTTAACGACGAGTGGTACTTTTCGGTGGTGGATATCGTCGGGGCACTGACGGATAGCCCCAATCCGCGAAACTACTGGAACATGATGAAGGCGCGCGAGAAAGAGGGCAGCGGAGTTGAGTTGTCCACGATTTGTGTACAACTGAAGCTAACCTCCGCGGACGGCAAGAGTTACAAAACGGATTGCGTCTCGACCGAGAACGCCTTTCGGATCATCCAATCCATCCCCAGCCCCAAGGCCGAGCCTTTCAAGCGCTGGCTGGCACGGGTCGGTTACGAACGCGTGCAGGAGATCGAAAACCCCGAACTGGCTCAGCAACGGATGCGGGAGCTTTACAAACAGAAGGGGTATCCGACCGATTGGATCGAGAAGCGGGTTCGGTCCATCGCCGTACGCGACGAATTGACCGACGAATGGAAGAATCGTGGAATTCGCGAACAAGAGGACTTCGCCATCCTGACGGCCGAAATCTCCAAAGCCACCTTCGGGCTGACTCCCACGCAGTACAAAAAGCTCAAAGGGCTGCAACGCGAGAACTTGCGCGATCACATGAACGACCTGGAGCTGATCTTCACCATGCTGGGAGAGGCCGCGACGACGGAGATCACTCGCAACCGGGACGCCCTCGGGTTTGACGCCAACAAGGGCGCGGCCCACGACGGTGGCGCGATCGCGGGCAACGCGCGGCGGCAGCTTGAACGCAAGTCCGGGAGAAGGGTTGTCTCGCGGCGGAACTACCTGACGGACCGGCCCAAGGTCTCGCTGCCGTCGGTCGGAGATCATGGGTAACAGTCTGATGGCGTTACCCGCAGTGGCTCCTTCGCCCATTCGCGGCGGAAAAAAAAGCGAACTCCTTCGCCCCGCCGGACCGGGAAGAGAATGAGCGGATCCTGCTCCCAGGGCTTCCGAGTCCGCCGGCGACGCATCCGTGCAGATCCGCCGCTCCTCCGCAGGGATGGGCGGGCGAGTCGTTGAACCCGGAGGCCCGTCCGCGGAGGTGAATAGCCGCTCCGCCGGGTCAGCGGGTCGCTAACTCGAGCGGCTATTCCGCAGTGTCGTTCGTCCCGGCGAGAATCCTCGCGGCGAATCGGTGATACAGATAGGACGCGCCGACCAGCAGCAGGCCGACGACGAGGAATGACAGAATGCGATAAGGAGTTTCGACGTTGGCCATGTCGCGGACAAAGACCTTGACGACGGTGACCGCGAACAGGGCAATGGAGACTCGGCGGATCCACGCGTTGTTCCGGGCGAAGCCAATGATGATGAGGGCGGCGGCGAACAGGCTCCACAGGACCGAGATGGCTGCGAAGCGCGCGCCGGGCATGGCCTCGTGGAAATAGGCGCCCAGTTCAAAATTGAGGATGATGAAGAGGTTGACCGCGAACGCGCCGTAGAAAAGCGCTGAGAAATTGTCGCGGCCGGAGACGCTTCCGAAGCCGGCCGCCTGAAACATCCGCGCTGCAAGAAACGCCGCGCCCAGCGTCATTCCCACGGTCGACCAGCGTTCGACGATCATCTCTTCGAATCCACGGGCGAATTCCATCGCGGGAAAGCGGAAGTCGAAAATGGTCGGATAGTCGGCCAACACCAGCTTGCCCTGCACCAGCATCAGCGCGACGACGGCGGCCGTCCGCAGGGCGGTGTGGTTCAGCCGGAGAGAGGCCCAGATCAATACCGCGGCTTGAATTGCCCAGAAAACGGTAATCCAGTGTTCTGAGAAAACGATCGGCACGGTCACGATCAGGAACAACAGCCCTTTTGCGATCATCAGTACGAATGCGTCGAGATTGTCCCGATTGATTCGCCGTAGATAGCAGGCCATCGCGAAGAACAGGGCGGCATAGGCGACCGTGGCAATGCCCACCGATTCAAGTCCATGGGCGCTCTTGATGGTCACATAGGAATAGCCGAATGCGACAAAGGCGTTGGGAATGGTGATGGCGAACCCGACAACGGATCCGGCGCGGCGCCGCATGAGGTAAAATGCAAACGGCGCGCACGCGTAGATCAGGAAGAATAAATTCAGAAACAGCGTCGTTGGCCAGAACTTGCCGTCTGCATAATGCCGAACGAACCACGCCGAAAACAACAGCCAGGTGAACGTCGCCCCGAGTTGGTTCAGCAATCGCCATTGCTTGAAGCCGGCAATCGTCAAGATGCCGCCATTGAGAATGGCCATGTAGCTCATCAGGGCGACTTGATTATCGACGTTTGTGCTCAGGACAATGGGCGTCAGGAATCCGCCGACGATCCCCAGCACCGCGAGCCATTTGGTGTTGTAGGCCAGCGCAAAGGCGCACGCGCACGCCGTCACTACGACCATCAGACCGAATGCGACAGGCTGATGGAACAAACCGTAAAAATGATATCCCGCGTAGCCCGCGAAATAGAAGACGGCCATGCTGCCGCCGATGAGATAGAGGCCGAACAGGTCGAAACGGCGCCGCCTCATCGTATCGCCAACGGTGAACATGACCAGTCCGCCGAGATAGGCGAGCGCGACACGACCGGCCGGACCGACCCAGTTGCGGTCGAACGAGTATTTTAGGAAATAACCGACGGCCAGGATGGTGATGATAATACCGATGATGAGCAGGCCGCGTTGGCCGAATCGAAGTTCGGCGGCGCCGCCGAACGCGTGGGCGGATCGCGTCGGAGTTTTTCCCGTTGTCTGCGGTCGGGCGTAGGGCGGGCGTGTTACGGGAATACCGGCGGGAACGTCGCCCGGCGAAGGCTCGCCGGCGGACGGCTCGCGTTGCCGATCCAGGATATCGGAATCGCGTGCTGCTTCGTGAATGGCGGATGGCGACCGCGGTGGTTGCGAGGACGCCAGGGTCACGACGATCCGCGTTTCGAGCAGAACGAGGCGCTCCTCGAGCGATCGTAGGCGGCTGGTCATGTGATCGGATTCAGTTCGCGTGGTGCGAATGGCGTCGCGCAAGTCCCATACGGAGCGCATCACGACGAGATCCAGACCGCATTTCGGACATGCGTCGTGATCCGCGGAGATTGGTTGGCCGCAAGACGAGCAGTTCAAGACGCGAGCCTCCAAAACTGAGACCGCGGACCGGGCGGCTCTTGGAACCACCTGCGGTAGTGTACCACGAAACCGCCACACGGGAGCAACAAACGCGCTCCCGGCGGCGGGTGAAACCCGCCCTACGAAGTCGGAGCGTCTACGATGACGTGGTCATTTGACGACGGTCACGAGGATTGAGCCGTCCGCGGGTCGGCCGGAGTTGAAAAACGGGACAACGTCGTCGCGCTACCCGAATAGTTCACGCAGAAGTTTGTCACGAGACATGGTCTGGTGCGCCGCCACTTCGCGGAGAATGCCGGCGAGTGTGCCGACCTTCAGGGCATCGTGCAGCGGCACCGTGACGCGGTGTTCGCCGCCGCGGAGGGTGGTCAGGCGCAGGTGGCTTCCCGTCTGATGGTCGATTGCATAGCCGAGTTTCGCGAGCGCGGCCGCCAGCGCTCGCCCCGACAGATCCCGCGGCAGCTTCACGACGCGATGACCTCGTCGTTGACGAAATGAAGCCGGATCATCCGGGGGCGGGTTGCTTCATCCGGGAAGTGGCAGCGGACCGCGTCACGCACCATCTCCCGGAGCGATGCCGGGTCGTCCGCCTCGGTAAAAATGGATTCGCCCACGGCACGCGCACAATAGCCTCCGTCCGGGTCCTCCTCCACGACGAACACGATCTCCGTCATGCCGACAACTCCCCGCGCGAACACCCGGAAACGCGGTCGCTTCGACTGGCCGTCGGTCCGCCCCGATCGTTCCTATGGAAATGCTACCCGTTCGCTCGCGACGATGAAAGGCATTTCCCGAAATCGGTCCTGGTCGAATGCGAGCGGTACGGTTGTGCGAAGCGAGGGCGTGGCGAAGTTCTGGGCAAGCCACGGCCCGGCGCGTACGCCGGACGCGGCGGTCATCGATGGCTTCGCACGCGAGTTTGTCGAGGCGGCCCGCGGACACGTCGGCTTCGAATTGATGGTCCCAGCAACCCGCGTCAAACTCGGCGAACCAGCGACGGAAAGCGGCCAAATCGTCGCCCGAGAGATTGCGAATGGCCTGTTCGATTTCGTTGATGGCGTTCATGGGCGTTTGATGATTGTACCCACTCGCGAGGCCGCCGACCAGAGATTCACCCTGTGTCCGGCTCAACCCAAGAAAGGAGGGATGGAACGATTGGCCGGGACGACGCCGAACAGGGTCGCTCGATGCCGCGACCATGCCACCGGAATCGCGGGAAGGGATTCCCGCGAGGAGTGGGTGCGAGAAGGAATTCTCGCACCAGCAGCGACGGTGCCGAGCATGGCCACGCAAGCGTGGACCATGCCACCCCAAGACTGCAATGATGCCATCGGGGTTGCGGGTTATTTGACCACGGTCAGCGGGATGGAGCCGTCGGGGC
>JABFSN010000221.1 GCA_013140575.1 Phycisphaerales bacterium | reverse complement strand
CCCCCGGCCCCACCGACACGCCGCCCGGCGGCGACGGCGGGCGATAACCGTCGAACGAATCGCTGGGCGCGTGTTTCGCAAGGGTGCATTCCTTCCGAGCCGCGACCCTGAACCGTGAATGCGACCGGGGAGGGAGCATGAACGAGGAGGGCGGGTGAAGGGAGCGGTCTTCGCGTCGATACGCCAGACGTGGTGATTTCGCGACGGGCCGGGAAATAACTTCTGAAATACTCTCTTAATCCTGTCAATCTTGTAAATCATGTCTGTTTCTATTTCTTCCGACTGGTCTGCGCTGATCCCTACGCCAGTCCCAATTCCCCCGCGATTCCGCTCATCGCCGTGATGCACGTCTCGATGTGTTCGTTCAGCGGGACGCCCAACAACTCCGCGCCTTCGACGATGTCCTCCCGCGACACGGCCGCCGCGAAGTGCCTGGTCTTCATCTTCTTCAGCACCGACTCGGCGCCCATGCCCGCGATTCGAGCCGGTCGGACCAGTGCCACGGCATGAATGAAACCGCACAACTCGTCGACCGCGAACAGCGTTTTTCGCAACGGCGTGTCCCGCGGATATTCGTCCGTGTTCCAATCAGCGTGGGACAGGATCGCCCCCACGATCTCCTCGTCCACCCCGTGTTCGCGCAGAATCTTCGCCCCTTCGCGGGTGTGGTCCGGAACCGTCGGCCAGCGTTCGTAATCGAAGTCGTGCAGCAGCCCGACCAACCGCCACGTCGCTTCATCGCCGCCGAATCGGTCGGCGTACGCGCCCATCGCCGCCTCCACCGCCAGCATGTGCCGCACCAACGCCTCGTTGGCGACGTACCGCCGAACCAGTTGCATCGCCTCGTCGCGGGTCATGAACCGTCATCGCCACTGACTCGAATCGCCGGTCGTCGGCGTCCGTCGCCTTGAACCCACGCGGTCTTTGCGCCACAATGAATCGGCACCACGGCCCCGTTCCGCGGCCCGCCATCTTAAGGGATTCCCTTGCCGGATCGAGACCGATCGCAATTCAGCCCCGAAGAGCTGGCCGTCGTGTTGAGTTACTACGACCTCGGCGTCATCGAATCCGTCACCGAATTCAAGCGCGGATCGCCCAAAAGCCCCAAAATCGGCATCGTCGCCGCGCGCGGGAAATTCCTTCTTAAACGCCGTGGGCCCGACAAACGCAGCGTTCGTCGCATCGCCTTCGCCCACGCCATTCACGCCCACCAGACCACGCACGGTTTTCCCACGGCCAGGTTGGTTCCAACCCGTGACCGTGGCGAACTACTCGTCCGACTTCAGGAAGATGCCTACGAACTGTTCGAGTTCGTCCCCGGCGATGCGTTCGTGGCGACGCCCGACGAAACCGCTGACGCCGGCGCCGTGCTGGCCCGTTTTCACGCCGGGGTTCGCGACTTCGCCATTCCGCCCGATGCGCCGCGCGGCAGTTACCACGACCTCAACGCGGTCCGCACGGCGCTCAATGCCGTTCCCGCGTCGATTTCCAGCCACGACAGCGTCGCCGGGAAGGAGGCCGATCTGCAGGCCGCCATCGCCTGCCTGTTCGAGGCGTACGACCACGCCGCCGAACGGGTCCAGCGCATCGGCGGCGGCCAACTCCCGACGCAGATCGTCCACGCCGACTGGCATCCCGGCAACCTGCTCTTTCGCCGCGGATGCGTCGTCGCCGTATTGGATTTTGATTCCTGCCGCGTCGCCGAACGCGTCACCGACGTGGCCAACGGATTATTGCACTTCTCGCTTGTGACCGGCGGACCGCCGACGCAGTGGCCGGATCACGTGGACGAGTCCCGGTTGGCCGCGTTCGCCGGGGGTTACGGGGCCGTCGAGCCGCTCGCCGTGGTCGAACGCGAGGTTATTCCGCACTTGATGATCGAGGCCGTGATCGCCGAATCCGTCCTGCCGATCGTGCAGACCGGACACTTCGGCGCGTGGTCGGGATACACGTTTCTTCAGATGGTCAAGCGCAAGACGGTCTGGATCTCGCAAAATGCGCCGCGCGTCGTGGAATTGATCTCTTCACCGCCGATTTGATTCCGCGGACGGCGATTACGGCGCGTTTTCGGGCTTATGGAAACCGCTCTTCCATTCGGGGTCCCAGTACGCCCGCCGCTCCACGAACCGTAATTCCGCGTGTATGTCGCTCGCTTGATACGCGACCAGCCGAAAGGGCGCCGCGGTCTCCACGTCAAACCACGTCTCCGCCCCCTCCCAATCCAGCACCACCCGCCGCACATTGAATCTGCCGGGCGGAACCTTGATCTCCCGCGGCTCGCCGTCAATTCGCAATATCGCGCTGACCGGTTCCGAATCGGCCGCATGATTGTGACGCAGCGAATGCAACAATCGCATTCGCCGCGATTCGCCGCCGGACGCGATCACTGCCCGCGCGAACAGATACAGGCTCTCGTAGGCATCCACATTGGACAAATGCGGCCACCAGCGGTCTCCCTCATCCGGAATGTCGGAATAGCTGCACAAATCCAGCGACCACTCACTGGGTTGGTTTTCCTGAAACCGCGACCATTGCAGCATCTTGAAACTGTGACCGGACCATTCCTGGCTCGACACGCAGACCTTCACCGGCTCAAGACTCGGCCGCTCCAGATACGCCGTCGTCAGGAACCGATAGTTATAGTTCTCCGTCGGCGCCTCTTCGCTGATGACCATTTTGAGAACAGGCAGCACATAGGTTTCGTTTCCGGCGGCTTTAATCCATCGGCGCTCGTCCATCGCCTCGCGATTCATCAAATGGACGCGCGTGAATTCGCGCCTCTTGCCCTGGAGTTCGCACGTCGCATCGTAATAGCACATCTCGCTGAAGCCGTCTTCCCACAGCGGCAATTGCGAAAACCGCTTCCACTGCTCCGACACGGGCCGTGGAACCGGAACGTCTTCGGCATTGCCCGGCTCTGCCGGCGCAGGCGCCGCCGGTTGTTCCACCGTCGGCTGTTGCGCGCCCGTCGGTTCGTTCGGCTCTTGACCCAATAGCGGCGCGACGCACGACCCGGCAGCCACGAATGCCAGGACGATCAACAGACGTCTGTCGGGACCTCGCGGCCGGCGACCGGTGGCGAATGGTGCATTCGAAGACATGGGCATTATAAATCCGATTCCCGCCGGCCCGGCGGCCGGCCCAACAGCAGTTCGTCCGCCGCACCTGGCGTTTCCAGTATGAACTGCGCATTAATGGACTGCGCAGCGCACAACTCCGCCAGCATTCGCGTAATCCCGCCGTAGTCCACGCCCAACCCGTGGATCGTCTCCCCCGGCGATTGCGGCACGTCGTTTCCCAGCATCGCGATCAACCGGCTGACGTCCAATTCCCCCGGAATCGGCGGAGAGACCGAGCCGCCCGTTCGCGATTTGCGGAGCAACGTCACTTCGGCGTCGCCGGCGGCCGCGTTGACGATCAGCGTCTCTTCAGGTGAGGCGTAAAACGCCGGCGGTCGCACCAGAATCGGCCCTCCGAACAACGCGATGCGGCGATCCTCGGTGCGCTTCACGTAGATCAACGGTTCCCCGCGGCTCGGCACCATATCCAGCGTGAACGATTCCGTGCCCACCTCCACCGACACGATCGTCGGATCACCCCGCTCACGCAGCGCTTCATACGCCGCCGTGCGGATCCGCGGATCGGAATCGTCCAGCGCCTGACGCAGCGGCCGCGCCGCGCGCATCGAATCGACCGCCGACGCCAGCACGCGGATCGCCTTCAGCCGATGTTCGCTGCGGTCGTTCAAGACATGTTGTTCGATGACGTCGGCCGCCGAGTCGTCACCCAACAGCAAACCCGCCGCCGCGGCGTGAAACGACGTGACCGGTCGCGGATGCGCGTAGAACTTCTGAACTTCCGGCAGCGACGGACGCCCGATCGCCTCCCACGCCAGCGCGATCTCCGCGTGCGGCGCGTCAGCCGCCTCAAACTCCCGGGCCAGTTCCAGTGTGCGTTGGGCGAGCATCTCCGCCGGCAACGTCGGATAGACGTGTTGCACGACGGCCAGGAAATGTTTCGGGTCGTGCGCGTACGGCGACGGAATCGTCAGTTTGATTTCACCCGGCGAGACCGCGTCGGCCACGTCGGTCCCCCCCAGCGAAAAGCGATCGTTGATCGCGTCCGCGATGCGAATCGCCATCTGATACGACGGCACGGTCAACAGCAGCCGCACGCGCCGGTCTTCCGATGTTCGCCCCCCGCCGACCACGACGCCCTCGCGCCAATTGGTCTGCGTCGCCGCTCCTTCGCCGGCGCCGAACGGATTCAGAAACACCGGACCGCCGCCCACCGCAACCTCCCGCCCGGGTATCCAACCCGCCGCCCCCACGGGCCGAAACACCTGCAAGAAACACTCGTACAGCAGCCCGCCTTCCAGCGACGTCGTCTCCGTCCCCGGAATGGCCCGTACGGCGATGTCGAACCGCGATCCCTTCAACGCCGCCGCCGGAATCTCGCCCTCGACGGCCACGACGGCCGTGTCCGGATCGTCCAACAGCCGCTCCGGTGTGATGTGCTGACCGCGGCGCTCCGCGAATTTGCGGGTCTTGTACATTTCCTGCTTGAGTTGATCGGCGATTGCCGTCGGGCAGGTCCGCGATCCGTTGCGGCCCAATCCGACGACGATCCCGTAGCCGCGTATACGCAACTTCCGCAAGCCTTCGAAATAGGCGTATTCCGCGACCGTGCCCTGATAGGCGAACGAATTCGTCAGGGCGTTTTCCGGGACGATTGTTTCAACGGTGCTCTTTTGACCCTTGGGAAACCACCCCGACCAGTCCCACGCGCCGTCCACGCATCCGGTGAACAAGATCGCGGGGAGGGTCATCGCCAGCAGCGCCGGCCAACCAGATGCGTGCGGTGTGGTTTGACGGGGCATGAATTTCGTCCGGTCGCGCGCATTCCGCGTGGAGACCCACTCGGCGGGTCTCGATCCGTTTCGGCGGGACTCGATCCGTTTTGGATTATGCGTGCGACGGCGTCCGGCGTCAATCGTCAGCACGCATGGCACGGACAAGCGTACCCGCTTGTCCGTGTCTTCGACGGCATGGGTGGCACTGGCAAGCGTACTCGCTTGCCAGTGGTGTCGGCCGGAACGATCCGGCTCAAACCGCGCCGACCGGGATGCGCATCACGTCGGCCGTCTCGCGGATGCGACCGCGGATGTCGTCGCGGCGCGCTTCGATCAGCGTTTCCATCGCCAGGACCGCCCGCGGGTCGAATTGCTCGCCGGCTTGCAATTGCAGCACCTCCAGCGCCTCGTTGATCGACCGGCTCGTTCGGTAAACGCGATCGGTGGTCATGGCGTCAAACGCGTTGGCCACCAGCAGTATGCGTGCTCCAATCGGTATCTGCTCGCCGCGCAGTCCGTCGGGATGCCCCGTGCCGTCGTACCGTTCCGACTGGTGCCGGATCAAGTGCATCTCGCTTTCCAGTATCCGCAGTGGATCGATGATCCGCGCGCTGATCGCCGGCACCTGCCGCATGACCTCACTCTCGATTTCCGAGAGCCGCGTCGGTTTCAGGAGCACCCGGTCCGGAATCCCCACCTTCCCGATGTCGTGCAGCAGCCCGGCGTTTCGCACGCTGATGCACAGCGATTCGCCCAAACCCATTTGCCGGGCCATCTGTTCCGCGTAGAATGCCACATTCGCCGAATGCCGCGCCGTGAACGGATCCTTTTCCTCCAGCGCCTGCAACAGCGACGACACCGACTGCATGTACACGTCCTTCGCCCGCAGGCTCAGCACCGCCACCTGCTTGCGGAGGTTCTCCACTTCCTTCCGCTCGATCCCCGGCATCGCTTCCTCGATCGGCTCCGCCGCCGTGCACACGCAATTCCGGCCCCGGTTCTTCGCGGAATAGAGCGCCTTGTCGGCCAGGTCCACCAAATCCGCCGCCGAACGCACCCGCGCGTCGTCCGTGGTGGCCACCCCGAACGACGCCGTAATCCGATGGTCGTGCAGCCCGGGCAGGTGGACGTGATCGGCGATGGCGTGGCGTATACGCTCGCAGATAACCACCGCCGATTCCACCGAGGCGCCCGGTGCGATGATCGCAAACTCCTCGCCGCCGAAGCGCCCCACCGTATCCACGTCCCGGACGCACTGCGTCAGCACCTTCGCCACCGCCGTCAGCGTGTCGTTCCCCGCCAGGTGACCGTAGGTGTCATTGACCGCCTTGAAGTAGTCCAGGTCCACCATCACCAACGCCATTTGACTGCCGTAACGCCGTGTTCGCCGCAGTTCGGCCTCGACCAGCGAGGTGAAGTGGTCGTGATTGAACAGCCCGGTCAGTCCGTCGGTGATCGCCGCCCGCCGCAACCGTTCGGTGACTTCCCACATTCGAACTCCCATGCGCACATGGGCAGTCAGAACGGATCGGTCCAGCGGCTTCGGGAGGTAGTCATCCGCACCGGCTTGCAACGCCTCCGCATGGAGCTTTTCCTCGCTCACCCCGCTGATCAGGACGAAACAAGTGCCGGCCAGCTCGCTCGATTGCCGCATGCGTTTGCAGAGCGCCACACCGTCGTCCCCCGGAAGTCGCCAGTCCGAAATCACCACCTTCGGACGCTCCCGATTCATGATCTCCCACGCCGACGCCGCGTCCCCGGCCGTCACGATGGAGAATCCCGCCTTTTCAAGCGTTCGCGAGGTGATCGCGAGGATATCCGCGTCGTCATCGACAAGGCAGACATCCACCGGGCCGGATGGAATTTTGGAAAAGCCGCTCACTTGCCGAACCCCCGCCTTGCGGCGCGCGGACGGTGCGCACCGATTAAAACCAGTCATCGGGTATTCGGAATGGCGCGGTGAATGCCGGGCAGCGTCCGATATCCGCCGGGTTTGAATGGCGTGGCACGGGCTACCGGCCTGGTGCCCGGACACGGATGAGTTTTCGAGTCGCGGCGCCGACTTCAGAACCCCGGACGCCGGCCCGGGGCCGAACCACAGCCGGCTCGCGTGCGTTCCGATTTCCGACGTCGGACCCATCCGGCCCGCCACTCGCGTGGCGGGTTCAGATCCGGACGACCGACCCGAGTACTCGACTGCGTCGGACCGCTGGTCCATCACCGGCATGGTGCTTGCTTCTACAACGCCATCGCCATCCCGGGCCCAATCGGCGTCGTGTGCATCGCTGGTGTCACGGCGCCCGTCCCCGCCCCGTGATGCTAAGCCTCGTGGTGGGACGACATTTTCCGAAGCCCCGACGGGGCGGCAGTCAATACCCGGGGGTGGAGTCCGCGACAGCGGACGACACCCCCGGAATCGTTCGCGTCATGTTTACCAGCCCCGGCGGGGCGAAAGCAGCTGCGTGCGGGGGCGCATTCGTAGCGCCTTCACGCCGCTACCCCGCGAGATTACCGGGCCGCCGGCATCGACCATTAACGCCGCGCCGTCGCGTAGTCCGCTTCCAGTTGCTTGATCGCCCGCCGGTTGGCCAGTTCCGCTGCTTCAGACATACCGTCGATCACCAGCACGCCGTTCAGATGGTCCGATTCGTGCTGCCAGATGCGCGCCAACAGTTCCGTGGCCGTCGCTTCCGACGGTCGTCCATGCACGTCGAAACCGCGCAGCCGCGCCCGCGCCGCGCGTCGTTTGGGAACGTTGACTCCGGGAATCGACAGGCAGCCCTCGTCGGCCTCCACGGAACCCTCCAAATCCGAAAGCACGGGATTCACCCACACCGTGTCGTCGTCCGGCTGCCCCGTGGCGTTGCAGACGAACAACCGATGGGACACGCCCACCTGCGGGGCGGCCAAGCCCACGCCCCGCGCCTCGTGCATGAGCGCGATCATTCGCTGGGCCAGTTCGGCAAGCCCGTCGTCAAAACCCTTGATCGGCGCGCAACGCTTGCGCAGCACCGCGGCCGGGTACATCACGATGCGCAGTTTGTCGACGGGTTGCGGCAATCGCATCTCGCGGCCCCTCCTGAAACGCGTACGGCCCCCGGCTCCGGTTGACAGGAAGCCGATAATTCATAGTATGAAACCCAATGCGAATGTAAAGGTATGCTAATCAAGGACTAACGATCACCGTCCCGTTTCGCCGATCACGCCGGAACGGGCACATTCACCGTCGCGGCCGTCGGGCGTCGCGATCCACGCTTTTCGACGAACCCGCCGGCGTCGGCGTTGATGGGTACATCGCAGCCATGGCCGACGAAAAGAACGACCCGATCGAGCAAGCGGAAAGCGACTCCCCGGTCGACGAAGGCATCGCACCCTTCATCGCAACCGACGAGGACAAGACCAAGGCCCGCAAGTGGTTCGTCCGCGCCGCGCAGTTGGTTGATACCAAAAACCTGCGGGACCTTGAATTCGCCATCAAGTGCTTCATCGACGGGCTGCAATTCTGGCCCGAAGCCGTCGACGAGGCCCACCAGCCACTGCGCGCCGCGTCCGCGGCGCGCACCGTGCTGGGCGGCAAGAAGCCCGGCTTCGCCGAGGGCATGAAATTCTCGATGACGGGCAAGGATGCCAGGAAGGCCATGCTGAACGCCGAATGGCTGCTGGCCCACGACCCCTACAATGTGTCCTACATGGAAGGCATGTTGAAGAACGCCAACCGGCTGCGTTGCGAGGACACCCTGCGCTGGATCGGTCCCATCTATTTCAACGCCATCGAAAAGGAAAAGAAACTCGCCCCCAAACGGTTCGCACTCCTGCGCGAGATTTACGAGGAAGCCGGCGAACGCTGCGCTGCCCGCGGTGACGGACGACGCGCGGTCGAGTGTTTCGAAGCCGCGGCCGAGGCGCTCTACCGGCAAAAGCTGGCCGATCCCAAGAATCGCGACCTCGACAACGAGCTGCGCGACTTGAGCACCAAGCTGACCATCATCAAGGGCAAGTACGACAAATCGAGCACGTTCCAGGCCAGCATCCGCGACGTCGACAAGCAGCAGGCGCTCATCCGCGAGGAGCGCCGCGTCAAGGGCGACGAAGACCTGTCCGATCTGATCCGCCGGGCCGAGGACGAGCTGGCCGAAACCCCCGATCTGCCGTCCAAAGTGCGCAAGCTCGTCGACCTGTTGTGCGCCCGGGACGACGCCAGCGACGAGCGCCGGGCCATGAATTTGCTGATCGAAAAGTACAAGCAGTTCGCCGACTACAACTTCAAGGCCTGGGCCGAGGACATCCGCATCAAGCAACTGAAACGCGCCGTCCGCGACGCTCGGGAATCGGGTGACCGCGAGACCGCTAAATCACGAAACGTCGAGCTGATCACGTTTGAAATAAAAGCTTTACGCGACAGAATAAAGCAATATCCGACGGATAACCGCCTGAAATTTGACCTGGCGTCACGCCTGTTCGCCGCGCGGCAATACGACGAGGCCATTCCGTTCTTCCAGACGTCGCGGGCGGATGGCAAAGTGCGGGTGCAGGCCGACCTGTTTTTGGGGCGTTGTTTCATTGAAAAAGGGTTCGGCTCCCAGGCCATCGGAACGCTGGGTCGGGCTGTCGAATCGTACGAAATCCCCGACGATCAGAACGGCAAGGAGCTGCGCTACTGGCTGGCGCGGGCGTACGAACTGGAGAACAAGATCGCGGAGGCCCGCGAGACCTACGGTCAAATCCTGCAGCGCGACTACCAATTCCGCGACGTCCGTGATAGGTTGGAGCGCTTGCGACCGGATGCGGCCGACGGGGCGTGACGGTGGCCGCGAATACGACAAACACGAGGAACAGGAGGAGTCGAGCAGGTGCCTAAGCTGAATCAAGCCGCGAAACGTATGCGTCAGAACGAAGTTCAACGGGTGAGGAATCGCGCCGCGCGCGCGTCGGTTAAGACGCAGGTGGCCAAGCTCCTCGACGCGATCGGGGACAACGACGTGGATCGCGCGACCAAGGAATATCGGGCCACCACCAAGATGTTGGACCAGAAGGCCGCCAAGGGGCTGTTCCACAAGAACACCGTGGCTCGGCGCAAGTCGCGTCTGGCCGCCCGTCTGCACGCCATCGCCAAGGCCAAACCCTAGCGGCGCGGCCTGATCCCGTTGATCTGAGTTTACGTGGGCGTCGCCGCGCGCACCGGAATGCCGTATACGAGGTATCCGGCCGGATTCATGCCCAGCTTCTCGTAAACGCGCTGGGCGGAGTCGTTGTGCGTATCAACGTAGAGGCGGATTTCGCAGACGTCGCACCGCGCCGCGGCGAGGTCGGCGATATGATCGAACAACCGCCGGAAGAGTTTTCTACCGCGGTGATCGGGATGGACATACACGCTTTGCAACCACCAGAGCCAGCCGTTTTGCCAGTCGCTCCATTCCCGGGAATGGGCGCATTGGGCCACGACCCGTCCGCCGGTTTCAACCACGTAGTATGGCAACTCGTCGGGATGGTGCAGAGCCCAATCGACGCCGCGGCGCACGATGGCCGGATCCAACACGGTGTCCTCACTTTCGTGGGCCAACGCGATGTTGAACTCGACGATCAGGTCGAGATCGGCGATGGTGGCGGGTCGTACGAGTTCGGGGGTGGTCATGGAACAGGTGCATCCGGACCGGCGGCGTAGCGTGGCGCGACGGCCACGTAGGGTCTGCCCAGCCATTTTTTGACCAGAATAATCTCGCCCATGTCGTTGCCCTCGATCCGGTGCCCGACCCATTGCAGCAGGTAGCTGACCGCCAGCAGCACCAACGGTCGCCACCATAGGTCCCAGCGTGAGTCGGCCAATTGGCGAACGCCGACGACGAGCGCCGCGACCAGCAGGGGAATGCCGATCGCGTGGAGCGTACGCGACGCGGGATGCCGATGGCGATCGAGCCAGTTGGCGAGTAGGCTGTTCACGAATCGACATCCTATGGGAAGCTGGAACACGCCGCCACGATTCCGCGGATGCTGTCAAATTGGCACCCGCCCCGGTCGCTAATCACCGCGGCTGCCAACGTGGCAGGATGAAGTAGCGCGCCGGCCGGAGATGGGTTGGGTGTATCGTCATTTGAATCAAGGAGTTAGGTCGAGTACAAGTCCAGTTCGCGATTGGCACCGGGCTTGCTGACCCAAGGGTACGTCGTGGTGCGGCCCGTGATTTGCCGGGCGACGCAGGCGGCGCGGTGGAGCGGTTCATCCAAGGTACGACCCGTTCGCGGTCTCGCGATTCAGGATTCATAGGGAGGACGATCAATCATGGCCGTGAAACAGCTCGCGTTTGAGGCGGACGCCAGGGAGGCGTTGTGGCGTGGAGTGGAGAAGTTGGCCCGGGCGGTGAAAGCAACGCTGGGGCCGCGGGGTCAGAACGCGGTAATCGACAAGGGCTGGGGATCGCCAACGGTCACCAAGGACGGCGTTACCGTGGCCGAGGAGATCGAGCTCGACGACAAATACGAAAACATGGGCGCCAAGCTGGTAAAGGAAGCGGCGTCCAAAACGAGCAAGGTGGCGGGCGACGGCACGACGACGGCGACGGTGCTGGCGGAGGCGATCGTCAAGGCGGGATTGAAGAACATTGCGGCCGGTGCGGACGCGAACGCGCTGAACCGCGGCATCATGGCGGCGGTCGAAAAGGTGTCTGAAGCGCTGAAGGCGCAGTCCAAGCCGGTAAAGATTGATCGACGTGATGACATCGTGAACATCGCGGCGATTTCGGCCAACAACGACCCGGAAATCGGGAAGGTGTTGGCCGACTGTTTTGCCAAGGTGGGCAAGGACGGGGTCATTACGGTTGAGGAGGGCAAGACGTCGGAGACGACGATCGAGGTCGTCGAGGGGATGCAGTTCGATCGCGGGTATCTGTCGCCGCATTTCGTGACCAATCAGGAGTCGATGGACTGCGTGCTGGACAAGGCGTTCGTGCTGATTCACGAGGAAAAGATCAGCAACGTGCAGAAGCTGGTGCCGTTGCTGGAAAAGGTTTCCAAGGCCAAGCGCCCGCTGCTGGTCATCGCGGAAGACGTGGATGGCGAGGCGTTGGCAACGCTGGTGGTGAACAAGATTCGCGGGATTCTGAGCGTGTGCGCGGTGAAGGCGCCGGGCTATGGCGACCGCCGCAAGGCCATGTTGGAAGACCTCGCGGTGCTGACCGGCGGCAAGGCGGTGATGAAGGACCTGGGCGTGGAGCTGGACAGCATCGCCATCGCCGATCTGGGGCAGGCTAAAAAGGTGCGGGTGACGGCCGACGCAACGACTGTAGTCGAGGGCGCGGGTTCGACGTCGGCGTTGCAGGGCCGGATCAAGCAGATTCGTGCGGAGATTGAGCAGACCACGAGCGATTACGACCGTGAGAAGCTCGAGGAGCGGCTGGCGAAGCTGTCGGGCGGCGTGGCACAGATCAACGTGGGGGCGTCAACCGAAACCGAACTGAAGGAGCGGAAGGCGCGGATCGAGGACGCGCTGCACGCCACGCGGGCAGCGATCGAAGAGGGCGTGGTGCCGGGCGGCGGGGTGGCGCTGTTGCGTTGCGTTTCGGCGCTGGACAAAGTGAAAGTCAACGGTCACGACGAAGAAACGGGCGTGGCCGTGGTGCGCGAAGCGTTGGAAGCGCCATTGCGTGCGATCGCGAAGAACGCGGGCGTCGAGCCGGGCACGGTGGCCCACACGGTGCGCAGCAAGACGGGCGCATTCGGGTTCAACGCGGCGACGCTGGAGTACGGCGATCTGGTGAAGGACGGGGTCATCGATCCGACCAAGGTGGTGCGTTCGGCGCTGGAAAACGCGAGCAGCGTGGCGCGGATCATCCTGAGCACGGACTGCATCGTGGCCGAGAAATCGAAAGATGATGACGATCACCCGCCGATGGGCGGGGAAGAGGATATGGACTACTAGGGTCCGGGCGGCAGGAATCGGGCTGGATAAGACTGGGAATGATGGGCGCGAAGGCATAAAGCGATCGGGAGGCAATCGATCATGGCGACGGCGACGATGGAAAAGAGCAAGTCGAAGAAGAGCGGGACGAAGGTGAATTTCCGGCCGTTGGACGACCGGGTGCTGGTCGAGGCCCACGAGGCCGACGAGAAGACCTCGGGCGGGATCATCCTGCCGGACACGGCGAAGGAGAAGCCGCAACGGGGCACGGTGATCGCGGCCGGTCCGGGCAAACTGCTCGATTCGGGGGCCCGCGGGGAGATGAGCGTACACGTGGGCGACGTGGTGTATTACGGGAAGTATTCGGGGACGGAGATCGAGTTCGACGGTGACAAATACGTCGTGATTCGGGAGAACGATCTGCTGGCGGTGGTGGGCTAGGGGCGGACGGAAGGGACACGGGGACGTAGGGACATAGGGACGAAGGGTTCGGCACCCGTTCATAACGGCGATACACCGACGACGAGGAGTAGGCGATGTCGAAGCAAATGATGTTTGGAAGTGACGCGCGGCAGCAGATATTGCAGGGGCTGACCAAGCTGGTCGACGCGGTGAAGGTGACGTTGGGGCCCGTGGGGCAAAACGTGCTGCTGCAGAAGTCGTACGGTTCGCCGCGGGTGACCAAGGACGGGGTGACGGTGAGCAAGGAGATCGAGCTGCCGGACCCGTTCGAGAACATGGCGGCCAAGATGGTGAACGAAGTCGCGTCCAAGACCAGCGACAAGGTGGGCGACGGGACGACGACGGCCGCTGTGTTGACGGAGGCGATCTACCGCGAAGGTCTGAAGCTGGTGGCGTTCGGGGCGAGTCCGATGGCCGTCAAGCGGGGGATCGATCAGGCGGTGGCGATCGCGGTCAAGGCGGTCAAGGACCAGTCGACCAAGGTCAAGTCGCAGGACGATCTGACCAAGATCGCCACGATCAGCGCGAACGGGGACGCGGCCGTCGGGGCGTTGCTGACGTCGGCGATGGAAGCGGTGGGCGACGAGGGCGTGGTGGAGATCGAAGAGGGCAAGAGTTTCGAGAACGAGAAGGAAGTTGTGGACGGGATGCAGTTCGACAAGGGCTACGTTTCGCCCTATTTCATGACCAACCCCGCGACGCTGGAGTGCGTTTTGGAGAACGCGCACGTCCTGATCCACGAGAAGAAGATTTCGAACCTGCGGGAGTTTGTGCCGCTGCTGGAGACCATGGCGTCGTCGGGTCGGCCGTTCGTGGTGATTTCGGAAGATCTGGAAGGCGAGGCGCTGGCGGCGCTGGTGGTGAACAAGCTGCGGGGGATTCTGCACTGCGCGGCCGTCAAGGCGCCGGGGTTCGGCGATCGGCGGAAGGCGATGTTGCAGGACATCGCGGTGCTGACGGGCGGCAAGGTGATCAGCGAGGATTTGGGGGTCAAGCTGGAGAACGTGACTGCGGCCGACCTGGGCAAGGCGCAGAAGATCGTCATCACCAAGGACACCACGACGATCATCCAGGGGGCGGGCAAGAAGGCCGACGTGCAGGGGCGGTGCGAACAAATCCGCAAGCAGATCGAAGGGACCACGAGCGACTACGACAAGGAGAAGCTGCAGGAGCGGCTGGCGAAGCTGACCGGCGGCGTGGCGGTCATTCGTGTCGGCGGCATGACCGAGATTGACGCGAAGGAACGCAAGGACCTGGTGGACGACGCATTTCACGCAACCAAAGCGGCCAAGGAAGAGGGCATCGTTCCGGGCGGCGGGGTGGCGTTGCTGCGGGCGATACCGGCGGTGGAAAAGGCGCGATCGGCGGCCCGGGGCGATGAGAAGATCGGGTTCGACATCATCGCCAAGGTGCTGCGGGCGCCGGCGCGGCAGATATTCAACAACGGCGGCCACGAGGGCGAGGTGATCGTCGATCAGATTCTGGAAAAGAGCGGCAATTACGGATTCGACGCGCGAAAGGGCGAATTCACGGACATGGTCAAGGCGGGGATCATCGACCCGGCCAAGGTGGTGCGGATCGCGTTGGAGAACGCGGCCAGCGTGGCGGGATTGATGTTGACCACGGAGGTGATGGTGACCGATCTGAAGGACAAGGAGAAGACGTCGAGCCGCGCAATTCGATAATGCACGACGATGGGGAAAAGGCATGAAAAGGTGGGCGCGGGGCGTCCACCTTTTTGTTTGATCGGAGAAGGGACGAAGGGACAGAGGGACGAAGGGGCGGCAGCAGCGACGGTGGGTTCATGGCTGGTGGGAAGAGGGACTATTACGAGGTTCTGGGGATCGGCCGGGAGGCGTCGGCCGACGAGGTCAAGCGCTCGTATCGCCGGCTGGCGATGGAGTTCCATCCCGATCGGAACCAGGGCGACGCGGAGACGGAGCAGCGATTCAAGGAGGCGTCGGAGGCGTACGAAGTTCTGTCGGACGCCGAGAAGCGGCAGCGTTACGACCGTTTCGGTCATTCGGGGGTCAACGGAACGGGCGTACACGATTTTTCGGGGATGGGCGTCGAGGACATTTTCTCGATGTTCGGGTTCGGCGACCTGTTCGGGGGCGGGGGCAGGCGCCGGCACCGGGGCGCCGACCTGCAACTGCGGATCGAGATTACGCTGAACGACGTGGCCGCGGGGACAAAGCGGGCGGTGACATTTCAGCGGCATGATTCGTGCGACGCATGCGGCGGATCAGGCGCTGCGCCGGGGAGCAGGCCGCAGAATTGTCCGACGTGCGGTGGATACGGACAGGTGGAGCAGGCCGGTGGTTTGGGAGCGATTTTCGGTCGGGTGATCACGACATGTCCATCGTGCCGCGGGCAGGGGACGATGGTGACCACGCCGTGCAAATCGTGCCGGGGCGCGGGCTTGCAGACGAAGGAACGGACGGTGGAGATCGCGATTCCCGGGGGGATTCACGACGGGCAGGCGGTGCGGGTGCGGGGCGAGGGTGAACCGGGGGAGCGCGGTGCGGCGCGTGGCGATTTGCACTGCTACGTAACGGTGAAGGCGCATCCGTTTTTGGAGCGCGACGGGGATACGCTGTTGTGCCGAATTCCGATTACGTTCACGCAAGCGGCGCTGGGAACGACGATGGAGGTGCCGACGCTGCAGGGGAAGGCCGATTTGAAAGTGCCGCCGGGCACGCAATCGGGGCAGGTGTTCCGATTGTCGGGGCAGGGGTTGCCGAATTTGCGGTCGGGTCACGTGGGGCACGAATTGGTGATGGTGCAGGTGGAGATTCCGAAGAAACTGAGCCGTGAGCAGCAGAAGCTGTTGCGTGCCTATGCGGAGACGGAGGGGGCGACGATCGCGCCGGAGTCGAAGCGTTTTTTCGACCGATTGTTGAAGTATTTCGCGGGTGAGGATGTGACGTAGGAAGAAGGGACAGAGGGACAGAGGGACGAAGGGACGACGGGAAAAGCGGAGGGGCACGGAGTCGGGAGGTTATGAAGGGCAAGGGTCATCAACATGAAGTCGGAAGGCGGGCCGTGGGCGTTCCTGATGTCGCGGCGGCCGGTGCGGCGGTAGCACCGACCGATGACACGCGTCCCGCCAGGGGCGCGGGGGCCGCCGGCGGTACCGGAATCGGGGCGGATTCGTCGAGCCTGGAAGGGGCCATTGCCGGGGCGTCGGAAGCGGAGCAATTGCGGGCCCGGGTGGCGGATCTGGAAGATCAGTTGCTGCGGGCACGGGCCGAGCAACAAAACATCCGGAAGCGGACGGCGAATGAACTGTCGGAGGCGGTTCGATACGGGCACGTGCCGTTCGTGAAGTCGTTGTTGGTCACGATGGACGATTTCGACCGGGCGTTGGCGCAGGGTGAAGGAGCCGATCCGCGGACGGTGGTGGCCGGTGTGCGGCTGGTGTACGACAACCTGATGAAGGCGCTGCGTGAACACGGGATTGAGCCGATCGAGGCGCTGGGGCGGCCGTTCGATCCGCATCAGCACGAGGCGGTGCAGCAGGCGGGCACCGCGGATGCAGCACCGGGGACGGTGATTGCGGTGCTGCAGGGTGGGTTTCGAATGGGGGATCGCGTGCTGCGTCCGGCGAAGGTGATGATCGCGGCGCCGCGGGAGAGCGACCGGGCGCCGGCGGGCGAAGGGGTCGCGGGCGCGCCCGCGAAGGGAGCGGAGTAAACGTCCATGCCGACCTATGAATACGAGTGCACGCAATGCGGGCGGGTGCTGGAGACGTTTCAGCCGATCACGGCCAAGCCGTTGAAGCGGATCGAGACGGATTGCAAAAAGTGCCACAATAAGGCACCCGTCAAGCGATTGATCGGACGAGGCGGCGCGTTGTTGTTCAAGGGGGGCGGGTTCTACGGGACGGACTACCGCAGCGAATCGTACAAATCGGGGGCGAAAGCGGAGCAGGGGGCATCGTCGGAGAAGAAATCAGGCGACGGCAAGACGGAGGGCGGCAAAACGGACGCGGGTAAATCAGACGGAGCTAAACCGGAAGCGTCCGCGCCGTCGAAGAAGAAAGAGACGAATCCGAAGGGGGGAAGCGACGGAGACTAGGCGGTTTCGAGGATCGTTCGCACGAGTGAATGGGGGTTGGACAGGATTTACAAGATTGACAAGATTAATCAGTGTCGGGTGCGGTGAGCGGGGGTCGCGAAGGCGTGACCGCCGGGCGCGGCGGGAACGGTGCGAACGGGGAGAAGCGGGTGGAGGGGTATTGCGTCCGATGTCCGACGTGCCAGAAGACGGTCGAGTATGCACGGGCGGAAGAGGCGCGGTATCGGCCGTTTTGCAGCAAACGATGCCAGTTGATTGATCTGGACCTGTGGTTCCGAGAGGAATACCGGATCAGCCGGCCGGTGGAAGCGACTGACGAGGCATCGCCGTCGCCGGCAAACGAGCACCGGGACGACGATGAGGATGAGGGCGCACCTGACTAGTGTTGTGACGCAGATTAAGTTTCGGGTCGGGTGGCACGGACAACGGTACTCCGTTGTCCGTGTGAAACCCGCCAGCGCGTTGAAATCGCAGTCGAGGCCGAAAGTCGGAGGTCACGGGCAAGCGAGTACGCTTGCCCGTGCCACCCCGAAAAATTAGGTGTGACGGAACACTAGGCATTACGCACGCATTTGAAGAGACCGAGCATCACGTCCCGACAGGCATCCCCCCGAAGAGTTTTCCGCCCCGAGCGCGGCCGAGTAAATCCAATATCGAACGCGTCGGCATTCGCTGCGCCGACGATTGGGCGATCGACGCGTGCGCCGATAACCGTCGGCGCCGGCCGCCGGTTCATCGACGTATCATATCTTGACGATGTGACCACCATCGCCGGAACCCGTCCGTCTCGCCAATTGTTGTGGAGGTCCGATAGTGCCGGTTCATGGGTTTTTCAACATACACGGCGGGAAAGCGCCACGGGTTGCCCGGTCGGTCGCCACCGCATGGATCGCAATTCATTTCTGGATAGTTGTACCGGGCTGCGGCACCGTTTCACCGCCACCGGATGGTGAGACCGAAGCCGTCGATGCACCCGATCCGGTCGCCGACGTCGCCGGTGCAGATGTGTTCGTCGAGGATGCCGATCCCGAGGTCGCCAGACTGCCGTTTGCGCAAAACGAGCTGCTGGCCCGGGTTTTTCCGGGTTCGGCCGCCGATGATCTGGCCGCCGCCTATCAGGATGCCGGCGTCACGCCGGTCGCCGATTTGTCGCCGATTCAGATGGTGGCGGTGACGGTCGAAGGCGGGGGTTTACTGGAGGCCGCGGCGACGCTGGCGGCCAGCCCGGTCATCGAATCGGTTCACAAGAGCTATCAGTACGACGCGCAACGAACGCCGGACGACCCCGAGTTCAGCGCCCAGGATCATCTGAGCCAGTTGGGCATGGTCGACGCGTGGTCGTTGACCACCGGCGACTCGAGCCGGGTCATCGCCATACTGGACACGGGCGTCGAACCCAGCCATCCCGACCTGATCGACAAGTTGGTCCCCGGATGGAACATGTACGACGACGACAACGACACGGGCGACGTGCTGGGTCATGGCACGGGCGTCGCCGGGAGTGCGGCCGCGGCGTCGGACAATGGCGTGGGCATTGCGGGCATCGCGTGGGACAACCCGATCATGCCGATTCGGATTTCGTCGAGCGAAGGGCGGGCGTCCAGCCGGCATATCGCGCAAGGCGTCATCTGGGCGGTCAATCACGGGGCCAGGATCATCAACGTAAGTTTTGCGCCGTTGGGTTCGGACGCCACGGTGCTGGCGGCGGCCCAATTCGCGCGCAATTCGGGCGCGCTGGTGTTCATCAGCGCGGGCAACAGCGGCAAGCTTCTGCAAGCGGTGGACAACGATAACGCGGTGTTCGTGGGGGCGCTTGACGAGCAAGACGCGCTGGCCGCGTTTTCCGACACGGGCGCATTCGTCGATCTGACCGCCCCGGGAACTCGCATTCGAACGACCGCGACCGACGGCGCCTACCGACCGGTCAACGGTACGTCGTTCGCCAGCCCCATCGTCGCGGGAGTGGCCGCGCTGGTCTGGTCGGCCAATTCGTCGTTACGACCGACGACGGTCTACGACATCCTGATCGACACGGCCGTCGACCTCGGCGATCGCGGGCGCGACGTTCGATTCGGGCACGGAGCGGTCGATCCGGTGGCGGCCATCGAAGCAGCGCAGGCCACCACCGAAACGGCTGACACGCGGGCCCCCACCGTCACCATCATCCAACCGCGCGACAATGATGCGGTCCGTGGACAGGTACGCGTAGAAATCGGTGCGCACGACGTCGTCGGCGTGGCCGACGTGGTGTTGTTGGTCGACGGCGTGCCCTTCGCGACGGACACCACGTCGCCGTACACGTTTTCGTTCGCGACGGACGACTATTCGACTGGGGTGCATACGGTTTCCGTTGTGGCGGCGGATGGTTCGGGCAACGCATCGCCGCCGCAGTCGGTCCGCGTTCGCATCAACGGGGGGTCGGGTTCCACGACCGGCGGAGGCGGCGGAACGGGCGACCCCGGCACGGCGCAAGCGGATTCGATCGCCCCGACGATCATCATCAACGCGCCGGTGGACAATTCCATCGTACGGACCAGCGTGGCCGTTCAGGCCACTATCACCGATAACGCCGGACTGCGGCGTCTGGAGTGGCTGGTGGACGACGTCCGGACGCGGGTGGACACGGTTTCGGGGACGCGCCAGGTGCGGTCATTCGTGTGGGATGCGTCAGCCGCGCCGGCCGGGCCGCATCGAATCGGCGTTCGCGTGGAGGATTCGTCGAGAAACGTGACCATTGCGAGCGTCACAGTTAATAAGGAATGACGTAACGCATTGTCATTTATATGGTTATGGTTCTGGATGCGCCTTCCGGGAGGCCATCGGAGCGGATAATAAACGTACAATTAACACCGTCTAATCGCTGTGGGCGCTTGACATTGCGGGCTATCAGGCAGAAACTGGGTAGTTCACAGAGGCGGCGGTAACCGGAGGATTTCGTAACCCGCGCGCAGATTGGGGCGTGCGGCGGTGGCGGGGTTTCCGGCGCGGTCGGAGGGGCATCGGCTCGGCACACCGCGCGTTTTCATGATCGCGGCGCCGCGTGTTGCTTCCCGAAGACAATTAGTTGGTTCGGGTTTCGTGAATCGCCGACCTGCGGATGCCGCGCGTTCCGGGGACGGGGCGCTGTCGGGCGGGAAGTTCGTGTTGATCCGCACGCACGGAGGTTGATTGGGGCGTACGCCAAAGCCACGGACGGGGCGCCCTGGACAAGCGGGAATGATCTCGATTCAAACATCGAGGTCTGAATGGACGTCCGGCGAGGGGGTCGTGGGGTGGGTTTTCGCCGGATGATCCAACGGCGGGTCGGATGGGCGCCGGGGTGTACGCGATCGAGAAACTGAGTCAACGCCGGGCAGGGAATGACCCGGCCATGGACGGTCGATTCGCGCGGTCCCGATCAGGGGCGGTCGAACGTGCGTTCCGGGGTCGGGGTGTCGCCATTCCGGCGTCGTTGGTTTGATTTACGCGGATGAGGGCGTCGCCGGCGCGGTTTCAAGCGGTGCCGCGACGGGGAGTCACGCTGACGGAGTTTCGGGGAATTGCAATCGCTCGAATGGTATGCCCGTCGTTTGCGATCCATGTCTGTGCCGGAGGTCATCTGGCGGGTTCAGGGCGTGGTGCGTGACCGGATGGACCGCGCGCTGTGCGCCCGCCGGGCCGAGCCTGTGGACCTGACCGGTGTGATGAAAACGCGTACTCCCGAAAAGTTGACCGACGGACGTATGTTCGGTTCGCAGTTTGACCAATTGCCCGGCCCGCATTGCCCCGCGGCATGGCGGCAAATCGCGGCGACGGAGGCCGATGGAATCGCCCGACGTGTTTTGACCATTTTTGACCTGCACGATTGCGAGCTGGGTGACCCGATCCGTTGGAATTACGAGCACAAGGCCGATCGCGCGACGCCGGTCGGATTCGCAGGAGAAATCGACTACCGCGATTACCGGGTGACCGGCGATTGCAAATTTGTGTGGGAGCCGAATCGGCATCATCAACTGGTCACGCTGGGCCGGGCGTTCCGCTACACAGGTGACGAACACTACGCCCGGGCGGTGGTGGACCAGTTGGAAAGCTGGATGGAGCAGTGCCCGTTCGGCACGGGGATGAATTGGCGCAGCCCGCTGGAACTGGGCATCCGGTTGATCAATTGGGTATGGGCGTTGGAATTGATTCGTCCATCCGCGGCGCTCACCGGGGATCGATTGTCGCGCATCGTGGGTGTCGCCTACCGGCACCTGTGGGACATCACCCGGAAGTATTCGCGTTTTTCGTCGGCGAACAATCACCTGATCGGCGAGGCCGCCGGCGTGTACATCGGGAGCAGCTATTTTTCCGCATTGAAGAGTGCGGACGCGTGGCGGTCGGAGGCCAAAGCGCTTCTCGAGCGGGAAATCGTCGCGCAGACGCATCCGGACGGCGGAAGCCGTGAACAAGCGTTGGGCTATCAACTTTTTGTGACGCAGTTTTTCCTGCTATGCGGATTGGCCGGTCGCCAACAGGGCGATGATTTTTCGGCGGCGTACTGGTCACGGCTGGAGGCGTTGTTCGGATATCTGGCGACCATGATGGACGGCGGCGAAGTTTCCCCGTTGTACGGCGATTGCGACGATGGATACGTGCTGACGTTGGGATCGAGCCTGGGTCAGCCGCGAGCGTTAATGGCCGTTGGTGCGTCGTTGTTCCTTCGCGGCGAATTCAAGGCGTTGGCCGGCGAGTGGTGCGAGCCCGGAGCGTGGTTGCTGGGCGAGGTCGGGAGGACTGCGTATGAGTCCATTCCGGCTGGAGATGGGCGCAGGCCATGGGTTTCCCGGGCGATGGCCGATTCGGGTTACTACGTTCTGCGCGCCGGCAAAGACGACGCGGCCGATCGCATGAACATCGTGTTTGATTGCGGGGAACTGGGATACGGGGCGATTGCGGCCCACGGCCACGCGGATGCGCTCAGTTTCACGCTGCGAATCGGCGGGCGGGACGTATTCGTCGATCCGGGGACGTACGACTACTTCACGTACGGGGAATGGCGAAACTACTTCCGTAGTACCCGAGCCCACAACACGGTCACGGTGGACGGATTGGACCAATCGGAGCTGTTGGGATCGTTTTTGTGGGGTCGGCGGGCCGAGGCCCGTTGCCTGCGGTGGGCGCCGTCCGACGACGGCGGGCTCGTATCCGGCGAGCAAAACGGGTATACTCGACTATCCGACCCGGTCGTTCACCGACGAACGATCGAGATGAGTGGACGTTGCGGCGAAATCGTCATCACCGACGAATTCGACGCGTCGGAAGACCACGATTTCGCCTTCCGTCTGCACTGCGGCGAGCATTGCCTGGTGGAGAGGGGCGGGGACGACCAATTCGCGGTGGATTACGGCGGCGGTCGGGTGACGGTGGCCGTCGATCCCCGGTTGTCGTTCGAATTGGCGATGGGGAGCGACGAGCCGAACGCGGGCTGGGTGAGCCGTGGATATCACCGCCGCGAGCCGTGCACGACGCTGATCGGTCGTTGCCGGCATCGCGGGCGGCTGACGTTACGCACGGTGGTCACGATGACAACGGAATCGTGCCGACGCGGGCGCCGTGCCGACGGTGTACTGG
>JABFSN010000158.1 GCA_013140575.1 Phycisphaerales bacterium | reverse complement strand
GGCTCGACCCGCCCCACCAGCGTCATCGTGCTCGGCAACGGCCGCATCTCCACCCGCGCCACCACCACGTCCGCCGCCCGCGCCTGCCCCCGCGCGACGCCGGCCATCCCCACCACGCAAACCACCACGCAGACCGCCGCCGACGCCTTGACCGGCAGGGACGTGTTTAGCGTCGGGAACCCCGAATCAGAGCCGCGGGCGCAAGCCCGGGGTTTCTTAAAACGCGGGGCGCCTTCGATCCTCCCATCACCGGGCCTGCGCCCGGTGCCCTCAAATAAATGGAATACGCCAAACACGTTCACCGGCATCGCCGGTCGCTTCGTCCGCCCCCCATTCAAAAACGCTTTTACCATGCAAATAGTATACAGTTGTTAAACGATTTGCGAAAGCGCCGACCGGCGGTAATCTACCGCCAATGACCGCGGCCCTGCATTCATACGTACAACGTTTCACCAAACGGGCTTTGGATGTCATCTACCCGCCGACGTGCGTCTGCTGCGGCTGCGGATTGGTCGACGACAACCCACACTTTTGTTCCGCGTGCCAAGAATCACTGACCGTCGAAATGTCCGCCCCCGCCTGCCCGCGCTGTGCCCACAGCGTCGGACCCTTCGGCGTGCAGGACGCCGGCTGCATGTTCTGCCGGGACAAGAATCGACAAATCAATGCCTCCGTTCGCGCCGGCCGTTACACCGGCACCACCGCGACGCTTCTTCGCGCCTTCAAATACCACGGCCGCGACGAACTCGACGACGTGTTCGGCCGAATTCTATTCGACGCGCTTCAGCTCGCCGATTGGACCGGCACCGTCGACGCGTTGGTGATCGTTCCCACCCATTGGCGACATTCGCTGCGCCGCGCCTACTACGCCCCCGCTTTGCTCGCCCGAAATCTCTCCCGCCGGACGAAAATCCCGATCGCACCCATCCTGCGCCGCGTCACCGGCGGTCCCCATCAATTCAACGTCCCCCACTCCGAACGCGCCGCGAACATCCGCGGCAAATTCTCGACCATCCCCGGCGTCCACATCGACGGCGCGACCCTGTGCCTTATCGATGACGTCTCCACCACCGGCGCCACCCTCGACGAATGCGCCCGCGTCCTCCGCCGCACCGGCGCCGCCGCCGTCTTCGCCGCCGTCGCCACCCGCGTCGACGCCGATCGCATCACCGATGACGTCTGACCCCACGCCGCGGCCTTGCAGCCACACGCTCGACGTAGCACTAACGATTTCGGTGCTAAATAGAACCACAGAATAAGGAGACCGATTCCATCATGGCGCGTTTTTCTTCGCCCGGAGGGCGCACGATCTTAGCCAGGGACTTCAGTCCCTGGACGACAGCCCCTGTCCAACTCCCGCCCGGAGGGCGGACGAAACCCGGTTTCTCTTTTGTGTGTTTTTATTTAGCGGTGCGTCCGTGCCACGGGCATCTTGCCCGTGAGCGGATGGGATGCCGCCGAGAACAATAATCGGTGGTAAAACCGCGTCCATACAAGGGCGCGGTGGACTTGGGAGCATTCACACCACTACGTCAATGAACCGGCCCGGGGGTTGATGACCGACTCCGTCACTGGCGAACCGCCTTCGATTGCCGGCGGTCTCCCGTCCCCCGACCGCACCCGAGTCGCGCCGTGCGGCCGCCAGTTCCGATCGGGCACGCGATTCGATCGCGCTCGCTTCGGCCGCGACGCGCTGGTCCTGCGACGACGGCTCGGCCGGGGCATGGGCCGCGCGACGGACCTGCTGCATCTTGGCGATGGTCGCCTGCGGGTCGCCGGGCACCTCCGACGTGTCGATCTGCACCTCGCCGCCCGTCGCATACCGCCGCCCGTCCGGACCGGTCGCGTATTCAAACTGCGGACCGCCCTTCGCCGCCGAACCGGCCGCGGCCTTGTGCGCGGATTCATGACGCCGAACTTCCGCGTCGCGCTCCTTCAACTTCTCGACTTCGCGACGCTCCTCTTCCGTCAACTCGCTCTTGCCGCGCGCTCCGCGCGCGCCATCGGCCGACGACACCCGTTCCGACTCGCCGCCGCGACCCACCGCTCGCGCCGACCCCAATTCGCGGAGCATCGCGTTGGCCGCGTGAACCGCACCGGAATAACTGCTGATCGCCTCGATCATGCCCTACTGAGCCCTTCGCGACTCGCGCGGTGATCAAAAACCCAATGGGGAATCGCGCTCGCTTTTCAGAGCCGCGAGCGCAAGCTCGCGGACCCGCGTGGCCGCGCAAATCCACCGCTCGAATCCACGTTACGATTGATATCGGGCGCGCCATGATCCGACTTCAGTCCACGATCGACCAATGCCCGATAATCGCGCCCCGCTTCGCGCCGTCGCTGTGAACGCCTATAATTCGCCCGTCGCATGGATTGTGCATCCGTGTGCTTTCAAAAAGGTGACGCCCTATGTCCGAAACCGTTTCTCGACGATCGTTCATCGCCACGGCCGCCGCCGCCCCATTGGCCGGCACGGCCGCATTCGCCCAGTCCGATTCAAAACAGCCGGCAGCACTCCGCGGCGCTCCCCCCATCATCATCAGCAGCGCCAACGGTCTGCCCGCCACGCAGAAGGCGGCCGACATGATCGCCGCCGGCGCCGATCCGCTCGACGCCGTCATCGCCGGCGTGAACATCGTCGAAGCCGACCCCAACGATCATTCCGTCGGCTACGGCGGCCTGCCCAACGAAGACGGCATCGTCGAATTGGATTCGTCCGTCATGCACGGGCCCACCCACAAAGCCGGCGCCGTCGCCGCCCTCCGCAACATCATGCACCCGTCGCAGGTCGCGCGACTGGTGATGCAGCGCACCGACCACGTGTTGATCGTCGGCGAGGGGGCGCTGCGTTTCGCCCGCGCTCACGGTTTCGAAGAGATCAATCTACTGACCGACGACGCCCGCAAGATATGGCTCAAATGGAAGGAATCGCATTCCCAAGACGACGACTGGCTCCCGCCGCTCGAACCGGCCGACAAGGACAAACATTCCGCCGCCCCCCGCGAAATCCAATACACCTACGGCACCATTCATTGTTCCGCGTTGGACGCCAACGGCAACATCGCCGGGGTCACCACCACCAGCGGGCTCAGCTACAAAATCCCCGGCCGCGTCGGCGATTCACCGATCATCGGCGCCGGTCTGTACGTGGACAATGAAATCGGCGCCGCGGGCAGCACCGGCCGCGGCGAATCCGTTATTCAGAATGCCGGAGCATTCGCGGCGGTCGAATTGATGCGCGCCGGAACCGCCCCCACCGACGCCTGTCTGGAAGTCCTGAAACGCATCGCCAAACACACCACCGACAAGCGATTGCGGCAAGACGACGGCCGACCCAATTTCGACGTGAAAATGTACGCCCTCGCGAAAGACGGCCGATTCGGCTCGGCCTCCATCTGGTCCGGCGGCCAATTCGCCGTCTACGCCGACGGCCGCAATCGCCTGGAAGACTGCGCGGCACTGTACGAACGCAAGTAGCCTTCGATTAATGCTCGCGATGCGCTACGTAGGGTGGGCACTGCCCACCTCTTTTTGCTCTTCGCCCGGAGGGCGCACGATCGTAGCCAGGGACTTCAGTCCCTGGTGACCGCTCTCCATTCCCTCTTCTTCTTCGTTTTCGCCCGGAGGGCGACGGCCCGTAATACCCGCCCTGCAAACGGGCATTAGATGTGTCTTGACCGTGGTCGCACGGCAATGGGCCGACCTGTCACGCCTATTCCGCGCCTCATCGCCGCAAATGGAATGGATTATAATCGACGCCGTCGTCGAAGACATCGACCTGCTCCGCGCGCTTCAAGGCACCGACCACGCGGTAGGTCACCGGCGTCATCACCACCTCGATCGCCACCTTGAATACCCAATTGACGAGCACCACCTTACCGATCGTCGCGTAAGACCAAACCCCCAGAAACGCGAATGGATACAAAACGACGCTGTCGATCGCCTGACCGACAACCGTCGATCCGATGGTTCGCGTCCATAGATGCCGGCCGCGAGTCAGGACCTTCATTCGCGACAATACATAGGAATTCGCGAAATCGCCCGCCCAGAACGCCAGCATGGACGCCACGATCACCCGCCACGTGTTTCCGAAAATCACCTCCAACGCCGGCTGCATCGCTTGATTGTGCGCTTCGGCCGGATCTGCGGGCATATGCACGACCACAAGCGACATCGCCGAAGCAAAGAGCATCGCGGCGAACCCCAGCCAGATCGCCCGCCGCGCCGCCGCATACCCGTAGACCTCGGTCAACACGTCGCCGAAGATATAGCTGATGGGGAAGAAGACATTCCCAACACCGAAAGAAAACCCGAACAGAACCGAAACTTTTCCCGGCCCGATCAGATTCGAACACAAGAGAACCGTCACAAACCCGACCACGCAGGCTTCGTAAAAGCGATACGATCGGGTTTGTTGATCCGTCACACTGGCCATGACAGTTAACAGCGCTCTCGGCGATCAGCCGGACGAATTCCCCCGTGATGGGCAGGTTTCACAAGATTGACAAGATGACACCGGTTCAATCGTTCAACCCCCGCATTTCCGATTCTCCTCCCAATCTTGTCAATCTTGTCAATCCTGTCCAATCCCGCCCGTCTACATTCCCTCGTCGCCGCCCGCTTCGCGCGCCCGCCACCATTCACGCAGTTGATCGGCATCGTACGTGCCCACTCGCCGGGTCATCGCGTCCAGATACCCGGACACGTCGAACGATCGTTTCGGCTCCTTGATCACCCCCAGCGGGCGGCCGAACAGGTTCACCGTCAGTATCGTTCGCCCGTCGTCGCCGTGCGTGCCGTGGACCCGTAACGCGCCGCCATTCAGGTCCAGACGGACGCCGAGTTTCTCGTATTCAATGAATTCCGTCGACTCCGGCAGCATGGGCGTCACGTCGAACCCCAACAGCCGTTGCGATGCATTTTGCAACATCACCCGGTCGATCGTGCCCGCGGCGCCGGCGGGCGGTGTCGCCGCAATGGTCACGGCCGCCAGCGTCAACCGATCGTCAACCACCATCATCGATTCGATCGTCACGTCCGCCGTTCCGGTAATCTTGCCGCGTCCGATCAGCGTCGACAAGTCCGTCAGCGACAGCCCGCCGGCCGATCCTTCCGCGCTCAAATAGGTGATTCGTCCCGACTGATACGCCGCCTGATGGACACGCAGCGCGACCGTGCCCGCCTGCGGCGGAAGTCCAAACATCGGGACCAGTTGCCCGACCGACAATCCATCCAGCCGCCCGCTGAATCGCAGATCCCGCAAACCCGACTGGTCAATCGTGGCCTCGTCCACCTGTATGTCCAGTCCGCCGTCATAGGGACCACCCGGCAGCGCCGCGCTCAATTCACGAAGTTCGGCATTCCGCACCCGGCCGTCAATGCCCACCGACCACGACGTGCCACGCTGACGAAACGCCAATTGCCCGGTGAACGATCCCCGCGTCACGGCGCCGCCGACCAGCGCGTCCAGTTTCAACGCCGCGATGGGAATCTCCGGCAACTTCAGCACGACATGGTGGAACTGCGGCGCCTGTCCGGGGGTCAGGTCCGCGACAATGCTGATCGGTTCGTCGACCGGCGCGCCGTTCAAACGGTCCGCCGCCAGCGTGGCCCGGGCCGTGCCGTCGCCCCGAAACACGATGTCGCCGCTGCACCCTTCCGACATCAGCGCGAAGCGGGGGTGGGACCATTGCAGGTCGATGTCGTCGAGCGTAATCCGTTTAATGCCCAGCGCCGCGAAATCGTGCCCCAATCCGCCCAGCAGCATCGCCCGGTAGTCGTCACGGTCCCATTCGTCCGTGCCCGCCAGCATCCATCCGTCGCGGAGGTCCAGCGAAAAACCGGGCGCTCCGCTCGTCGATTCATCATGCCAGACCGCCTGCCCGCAGCGGAACACCTCCACGTCCCGCCGCGGCAAGCGCAACCGCACGTCGTGAAACCGCCGCGCCCGCAGCGACAGCGGCTCGATCGAGCCCAGCGACACACGCATTCTCAACTTGTCCGACAGCCGCGCCTGCACCAGCTCCCGGTACCCGGAGCTGCGCAAACGATACGCGTACGCCAGCGTCGCCGAAATCGACCCGACCACCATCAGGCAGCACACGATCAGCAGTATTCGTCGGTGACGTAGCATGGCACACGCACTTCGTACTACTAAGCCAGGACGTTTCCGATCACGATCGGCGAAATCCACGCCGCGAGGGCAAAGGAGCCCTCCCAGCCCCGAAGGGGCGGCAGTCAGTAGCCGGGGGCGTCAGCCCCCGGATCCCTCACGCCGACGAATAAGCCCCGGAGGGGCGGCAGACCCGCAGGCTGCCTTGCGTCCGATCACCCGAAAACGAAAACTTGACAGTCCACTCGTGTAGTTAGTCATGATGTTCGCATCGTTTCCGAGCCGCGACCGTGAGGGAGCTGACGCCTGGCACCGATCCAATCACACGCGAAAAGCCGTCGGATAACTTGCGACAATTATGAGTACCTACACAAGCGTCCCGCAGGGACGCGATGAATGTAGCCCAGCACTTCAGTGCTGGGATAACGCACCGCGTTCGATTCCTAGTCCCGAAGGGACGGCTGAAGTCGAACGCGAGGAGTTTCCGCCGTGCCAACAGAACCCGGCGCCGTCGGGATGCCGGCGTACCTCGTGTTGAAACACGCGGCATTCAAACCTGCCCGTGGCAGGCAACCAGCGGGAAACGCGGAACACCTACGCACCGCCGTCCGTGCCCCGCGACCCGTAATATCGGCTGCGTCAAGTCACTACGTCGGCCCACCGATTCCGCGGGCGGCCTCCATGAAATTCTCGTACGCCGCGCGCACCTCCGTCAACGTGTCCCCGCCGAACTTGTCCAGAAACACCCGCGCGATTTCAAACGCCACCACGTTTTCCGCCACCACCGACGCGGCCGGCACGCTGCACACGTCGCTGCGTTCGTAATCGCTGCGTTCCGGTTGCTTGGTGATCAGGTTCACGCTGTCCATGCCCCGCAACAGCGTGCTGATGGGCTTCATCGCCGCCCGAACGACGATGGGCTGACCGTTGGTCATGCCCCCCTCGATTCCGCCGGCATTGTTCCGCGTGCGCGTGAACCCCAGCGACGCCGTGTCGCGCAGCGCCGCATCGTACCCGATCTCGTCATGCACCTCGCTGCCGGGCAGCGCCGCCGCCCCGAAACCCAATCCGATTTCAACGGCCTTGATCGCCTGAATCGACCCCACCGCCTGCATCAACCGTCCGTCCAGCTTGTCCTGCCGGCGCATGCAACTGCCCAATCCCGGCGGTGCGCCGTGTACATGAACCTCGACGATGCCGCCCAGCGTGTCCTTGTCTCGCTTGGCCTGCTTGATCGCCCCGATCATCGCGGCCGCCGACCATTCGTCCGGACAATAGGCCTCGTTGGCGTTCCGACGCCGGACCAGTTCCTCGACCCGCCATTCCGCGTCGATCCGGGCCTCGACCTCGCCGATCCGCTTCACGAATCCCACCGTCTCGATTCCGAATTCGCGGATCAAGCATCGGGCCAATGCCCCGGCCGCCACCCGCGCCGCCGTTTCGCGGGCCGACGCTCGTTCCAGCGTTTCGCGACAATCCGTGGTCAGCCATTTCAGACTGCCCGCCAGATCGGCGTGACCAGGGCGTGGCCGATGAACCGGCGGAGCGTCGTCGATGCGCCAGTCCTTGTTGGCGATTTCCAGGGCGATCGGCGATCCCATCGTCACCCCGCGGCGCAACCCCGACACGACGGTCACCGTGTCCTTTTCGATGGCCATCCGCCCCCCGCGGCCATACCCGCCTTGCCGGCGGCGCAGCTCGCCGTCGACCAACTCGATGTCAATGCCAACGCCCGCGGGCATCCCCTCGATCAGCGCCACGAGTTTCTGCCCGTGCGATTCGCCCGCCGTTCGATAGTCCAATCCGGCCATCTTCTTCAATCCTACTAGTGCTCCGTCGCACCTAATTCTTCGGGGTGGCACGGGCAAGCGTACTCGCTTGCCCGTGGTCTTCGACTTTCGGCGTGGACTGCGATTTCGACGTCCCGACCGGTCGCACACGGACAACGGAGTACCGTTGTCCGTGCCACCCAACCCGAATCATTAGCTGCGACGGAACACTAGGACAGCGCTATGACAGGGATTGACTGCCCTGTACCGTCGATTCGCCGGTCGGTTTCAGAACCCCGGACGGGAGTCCGGGGCCGAACGAAGTTGGCGCCCGGAGTCCGCCGGCGACGAACGCCGGTTCCGCTCCGCCCGCCACTCCCGGGGCGGGTTCTGATCCTCCGTTCCGGCCCGCCGTACATGGCGCGAAGCGGGAATAGCGCTGTCATACTACGCCCCCCAACGGGCCGACGAAACCCTGCGAAGCCGCCGCGGACCAATGCGACGTACAAACCCGACCGGAGCGGCCTACCGCTTGGTACCCACCGCGATTGCCGCTATCCTGACCCGTGGTTCCGGGTCTGAATGTCCGGGGCGGTTGCGTCCGCGGGTATGTGGTCCGCTGGTGCGAGAATCTGGACGTGTTTAGCGTCCCAACGGGACGCAATGAAGGTAGCCCAGCACTTCAGTGCTGGGATGACGCCTCGTTTTCGATTCGGCTAGTCCCGAAGGGACGGCTGAAAGCGAACGCGGCGTTTCAGCCGTCCCTTCGGGACTTGGCGTGAACAAGACGGCGGCGTACCCCGCGTTGAAACGCGGGGCTACATTCATGCCTGCCGTGGCAGGCAACCCGCGACCACGCTAAACACGCACGAGCTTTACTTCTCGCACCAGTGATGCGGCAATCGCTAATCACGTACGTCCGTGGCGAACGCCTCGTCTGTCTGCGGTTTGATGGCAAGGGGACGATGCATGATGGGTCAGTTCAGAGCCGCGGGCCCACGCCCGCGGAAGAGTCACGTCGTGTGCGTCCTGGTACTACTGCGTTATGACGACTTGGGTCACCATCGACGAAACCGGCACCGTCGTGGCGCCGCAGCCTCCCCAGCCCCGAAGGGGCGGCAGTCAGTAGCCGGGGGTGTCGTCCGCGACAGCGGACGACACCCCCGGAATCGTCCACCCCCTCCAAACCAGCCCCAGCGGGGCGAAAGAACCCATCACCGGGGACGCGAGCTTGGCGTTCTAGTACTAGCTGGCTGCATCGCCGCCGCCCTCGTCGGGTCCATCCAAGGCTGCGCCCAAGACAAACCGAACCGTTGGTCCGATGCGTCCGACCGCGCAAGACAATCAGGCGCTGGCGACGCGAACCACACCCCGGCCGAATCCCAGGCCGCGTTCGTTCCCGACGCCGCGGGCGGTGGGAGTGTCGTTTCCGTTCTGGTGGTCAACGGCCGCACCATCACCGTCGACGACGTTTTGCAGCCGGTTCGCGCGGACCTGCTGAAGCGTTCACAGTCCATGCCCGCCGACCAGTACGCGGACTATCTGATGGCCGCCGTCCGCGACCGGACCCGCCTGCTGGCCCGCGACACCATGATTTACCAGGAAGCATCCAAGAACATCACCGAGTCCGAACAACAACAGGTCGATCGCATGGTGGATCAGCAAATCCGCGAGCAAGTGAACGCCGAATTCGACGGCCGGCAAACCCGTTTTGAAAAGGCCCTCGCCGATCAGAACACCTCGTTGGAACGTGAACGCGACCGCATCCGCCGCGAGCTGACCATCTCCCGCTGGCTGCGCATGACCATCGTCCCGCGCATCGCCGACCCCACCCGCGACGAGTTGTGGAAAGTATTTGAAGGCCGGCGCGACGAACTTGCCGCGCCCGAACGGCGCCAAATGCAGTTGATCGAGATATCCGTTCTGTCCCAATTGTCGGACGGCGTGACCGTTCCCAACGACGACCAGGCCGCCGCCGCCCGCGCCGCCGCCCGGCGTCATGCCGACGCGCTTCGCGCGCAACTGGTCGCCGGCGCCGATTTCGCCGAACTGGCCCGCACCCATTCGCGTGACATACACGCCAAACAGGGTGGGCAGTGGGGTTGGGTCACGCGCGGCAGTCTGCGCGCGCGGTATGAGCCGGCCGTGGAAGCGCTATACGCGCTGCCGTCAACGTCCGATATAAGCCATGTAATCGAGATCCCCGATGCGTTTTTCATCGTCCGCGCCTCCCAAATTGAACCGGCCCGCGAACCCGATTTCGCGGCCGTGCAACCCCAGTTGATCGACCACTATCGCGACGCACGATTTAATGAGCTGGTGGACGAACAAATCCAAAAAATGCAAGCGTCGGCTGAAATCCGCCCAGCCAACATCAACCTGTTCGTGCAGGCCGTCATCAACGCCGCCCCCCAGCCGCTTGAAACGCCGTGACGATGTATTGGACTTGACTGGGTGCCGATATATCCTAATATGCGGATATTCGGATATGCGGATAGATCATGGGAACGGAAAAACTCTTCAAGGCCATGGCTGACGAGCAGCGGCACGCGATCGTGCAACTGACGGCGCGGCAGGAAATGAGCGTGTCGGAATTGGTGGCCTGCCTGCGGCAACCGCAATCATCGGTGTCGCGTCATTTGAAGGTGCTGCGCGAGGCCGGGCTGGTGCGCGATCGGCGGGACGGGTCGGCGATCATGTATTCGGCCGCGACGGATGCCGGCGGGACCGGCAACGGAACGGCGCTGGCATCGCGGATGGTCGAATGGGCGATGGAACAGGAGTTGCCGCGGGCGGTGCAGGAGCGGCTCGACCGGGTGTTGGGCGAACGGCAAAACCGGAGCGATGATTTTTTCGTCCGCGTCGGTCATCGATGGGATCAGTTGCGGATCGAGGCGTTCGGGCGGTGGTTCCAGTTCGAGGCGTTGGCGTCGCTGCTGCCGGTGGAGTGGACGGTGGCGGATATTGGCACGGGAACGGGATTCCTGCTGCCGCTGCTGTCGAGGAGCTTCGCAAACGTGATCGCGGTCGATCCGGTGGCGGCGATGCTGGACGTGGCGAGGAAGCGATGCGCGGTGGAGAAGACCGATAACGTGACGTTTCGGCGCGGGGACCTGGGCCGGTTGCCGATAGCAGACGGGCGGGTCGATCTGGCGACGGCGATGCTGGTACTGCACCATGTGCCGTCGCCGGAGGAAGCGCTGCGGGAGCTGTTCCGGATCATCCGGCCGGGCGGGAAATTGTTGATCGTGGAACAGTGCGCCCACCGGCTGGAGTCGTTTCACGAGCGCATGCAGGACCGGTGGTGGGGATTCGAGCCGGCGCAAATTGAGACATGGACGGCGGCGGCCGGTTTCAGCCGCGTGCAGGCTTTTCCACTGCCGACGGACGCGGAAGGCGGTATTGCGGTCGACGCCCCGGAATTGTTCACGTTGACGGCCGAGCGACCGGAGTGAACGGAACCGCAGGCGTCGGCGGCGAATCAGGGCGATTGCGCACGGAGCTGAAGACACGGGCAAGCGAGTACGCTTGCCCGCGCCACCCGAGAAGCAGGGGTACGATTGCCAGTGTCACCGGGGAATCAAGACGAGTCGAACGAGTAGCGAAAGACCGGAAACCGAATGGAGGATGATGCGATGACGGCGACGATGGTGCAGGATTTCAAGGTGAAGGATTTGGGGCAGGCGGCGCTGGGCCGCGATCAGATTATTATCGCCGAGCACGAGATGCCCGGTCTGATGGCGTTGCGGAAGGAGTTCGGCAGAAGCAAGCCGTTGCGCGGGGCGCGGATCGCGGGTTGCCTGCACATGACCATCGAGACGGCGGTGTTGATCGAGACGTTGATGGAGTTGGGGGCCGAGGTCCGGTGGAGCAGTTGCAACATCTTCAGCACGCAGGATCAGGCCGCGGCGGCCATCGCGGCCGAGGACATTCCGGTGTTCGCGTGGAAGGGCGAGACGCTGGAAGAGTACGACTGGTGCATCGAGCAGACGCTGCGCTGGCCGGACGGTCAGGCGCTGAACATGATTCTGGACGACGGCGGCGACCTGACGCAGCTCATCCACGAGAAGTATCCCGAAATGCTTGAAGGCCTGTTCGGCATCACGGAAGAGACCACCACGGGGGTAAACCGGCTTTATCGCATGGTGCAAGAGGGCACGCTGGGGGCGCCGGCCATCAATGTGAATAACAGTTGCACGAAGAGCAAGTTCGACAATCTGTACGGCTGCCGCGAGAGCCTGGTCGACGGAATCAAGCGTGCGACGGATGTGATGATCGCGGGCAAGAAGTGCGTGGTGTGCGGTTACGGCGACGTGGGGAAGGGGTGCGCGCAGTCGTTCCGCGGTCTGGGGGCGACGGTCTTCATTACCGAAATTGATCCGATCAACGCGTTGCAGGCGGCGATGGAGGGCTATCAAGTCATCACCATGGACGAAGCCTGCAAGCTCGGGGACCTCTTCGTCACGACCACGGGTTGCGTGGATGTGATCACCCGGGCGCACATGGATCAGATGAAGAACCAGGCGATTGTCTGCAACATTGGGCATTTCGACAGCGAGATTCAGATCGCGGCGGTGTTTGACGACCGGCAGCTCAAGCGGCGGACGATCAAGCCGCAGGTCGATCAGATCGTCTGGCCGAACGGAAAGACGCTGACGGTGCTGGCCGAGGGGCGGCTGGTCAATCTGGGATGCGGGACGGGGCACCCGAGTTTCGTGATGAGCGCGAGCTTCAGCAATCAGGTGTTGGCGCAGATGGAGTTATACGGCAACCGCGACACGGGCGAATACGAAAAGAAGGTCTACGTATTGCCGAAACTGCTGGACGAGAAAGTCGCCCGTCTGCACCTGGACCGTCTCGGAGTCAAGCTGACGCAATTGACGCCCAAGCAGGCGAATTATCTGGGCGTGCCGGTGGAAGGTCCGTACAAGCCGGATCATTACCGGTATTAAATAAGCACACCCAAAAGGGAAACCGAGTTTCGTCCCCCCTCCCGGGCGGAAAGAAATGGGGAATCCGATCCAGGGACTGTAGTCCCTGGCTATGATCGTGCGCCCTGCGGGCGGAAGAGATGGCGGGTGAAACCAGCCCTACGGTCTATGATCGTGCGCCCTCCGGGCGGAAGAGACATGGGGGCCGTCGTCCAGGGGCTGAAGCCCCTGGCTAAGACCGTGCGCCCTCCGGGCGAAGAGATGGCGGGTGAAACCCGCCCTACGGTCGAGTCCGACAGTCGAGTTCTACGGTCGGGTCCGACGGACGTTTCACGGCGGGTAGTCGCCGCGGTACTCGGTGTCGCGGACGGGCCGGCTCCAGACTTGTTTGCCGGTTGAGAGATCGACGGCACGCAGCGTCAGCGGCTCTTCGACGAGGCCTGCGTCGGTTCGGCGGGTGAACGGGCCGGTCTCGAAAACGAGCCGACCCCCGATAACCATGAACGCCGCCTGGGAGAGGTGGCTTGTTGTTTGACCGGTCTTCGCGCCGGTCGCGGTCTCAACAATGGTCCATTCATACTTGTCCCACGTGTCGTCCTTTGCGATCCGTTTGCTGCGTAGCGTGTGGGCGCCGTCGATGGAGAGGCGTTGGGTGGGATCCGTCGGGGCGCCTTCGGAACCGGTCAGGTTTTCCGGCGCGGAGGCCCGGCGGTCTTGCGGCACTTCTTCGGGATTCACGGCGGCGGCCTTGCCGGTTCGCAGTTCGATCTTCACAGCGCCGCGCGTGTCCTGCTTGTTTTCGACCGGACGAGGGGCGCCGTCGGGCAGTGCTTCGTCGGGCAGTTCGTCGTCGGTCGGCATTCCGCGCACCGCGACTCTGCGGAATTCCCAGTTGACAAACGAGTCGGTTCGATCGGCGGCGGCGTAAACGAGAAACTGACCGCCCAAGTCATGTTCGATGCCGGCGCGGACCCCGGCCGGGAGGTCCACTTTGGCGGTCGATTCGCGTTTGCCGTTTTCCCTGGTGTTCAGGACGATGAGGTCGAGCGCGTCGTCGGGCGCGTCGGGTTCCCACTGGCAAACCAAGAGGCCGTCGCCGACGGTCAGCGGTTGTGCGGCGACCGAGACGGTCCAAAGCGTGGCGCCGGTTTCGGCGTCGAGCGCCTCGACGGCTCTGGCGGGAGTCATGAGGTAGATGTGCTTGGTTTGCGGCTCGACGACGACCCCCGGCCGTAGGGCGAACGATTCATCGGCCGGCTGGGCGATGGTTACACCCGGGAATCCCGCGGCAAGGAGGACGGCTGCTCCGACGATTTCGGTCCGAATTCGATTGACCATGAGATGCCCCTATTCCGATATTACTGGTTTTCCAGCAGCCACGCGCCCCGGCCAAGGGTTCCGGCGACGAACTTTCGATCCGTCGGATCATAATCCAAATCATAGACCGGCACCCGCGGCAGGCAATCGCCCAAGCGACTCCAGGAATTGAACGCCGCACCCGGAGCGATGAAGACCCCCGTGTCGGTACCAATCACCACGGCCCGGTTCAGACCGCTGCGGAACACAAGCGACCGAATCGTGCCGGGGGTGAGGGCCGCCAGGTTTCCGGTCACGTCGGTCCAGGTGGCGCCGGCATTGGCGGTCATGTAGACCCTGGTCGCATCCGCGGCGAAGGCGGTGTTGGGGGCGCCGGGATCGATGGCGAGGTCCACCACGGCTCCACCGGCGTACGTGGATGGCGCCAGTGCGGCGGGCGCCGCCGCTGTACGGACGAGTACCCGCGAGGCGGAACCGACATACAACATATTCGCATTTCCGGTAGCGCCGTACGCAATGGGGTCGTTGCCTGTGCCGTTGACGACGATCCCCGGGCCGATTTCGGTCAGCGTGTCACCTTGATCCAGAGATTCATAGACGGAGTTCGCGCCGCCGATGATGAGCCGGGTGGCGTCGACGTTGTTGAGCTTGATCGGCGTGTAGAATTGCGCTTGGAGCGCCGCCCCGCCGCTCAAGACGGTGCGCGCGGGAAATACCTGGCTTTGGAGAACGTTTGAAGCATTAAAGACCCGTCTCCGAAAGCTTCCCAAAAACTGATTGCTCGAATAGCGCGTGGACCTGCCCGGCGTCGACGTGTCGTCGACGGCCACGTCGCCGCCATCCGCGGTCGAAATGCTCTGCCAGGTCACGTTGCCGGTCGCCTGTTGCTGCGGACTGCCGGTGTCCTGGGCTCCGCCGACGATGATGTTGGCGTTGGCGTCCCAGGCGATGGCATGAAACTCGGTGGTCTGAAGGTTACCGTTCATTGAGAACCAATCGCCCGCGGCGTTCAGCGGTGACGTTCTGCGGTAGATGCCGCCGTCGTCGCCCTCGATCACGACGCCGTTGGCGTCGACGTCCATGTCACGTGAATCGGCATGGGGCGAGCTGTTGGAGGTCGTGCCCACGTGGGTCAAGGGCGTGAATTGGCTGCCGGCCGGCAGTGATGCATTTCCCCTGAACAGGAGCCCCGAAAAATCGCGCGCTCCAAAAACGTTGGGGAATGGGTTGTTCTGCCGGTCGCCTCCGACGTAGACGATGTTGGCGTTCGTACGATCGGCCGCGATGGACAGGTGAATACCGCCCTGACCGCCGGGATGCAGGCCGCCGTTGGCGGCGGCGGGGAGGTCCATGGAGGTCCAAGTAGTGCCGCCGTCCCCGGATCGGAAGATTCCCGACAATCGGCCGCCGCCGACAATGGCGACGAAGACGTTATTGCTCGATCCGATGGAGAACTCGACGTTTCCGGCGGCGGCGAGAAGTCCGTTCATGGCGGCGCTTCCGACGGAAGTCCATGTCGCGCCGGTATCGGTGCTGCGGAAGACGCCGTTTCCGCCGGCATTGGTGAACAAGCGAGCGGGATTGGCGGGATCGCCGGCCAGGTCGAAGGCGGCGCCCGCGGGAAGCCCGGTGCCGGCGCCGCCGGATATTCGAGTCCAAGCGGCGCCGGTATTCGTGCTGCGCCAGACGCCGGCGTTCGCCGCGGACGTGGCGGTGTTCACGGAGATGACGATGGTGCCGCCGCGCGGCGCGACGCCGGAGATATTCAAGCCTCGTAGCGTGCCGCCTCCGTCGATCCCGGCCCATACGGTCCCGCCGTTGGTGGTCCGCAGCAGACCCGGGAGAGCGCCTCCCCGACGAGAGAAACTGCTGAAGCGACCGATGCCCGCGACCAAGGTCTGGTTGGAAGGGTCGGTCGGATCGAACTCCAAGGCGCCGATGGACAGGCTCTCGGCCGTGTCGGTCTGGCGGATCCAGTTGGGGTTTGCGGCTGTGGCGTTGTCGGATCGCCAGATTCCGCCGTTGACGCCTCCGGCGAAGACAATCTGGGGGTTGGTGGGGTGGGGGGCGGCGGCGTTGATACCGCCGACGACTTCGCGATTGGCAATGTTCTCAACCTGTCCGAGCGTGTTGGGACTGGGTCCGGCCTGCGCCCAGCAAGGTCTTGGCGGGGGCGGCGGCCAATGGCAGCCGATCACTATCACGCGCTCCCAATCGCGACCGAAACACTGATCGCAGATGCCACCGAATCCGCCACGGGGCGCCGCGAAGTCGTCCCCGGTTTCTTTTGGGATCGGCACGATTTCCATCTGCTTCAATCTCTCGCGCGGAAACTCGTTGGGAAACCGTTGCAGGTAAGGGAATTCGTCGAGCAGGCGGTCGGCGAAGAATGGTTCCGCGGGGCACAGCACCCGCGTGCACAGCGGATCAAGGAAGCGAGGGTCCGCGGTCAGTACCAGATCACGTATCCCTGTTATGCCGCAGAACAAGTTGTATTTGTTTTGCGTCCACAGCGTCAGCGGAACGTGGAGGAGGTACTCTTCGCCGCCGTGGAATTCGCCGGCTATGAAGCCGTCGGAGATCGAGCATGGGCGCGGCTCCAACGCGCCCTTGCTGATGCGGAAGAGGAGCAGTTCTTTGGCATCGGGCCGTTCAAACAGCGACCGTTCCTTGGGCAGCGCGAGCCGGCGGCTGCTGCCCTCGCCCTCAACCTTGAAGGCCGCCGCGCTGTCGACGACGATTACGTCGCGGGGCAGGGGCTGCCACACGATATGCGGCTGGCAAGCGGACAGGACAAGGGGCGCCACGGCGAGACTGATACGGCGATAACGGATGACGCGCACCTGGATTCTCCTGAATAGACTGTTTGCCAAGGCCGTTTTCCATGAGCCGTCGCGGCGTGCTACGCCGCGGAACGGATTGTAAGCCGGAATTTCCCGTGTAGCTCCACCGGGCCAGGGTGTCGAGCGGCGATTGAGTATCGTACGGCACGATTTCTTCGTGTCAACAGGATATTGAACTCTAATTTCCAATTATAGACACCGGGGTAATGATGCGGAGGCTGATAGTCTGCGCCGAGCGCCCGAATTACCCATGTTGCCGTTTGAGGATGGCCGTGGCGCGCAGCGTGTCATGGTGTGGCGGGAGTTAGTGTGTATCCACCATGCGGTTACGCTTCGATACGGTTGATTTCAAGACATGCGACGAGGTTTCGCAGATGTCTGTCGGAGAAGCGTTTCCGGGACGAACGTAACAGGTCAGCCATTTGCAATGCCGCGACTACGAGAACGCTTGCGGCGCACGTGTGTAGGGCGGGTTTTACCCGCCGTTGGCCTGGCGAACCGGTGCCACGCGACGGCGGGTAAAACCCGCCCTACGGCTCGTTCGCCGGCCGATGCCGCAGTCGCGGCATTGCAGCCGGCTGAATAGTTACGGACGATCTTGTTCGTGTGCGTTTCGAAAGACCCCGATAGACACGATCTTGTGCCGTGCTGTCGGGCGGGTGGTGTGGTTATCGCGCGACGGCCAGGCGCGGGTCGGCTTGTCCGACGGATTCGAAGGCCTCGGCGCGTGATCGGCACCCGCGGCAGCGTTCGCACGGTTTGGGTCCGGTCGAATCACAGGACCAGGACAGATGAAACGGCGCCCCCAAGCGCATGCCGGCGCGGACGATATCGATGCGCGGTGAATCGATGAACGGGGTTTCCCACGCCACGCGGTGCCGGGCGGTCAGGGACATTTCCAGGGCAATGGCCAGGGCGCGGTGAAAAATGCGGCCGCGTTGCGGATCGCCGCAGCCGGTGCGCGAGGAGCGGGTCTGTTCGTCGCAGATTTGCGAGACGCCGCAGGTGATGGTCTCGGCGCCAACACGATGGGCCAGTCGCTGGGCCAGTCCGACCAGGCTGAACATCAGGCCGCTCGCGGCTTCGTCGATTTGTTTGGCCGACGACACATCGTCGGTTGCGTCGTCGGTGTCGCTCGACTTTCCGGTTTTCGTCGCGCTTGCGGACTTCCCGCCCGCGGTGGAGAAGGAGAGGTCCGCGACGTGCAGCGTACCGGCCATGGCGTCGGTGATTCTCCGGGCGGTCTCGCGTTCGGCGGCGGCGGCGGGCTGGCCGTGGTTGACGTGCAGGAAATGGAGCGCTGAGCCGTCGGTGTAGCGGGCGGCCGCGGCCGTGCTGTTGATCCCGCCGCTGAATAACACGACGATGGGTGTCGGTTTTTGGTCCGTCGGCATGGAGGCATCCGATTCGGTTGTTTCGGGTGGTCGGAAGCGACCGCGCTTCGCGCAGACCCATTGGTTCTATCGGCGGGACCACGGGATGGTCCGAATGGATTCCCCATAATTCGGTCCAACCTTGCGTCGCGGCGCTGGTCGGTTTAGTTTCGGCGGGACCGGTCGGGCGGCGGCCGATGCGGTCGGACGGGATTTGATTCATGGCCGAAATCGCACCATTCCGGGGCTGGCGATACGATTTCGCGCGATCGGAAGGGCGGGTATCGGACCTGATCGCCCCGCCATACGACGTGCTGGATGAGGCCGACAAGCGGCGATTGCTGGCTCGCAGCGACCGGAACATCGTGGCCATCGATCTGCCGCACGTGCCGCCGAAATCGGCGGGGCCGCCACACGTTTATGAATCGGCCGGTCAGCTTTTCAAGAAATGGATGTCGGACGGCACGCTCGTGCAGGAGCCGGCAGCGGCGTTGTACGCGTACCACCAGGTGTTTGAATACGCCGGCCGGGAATACACGCGGCGGACGATTATCGCGCGGCTGAAACTGGAGGCGTTTTCGCCGAGCGGTTCGGTGATGGCCCACGAGGAGACGTTTGGCGGTCCGAAGGAGGACCGGTTGGCGTTGATGAAGGCTACGCACGCGAACCTTTCGCCGGTGTTCGCGTTGTTTCGCGACCCGTCGGAAGACGTGCCGCGGGTGCTGGATGCATCGGTGCGAGGCGAGCCGGTTGCACGCGGGACGATCGACGGCGTCGAGCATCGCGTGTGGATCGTCAGTGATCGCGTGGTCATTGACCACGTCGTGCGGCTGGTGGCCGATCGGAAGTGCTACATCGCCGACGGGCATCATCGGTACACGACGGCGTTGACGTATCGCGACTGGGTGGCGAAGCAACTGGGCGGTTCGCTGCCGGACGGCCATCCGTCGGGGTATGTGATGGTGGTGCTGGGGAGCATGGACGACGGGGGGAACTTGATTTTGCCCACGCATCGAGTGTTCGTGAATGTCGGCGACATGTCCATGAACCGGCTGCTGGCGGCGTGGGAGGCGGGTTGCGAAACGGTGGCGGCGGAGCGGGCCGAGGTTACCGTGGTCGATGGGGCGTCGGGCAAGCGTGCGCCGCTTCGATTCACGAATCGGGCGGTTTTGGCGGAGTTGGAGCCGTCGCGGAGCGCGGCGTGGCGCGGTTTGGACGTCGCCTATCTGCACCGGTATTTGATCGACGAGTTGTACGCGGGGTATGCGGCCGGCGGCAAGACGCCCGACATTCGATACGTGAAGGCCGAGGCCGACGCCGTGCGGATCGCGGCCGATGAAAAGGGGCTCGCGGTGATCTGCCATGCGCCGAGCATGGAGCAGCTTCGCGACGTCAGCGACGCGGGCGACCTGATGCCACAGAAGAGCACGTATTTTTATCCCAAGGTGGCCACGGGATTGACCATCCATCCGTTGTTCTAGTGGTATTGCACCAGGCGTTTTATGACGGACAAGGCCGCTTTCGCCCCGCTGGGGCTTGAATGGACGGCGGCAACGCATTCCGGGGGTGTCGTCCGCTGTCTCGGACTCCACCCCCGGCTACTGACTGTAGCCCCTTCGGGGCAAGGACAGGTTTCGTGTCGTTCCGCGGCAGGGTGGGACCGCGGACGGCGGTGGAGCCTTGCGTAGCGGTACCCCATGCGCCATTCGACGTTGCGAACCGTACACGATTCCCGGAGTGCATCCCAACGCCGCCGGACGGTTCGTCCGAGGGCGTGCGTGCCAATGCTTGTCATCGGCGTGTGCTGTTGGTGGGAATGCGCGGGGTGCGGGCCGAAGACGACGGATATCGTTATTGCAGAGATGGGACCGGGCGTCGACGCCGGGTCCGCTGTCACCGATCCGATGGTCTACGACGACCGCGACTGGGCGACGGTGTTGCGGGAGAACGTAGGCGACGGGTTGGTCGATTACGTTCACCTGGCCGCGCATCGCGAGCCGCTGGACCGCTACCTGGCGCGGATCAACGTCTGCGGACCGCGTTCGACGCCCGATGCGTTTCCTTCGCGGGAAGACCGGGTCTGCTACTACGTGAACGGGTTTAACGCCGGCGTCCTGGCCGCGATTCTGCGGGCCGGCGTGCCGGGCGACGTCTCCTCGGTTGCGGACGGCTGGTTGCAGGATCGTTTCCGGGTGCGTCTGGATGGTGAATGGGTGCGCTTGCGGGAAGTCGAATCGAAACTGGTCGAGGAGTCCGGCGACGACGGGCGGGTGCTGTTCGCCCTGTGCGACGGGGCTGCCGGGTCGCCGCCTCTGCACGATCAACCGCTGCGGCCGGGCGGTCTCGATGAAACGCTGCGGCTGCTGGCCCGCAAGGCGATGGACGATCACCGCATCGTGGCCGTGGACCACGCCCGGCAGGAGTTGCTGGTGGCGACGTGGTTGACGGCCCGTCAATCGTGGTTGATCGGCTCGTACGAGCGCCGCACGGCAGCCCGCGACGCTACCATGCTGAACGTGTTGCTGGAATTCGCGGGGAGCACGCGACGCGATTGGCTGAATACGGCCGTCGGGTATCCGGTGCGGATGATTCCGTTCGACCGGCGGGTGAATCGCAAGCCGGCGGATGACGGCAAGTAGAGAGGCGAGCGGAATTGCCCGCCTCTCTCCACTTGGCCGATGATTAACCCCTCACTCAAGATCAACTGACGCTACGGCTGATACTCGTAGCAACCCATGTCAACCGTGGGGGTTGACCCCGGGTCGGGGCCGTCGACGATACGGGCGGCCAGATCCAGATCCGGCGTTGACTCGCTCGTGTTTTCGTCGCCATTGACGTCGCACGTGTCCAGCGGCGCGTCAGCATTTGACCCGACGTCGATGCAAGGCGAAGTGCTGCCCAAATGAAAGTCGCCGCCCGCAGCGCTTACAAAACCGGGGTCATCCTCAAGATTGTGCTCATCACACGGAACCGTGCAAATAAACCAAAGGGCGCAGCCCCATCCCCAAAACTCGCATTCGGACCAGTAATCCTCAATCGCGGAATATGTCAGAGAGACGCCGTTTGAACTTGTTATATGCAATTGGTCATCCACAACTGATCCCGCGGCGGTGTTTCCCCAAAGAATCGTATTGAAAACGTTGAGCGATTGAGTGCCCAGGCGGGCGATACCGCCCCCCTTGTCGTCCGCGTCGTTGCCAACAATAGTACAGTTCGTCACTGTCGAAGGGCAAGGCGTCATTGGCGGAGGGCAACTCTTGTTCGATTCGAACAATACGGCACCGCCGTTTCCCGTAGTTGCCAGGTTTCCAACGAGCAGACCATTCTCCAGATGTGTCACGGAGATTTGCCAAATAGCCCCGCCGCGGTCAGCTGAGTTATCAAGAAAGCGGCAATTCACATACGACATGACGGTGTCTTCCGCGTCAAACGATGCTCCACCCGCCGACAGGTTGCCTACGCAACCCTCGTGCCAGTGCTTGGCGACATTTGACTCAAAGTCGCAGTTGGTGATGCACGCTACGAGTGGGCCCAGATTGTAAATGGCACCGCCGGCCGCCGCCTTGTTCTCTCGAAACAGGCAGTTGTCGATATCCACCGTCGTGCCGGACATCCCGCTGGGAACGATGTTGTAGATCGCGCCGCCGTATTGAATCTCATTGCTTCGCTTGGGCTCCTCGTTTTGCTCGCACTCATCATGACCATCAACGCCATAGGCCTCGTTTCCCACGAAACTCGAGTTGCTCACGTTAAAGGCCTGCCCGCTTTCATTCCAGATACCGGCGCCACCGCGCACATAAGGCAAACCGGGAGGTAGATACCTCCCGTACGTCACGTTGTTGTAGAAACTGCAGTCAATCACCCTAACCTTCGGACCCGGTCTGTACTCAGGCTCATGATCGTTGTTCTCTTCAGCGTCGATATAAATCCCGCCACCACGCTCAGCTTCGTTGTTGCAGAATTCGCTATTCTTGATCTCCACTACTCCAATTGCCTCGCCGACACCGTCACAATCCTCATCGAATCCTTGTTGGCAATCGTAACTACCGCCGGCTACCGTGCAATCTCGATTCAGTCCAACCCACACGCCACCGCCCTCACCGAAGTGATCGTCGTTCTCCAGGGCAACGACGGTATTGGAATCGAACATACAGTTAGTTACCTTAGTGTTTCCGACCTCTACAAGCAGTCCCGCACCCCTGCTTTCTGTGGATGCCGCAGTTCCGGCAAGGTTATAACGAAACGTGCAGTCATGGATCTCCGTTGTCACCGCGTGGTCGTTGACCGCTGCGTGGCCGCTAGAGTAGTTGTCCTCGAAGATGCAGTTACGGAGGATCGGGCCGCCCGGGATGCAGCGGCTGTTATCACGGATCTGAACCGCTGCACCCTGGTTATCGGGATTGGACCCGTTCGCGTAGCCGTATTCGACCGTGAACCCGTCGAGGACGGGGTGGTTGCTCGCGTCGTAGGTGTCGTAAGTGACGACGTGGTAGGCGTTGTCCGTGTCGAGAGTGTTGTCGTTGTCAATATCGCCGCTGAGGATGGCAGGACTCGCAAAGGGGCGATTCTCGACACAGGTGCCCGTGCCCCCCACGCAATCGTCGCCTGGTTCCTGGGCCGTACAACTCCCGGAGCCGCTGCAGGTCAACCGAGCCGTTTCGCCACCATTGAAGCCGCCGTAAATACGAACGGCCGGATTCGAAATGTTGAAGGTCGCCGCGCGCACACTAAATAGGTCCACTTGAAAAGGAAACTGGCTTGCCTCCAAGATACCGGGAGTCATAGGAACCCGGATATCCTGGAGGCGGAGCCATGGAAGGCAGTGTCTCGCGGGGGCCGGCTGGCCGCAAGA
>JABFSN010000040.1 GCA_013140575.1 Phycisphaerales bacterium | reverse complement strand
CACCAGTTGCGTCTTTCCCGCCCCCAACGGACCGATCAGCGCCACGCACGTCCCCGGTGCCAACGCCCGCCCCATGCGCTCACCCAATCCATGCGTCTCCGCCGCCGATCCGCTCGTCATGCTGAACACCGCCGCCGTCATCGCAGATGCTCGAAACCCCGCCGCCCCAACGGCGCTTCGTGGCCATCAACGTGGACCATCGTCAAACCCGTTTCCACCATCTCGCCGATCGCCCACAACGGCACACCCGGCACGGCCGTAGCGACGTCGCCGTCGTATTGGATCGCAATCAACAGTTCGAAATCCTCCCCATCGGTCAGCGCGTGATCCAACGCCGGCATGCCGTCCATCCGCGCCAATTCCCGCGCATCATCGTGTACCACCTGCGTCAATTGCGATTCAGACACCCGCGCGCCGACGCCCGACGCCCCGCACAGCCGGTGCAGGTCCAGCGCCAACCCGTCGCTGATGTCCATCATCGCGTGTACGCGCTCGCCCAACACCTCGACGATGCGCCGCGCCTCGGCAACGCGCGGCGGAAACGTCATATGACGCCCCAGGATGCTGCCGCCCAACCGTCCCGTGACCACCAGTCGATCCCCCACACGCCCCCCGCTCCGCCGCACCGGCGCGACGCCCGGAAAACACTCCGCCACCATGGCCACGTCGATCGCCAGGCGACCGTCCCACGCCGTCGTGTCCCCCCCCACGATAGTACAACCATGTCCGTCGCACGCCCGGCCCATCCCTCCGTACAGGCTCTTCGAATCCTCCAGCGTCCAATCCCCCGGCAACCCCAACGACACCGTAACCCCGATGGGTCGAACCGCCATGGCCGCGCAATCGCTCAAACAACACCCGATCGCTTTGTAACCGATCGCATCCAGCGTCTGCATCGTCCGGTCGAAATGCACGCCGTCCAGCAACATATCCGACGACATCAGAACGCACCGACCGCCGCTGTCGAGGACGGCCATGTCGTCCCCGATCCCCAGCCGCACGCGCGGGTCGCGCGTGGCGGGCATCCGGCTCAACCACTGCACTAATTGTCGCTCGCCGCTCTCCGTGGACATTTTGCACCCGTACGATTCCGTTCCGGTCTTGCGCTGTACAGGATACGCGATCCCCGCCCCGCGCGAGTCGGTTGCGGCGCTACCCGTCCGCCACACTCGAGTCTTCGGGTCGGGCGCCCTGATCAGAATCCGCCACGCGAGTGGCGGGCCGCACGCAAATGATGCCGAAAAGCCGGGCGCCCGCGAGCCGGTTCTCCTTCGGCCCCGGACTTGCGTCCGGGATCCTGAACTCCGTGCCGCGACTCGAAGAATCATCCGTGCCCTAGCACCACCCCCGGATCATACGCGATCCGCACCTGGCCCGCGCGACCGTCCACGCACTCCGCGCTCATCGTGCGAAATGCGCCGCCGCCTTGACCCCCGGCCGCACGCGTCCGAAGATGATCCACCCCCGAGGGCGTAGCTCAGTCGGTAGAGCAGCGGCCTTTTAAGCCGTTTGTCGTGGGTTCGAGTCCCACCGCCCTCATGGTTGGAATGGCGTAATCTACGCACGCATCGCGGCGCATAACATTGAATGAATTCAACGGGTTACGTGCATCACCTGATTCGCTTCGTCGCGTTCGAACAGCGCACGGCGTTGAATCCAACGGCGCTCTCGATGCATGCCGTTCCGCCAAGCAACACGCCAAGTATTCCGCGTCGTTGTCACACGTCCCCGTCGCCCGGTGCCGCTCCTGGTCTGGTCGGTTCGAAAGGTCCGGCAGCGCCGACAAGGCGTCGGCCTGTTCGCCGAGGACTGTGTGCGAGTATCGATCCATCGTCAGCGTGATCGTCGAATGCCGGGCGAGCGCCTGTGCCAACTTGGGGTGAACCCCGCCGCGGGCGAGATTCGTGATAAACGTGTGCCGCAAGGCGTGGAAATCCACGACGCGACCGGCGCCATCCTTCGAACATAGGTATTCCGACCTGTGGCGCTCGCGGCGTTCCAAGTTCTCGGCAGCCTCGCGAATCCACCGGGCTCGGGCGATACGCAAGTCCGCTCGAATCAGGTCGGCCGTTTTCGTCGGAAGCGACGTCAACACTCGGACATCCCGGTCGGTTGCACACACACAGTCGCGCCAGCACGCCAGCAGTTGCGCAGTGTCGCGTTTCAACGGCAGCACGCCATCCCGCCGATGTTTCGAGTAAGCCGCACGAACCGTCACGGTCGGCAGATTCGCCCGCAAATCGAACGATCTCCGCGTCCCTCCCGCTTGAACCACGAACCCGTCCCATGCGGCCGTTGCCGTTTCATCGCGTCACCTTGACTTTCCGATTGCCGCGGCGGATGGGGCGTCGCGCCGATCCCCGCTTGTTCGTGTCTTCGGCGTCGCGGGCGTCGTCCGCCGGGACCGCGCCGCGCATCGCCCGGCCCAGCTTTTCAATCGTCGGAATCGACGGCGTGTGCCGTCCCGCTTCCAACCGGCACAACGTCTCGAACCGTATCCCCGCCCGTTGTGCAAGCTCCCGCTGCGTCAACCCCGCCGCCACACGCTCCCGAATCAGCTTTTGCGCCAGCAACGACCGCGCATACGGAACGGCCGGATAATTGCCGTCGGCGTCGCGTTCCGGCAATCCCGGCAGATTCGCCGCCCTGGCAAGCTACGTCAGCCGATTGAACGCCGCCCGCGGCACAATCACGTAATCCCGCCCGTCCAGCGTCACCGCCGCCTTGATGTTCGCGTCTTCATTCATCATAAAACCCGTCCCGATGCCCGATCCGTTCCACCACCACCGTTTCACCCGCCACCCGAAACTGCACGCGGTAGTCGCCCGTCCGCATCCGATAGCACCCGGCCAACTTCCCCCGCAACGGCTTCCTGCCCGCCCCTGAATCGCCGTTCCCTCTTACCCCTCTCCCTCGTACTCGGGGGAGAGGTTGGGTGAGGGGGTTTCCGGGATAGGCTGTTGACCTACCACCCTCGCGCGGCCTCCCGCACGTCGGCCAGCTCCTCGTCGCGGCGGTGGTAGCCGGTCTCGTCGATCAGCCGGGCGGCCTCCTCCAGCGCCCCCCGGTCGCGGAACAGCCGCGCCCGGTGCAGGTGGACGTCAACCATGTGCAACCGCATCGGCCCCCGCCGCGCGATCTCCCACGCCTCGTCCAGATCGCTCCGCACCCCGTCGGCGTCGCCGTTCACGAACCGATACATCGCCCGCGTCAACAACCCGCGGGGCAAATCGTCCAATTGCCCGGCCCGCCGCAAACCGTCCACCGCGGCGGACAGGTGTTCGGAAGTCGAAGCGGGAAGCGTCGCCATCGGCATCGTCTCATCGTCGACGCCGCAATTCAGATCGGCGTCGCCCGACGACCGACGTCCGGCCCCGGATTCGCATCCCTCCGTGCTGCCTCTAGACAGCACCGCCCGGTACAGCTCCGCTCGGGCCAGCGTGAGGTTGTCCAGCCCGATGTCAAGCAGCCAGTTCTGCGGCGTGACCCATGCCAGAGTCTGCGTCGCCCGTTCGGTTACTTCGTCGCACTCCTTTGCCACGTTGGAAATTGAATTCTCGGGTTTCAAATCCATGATCCGCCGCCACGCCGCCCGCTCCGCGCCCGAAAGCAGCAGATCGCAATAACGAAAGCTCGGCACCGAGTAGAGCCGGGAATACTGCGGCTGCCTCTTGCCCTGCATGGCCTCGGCCTCAACGAACAACGCTCGGGCCTCTTCCCACCGACCGACCTGGTGCAATGCGTCGGCGTGCGTCGTACGCCTGCCCATCCGCTGAAACTCATCCCCGCTCCGGTCTGCGTATTCCACGCTCCGGTCACCGTCAGTAACGGCGCCACGCGCATCGCCCAGCGTCAGTTCCAGCTCGCTCAGGTTGGACGCGCGAATCGCGGCGCCATACCAGTTAGCGGGCGTCGCCGTCACGGCCATTTCCAGCGCCGCCCGCAACGGCCCGACGGCCTCGGTCAGCCGCCCCAGCGCGCGAAGATTGAAGCCCGCCACGCTGAGCAGCCACGACCGATCGGATTCCGTGAGCCTGTCCGACACCCGTGACCACGGCTCATCGAAGAAGCAGGCCACGGCCCCGAGGTCGGGTCCGATCGCTCCGAGCTTACTTGAGCTGTAAAACCCGCCGGCCCCGGTGCCGCGGAGGATGCGATCCCGATAATCGTCTTCGCACGCCTTCTGTTGCAGCCCGGCGAGACAGCCGTGGGCGACGGCCTGATACAGCGGCTGAAGCCCCTCCATCCCCTCCGGCCAATAGGGGACCGACGCGCCCAGGTGCTCGTACAGCCGGGCATGCCCCTCGTGCCACGCCTCCGGGTTCGCCTCGCGCACCCGCGCCGCGAAGTACTCGCGGATCAGCGGGTGTACGTCTACCGCGACCGCCCCGGCCGGCGCCGCCGTGGGCGGCGCGGACTCCCTCGGCTCGCCGATGTCGTAGAAATGTTTCTTGCTCTGCGCCATCATCGACGTCCGCGCCGTTGCTTCGTCATACCCGTTCACCCGCGGCCGCTCCCACACCGCGGTCGTCGCCAGCCCGATCGACTCCAGGTCGGACACCACGATGTTCCATTCCTGGTCGCTGATCCCGCCCAACGCGTCAGTCAGTCCCGCGATCGGCGGCTTCCGCAGCGCCGCCAGGCACGCCGGATCGGCCGGTCGATCGAACAACCCCATCACCCGCAGCACCGCCAACTGCCGCGGCCCCGCATCCCCGCTTTCGCCCAGCCACTTGACGTACGCGTCCATTACCCGGAAGGCGTGGCCGCCCTGCACGTTGGCGTCGGCCTTGACGAACGTCACCTCCCGCCAGCGGCGCACGTCGCGCAGCGCCTTGTGGATGTAGCTGCCCAGCAGTTGCAGTGTCAGAGCGTGACCCTTAACTTCTCGGCTGATCGTGCGGCGCTCCGCGTCGCTGCTCTCCACCCGGTAAACGCCTCTCCCGCCCTCCGGCTCGAGCAGCCGCTTCAACAGTGCCGAACCGGCCTCCTCCGTAAGTTGTTCCAAGTCCACCTGCGGCGCGGCGGCCGCGAACGACTCCAGATCGGTCACCGGCTCCCGGGTGGTGACCACGCACAGCCCGGCGTTGTTACGGGCCAGCCCGCGGAGCAGCGCCGCGACGGCCGGCTCCTTGATCTCGCCCGCCTGAACGCCCTTCCCGCCGGGACCGGGCGGGTGCTGCAACGGCTCCAGCCCGTCCAGCACCAGCAGCGACCGCTCCTGGGCGACGAGTTGCGCCAACCGCACCCCCTTGTCCCACGCCGCCGCCGGGCTGTCGGCCAGCGCCGTGTCGCCGAAGAAGCGCAGGGCGGCCGCCGTAAACGTGTCCGCCGACGCCACTCGCTTCTCATCACTGCCCTGACTGTAGAACGACCACTCGAACACCCGCCGCG